>JBKPHH010000057.1:0-18517 GCA_046729795.1 Actinomycetota bacterium | reverse complement strand
TCAACGTTTTGCTCGTGCTCGACGCGATGACGGGCCAGGAGGCGGTGTCCGTCGCCGAGGCGTTCCAGGAGCGGGTCGCATTCGACGGCGTCCTGATGACGAAGCTGGACGGCGACGCGCGCGGCGGCGCTGCGCTTTCCGTCAAGGCCGTCACGGGCAAGCCGATCAAGCTCGTCTCCGTCGGCGAGAAGCTCGACCAGATCGAGTACTTCCACCCCGACCGGATGGCGTCGCGGATCCTCGGCATGGGCGACGTGCTCAGCCTGATCGAGAAGGCGGAGGCGGCGGTCGAGGAGGACGAGCGCGAGGAGCTCGAGCGGCGGATGATGCAGGGAGAATTCACCTTCGACGACTTCCTGAAGAGCTACAAGATGCTTCGCCGCATGGGCCCGCTCCAGGGCGTGCTGAAGCTGGTCCCAGGCCTCGGCAAGCAGATGGAGGGGCTCGACCAGGTGGACGAGAAGCAGCTCGCGCGGGTGGAGGCGATGGTTCTGTCGATGACGCCACAGGAGCGGCGCGCGCCGCGCATGATCGACGGGACGCGCCGCAAGCGGATCGCGGCCGGGAGCGGCTCGACCGTCCAGCAGGTGAACCAACTGCTGGAGGCGCGCAAGCAGATGGAAAAGGTGATGAAGCAGATGAAAAGCGGCAAGATGCCGTCGTTGGCTGAGCTCCAGGGCGGCGACGGCCCCTCTGCCAGGCGCTCCAGCGCGACGAAGAAGTCCAAGAGCAAACGCAAGAAGAAGGCGAGAAGCCGGAGGTGAGATGGCAGTACGTATCAGGCTGACGCGGGTCGGATCGAAGAAGAATCCGGTCTTCCGCGTCGTAGTGGCCGACTCGCGCTCGCCGCGGGACGGCAAGTTCATCGAGATCGTGGGGCGCTACAACCCCCAAACCGATCCGTCCACGATCGACCTGGACGAGGAGAAGATTCGAGACTGGATGTCGAAAGGTGCGCAGCCTTCCGACTCGGTCGGCCGGCTCCTCAAGGCGAAGGGGATCGAGACTGGCTGAGCTGATCGAGTATCTGGCGCGGCAACTCGTCGACGAGCCCGACTCGGTGCAGGTCGAGACGGTGGAGCGGGACGATGCGACCGTGCTGCGCCTACACGTCGCCAAGGCGGACGTCGGCAAGGTGATCGGCCGTCAGGGGCGGATCGCGCGGGCGTTGCGGACGCTCGTCCGCGCCGGCGCGATGCGCTCCGAGCGCCGCATGGTCCTCGAGATCGTCGACTGACGTGATCAGCATCGGACGCGTTGGCCGTCCCCACGGGCGGGACGGCTCCTTCTTCGTTGAGCACGCGAGCGATGACGCCGAGCGGTTCGCCGTCGGCGCGACGCTGCACGCCGGCGGGGAGGAGGCGCGGGTGGTCGAGTCCAAGCGTTCGGGCGGCCGGCCGGTGATCAAGCTCGATCGGGCGGTCGAGCGGGGAACCGAGCTGCAGGTGGCACGCGACGACCTGCCGCCGCCGGGGCAGGGCTCGTTCTACGCGTTCGAGCTCGTCGGCCTCGACGTCGAGGAGGAGGGCGGGCGCGAGTTAGGCCGGGTGGCGCAAGTGACGCCGGGCATCGCGAACGACGTGCTGGAGCTTGAGTCGGGGACGCTGCTGCCGATGGTGGAGGCGTGTGTCCTGGAGGTCGATCTCGATCAGCGTCGAATCGTGGTAGCGCGCGGTTTCGCAGACCCCCGGTAACCTGAGACAGCCTTTGCAGCTCGACGTTTTCACCCTGATCCCGCACGCTTTCGGCTGGCTCACCGAGCAGCGGCCGGTCGCATCCGTGCTCGGTTCCGAGCTCGATCTGCGGCTGTTTAACTACCGCGACACGACCCCGCTCGCCGCGGGCCAGGTCGATGACGAGCCGTATGGCGGCGGGGCCGGGATGGTCCTGCGGGTCGACGTCGTTGCGACGGCGCTCGAGGCCGCGTACGGCGGCGTTCCGGAGCACCGCGTCGTTGCTTTGACCCCTCAGGGCCGGCAGCTGACGCAAGGGGTGGTCGAGGAGCTCGCCGCCGAGGAGCGGCTGACGCTTCTGTCCTCTCGCTTCGAGGGCTTCGACGAGCGGATCCTGATCCACCTCGCTTCCGACGCGATCTCGATTGGCCCCTACGTCCTGTCCGGAGGCGAGCTGCCCGCGATGGTGATGATCGACGCGATTGCGCGCCGGTTGCCGGGCGCGCTCGGCAGCGAGGAGTCCTCGCTGATCGAGAGCTTCTCCGGGGAGCTCGAAGGCGGCCTCGAGTATCCGCACTACACGCGGCCGGCCGAGTTCCAGGGCTGGGGCGTACCCGAGGTCCTGCTCTCCGGCGACCACGGAAGAATCGAAGGATGGCGCAGGGAGCAGAGCCGCCTTCGCGAGGCGAAGGCTTGAGCGCGACCCGCGATCTCTACGACGTCCTCGGGATCGACCGCGACGCGACGGTCGACGAGATTCGCGACGCCTACTGGCGCCAGGTCCGCTTCCACTCGACGAACCGCGATCCGGACAATCCGACCGCGAACCTGCGCCTCCAGGAGATTCAGCAGGCCTACGACGTGCTGACAGATCCCGCGCGGAGGGCCGAGTACGACGCCTCGAACGACCGGAAGGTCGAGACCCCGCCGGTGGAGGCGCCGCCCGTGGGGCCTGAGCCGCCCGCGGAGCCGGAGGCGGAGGCGGAACCGACTGCGGTTGCCGCGCCGGCGATCCGGCCTCCGGACCCCGAAGCTCCCGTAACCGCGCCTGCTCCCGTCGTGACCGAGCCGCCCAGGGCGCGCCAGTCGCACAATCCGCTCGACCGTCTGACCGCGGGATTGCCGCGTCCGTGGCGAGTCGCGATCGACTGGGTCGTGACGATTGCCGGCGCCGTCGGGATCGTCCTCGCGATCAAGGCCTGGGTCGTCAATCCGTACCGAATCCCGTCCTCCTCGATGGAGCCGACTCTGCACTGTGCGGGGAGCGCGGGGTGCGAGGCGAAGCTCTCGGACCGCGTGCTTGCGAACCGTTTCATCTACCACTTCCGCGATCCGAAACGCGGCGAGATCGTCGTGTTCAAGACGCCTGAGATCGCACGGGAGCGCTGCGGCGCCGGCGGGACCTTCGTGAAGCGGCTGATCGGGCTGCCGGGCGAGACCTGGTCGGAGCGGAACGGCTACGTCTACATCAACGGAAGGCGGCTCAAGGAGACGTACATCCACCAGGATCGGCGCGACTCCGAGACCCATCCGCCCCAGAAGATTCCGAAGAGCTCGTTCTTCATGATGGGCGACAATCGCTCGTCCTCGTGCGACTCGCGCGTCTGGGGCTCGGTCCCGAGGAAGAACCTGATCGGGAAGGTCTTCGCGACCTACTGGCCGCCCAACCGGATCTCGTTCCACTAGCTAGGATGCCTTCCGGCCCGCAGGGGCCGCTCTCATGAATCGCGTCATCGAAACACTCGAGCAGCGCCAACTGCGCACGGACCGGCCGAAGTTCAAGGCCGGGGACACCGTGCGCGTCCACTTTCAGGTAATCGAAGGACAGCGCCGCCGCGTCCAGGTCTTCGAGGGCATCGTCATCAAGCGCCAGGGAGCAGGTGTGCGCGAGACCTTCACCGTGCGGAAGCAGTCGTTCGGTGTCGGGGTGGAGCGCACGTTCCCGGTGCACTCGCCCAAGATCGAGCGGATCGAGGTCGTCGCCGTCGGCGACGTGAGCCGCGCAAAGCTCTACTACTTGCGAGAAAAAGTGGGGAAGAAGGCGCGCGTCCGTGAGCAGCAGCGACGGGGGCCGCTATCCTCGGCCGATGCCATCGCCGAGCCCGAGGACGGAGCTCCCACCCCCGAGGGGGAGGGAACCGAAGCCGAAGCTCCCACCCCAGATGGGGAGGGAGACGGAGCCGGAGCCGGCGCTGACGAGCCCGTCGCAGAGGCAGCAGATGCGGGAACAGACGCGGGCGAAGAGCCCGAGCCCGAAGCGGCCGAAGCGGAAGACCGGCCACAAGCTTCTTAGCTTCGACCGGCGCCTCGGCGCCCGATTCGTCGCCGGGGCCGACGAGGCGGGGCGCGGCTCATTGGCGGGCCCGCTCGTCATCGCGGGCGTGCTGCTCGACTACGCCTGTCTCCGCGACCACCGTGTCCGCCCGCTTGCCACGCTGAATGACTCCAAGCAGCTGACGATCCCGGAGCGGGAACAGCTGTTTCGGGCCCTGGTCGGCTGTGCCGAGTCGATCGTCGTGCGCGCCGTTTCTCCCCGGGAGATCGACGAGCACGGCCTCCATCGCTCCAATCTCGCCGGCCTGCGCGCGGTGCTCACAGAGCTCTGCCCGCCGGCGGAGGTCTGCCTGGTCGACGGCTTTCGGCTCGGCCCGCAAGCGCCGGAGCATCGCGCGGTCGTCGACGGCGACGAGAAGAGCGCTGCGATCGCGGCCGCCTCGATCGTCGCGAAAGTCATTCGCGACCGTTACATGCGCCGCGCCGACGCTCTCTATCCGCACTTCGGGTTTCGCTCTCACGTCGGCTACATCACGCCCGGTCACTCCGCGGTCGTGCGCCAGCGAGGACCGTCGGAGATCCACCGCCGCTCGTTCGAAGCCCGCTGCTATGGCGAGACCTGGGCGGGGAGCTAGCGCCGAGCGGCGCGCGCTCTGGCACTACCGCCTGCGGGGCTACCGAATCCTTGCGGCCAACGTGTGGGTGGGCGGCTACGAGCTCGATTTGGTCGCCCGCCGCGGCCGCCAGCTCGTCTTCTGCGAGGTGAAGGAGAAGACCGGCGCGGGCTACGGTGATCCGCTCGAAGCCGTGAGCTCGGAGAAGCGGCGGCGGCTTCGCCGAGCGGCCGAAGGCTGGCTCGCGGCCCACCCGGAGCTCGATGGAAGCGACATCGTGTTCGAGGTCGTCGCAGTCCGCGAGGGCCGGCTGGAGCGGGTGGCGGCGGCCGTTTAGCAGGGGTCGCTCAGGGTGCGTGGAAATCGCTCCGGGCGATGGCGCGGACGCAAGACGCCCTCTACAGCGAGATCGACCTCGAGCTTTCGTGGTCGGAACGCGATCTTCCCGAGCGCGAGCGCACGAAGCACGTCCACCGGCTCCACCCCTATCTCGGAAAGTTCATCCCGCAGCTGGTCGAGGCGCTGCTCGAGCGGTATCTCGAGCCCGGCGGCCGGGTGCTCGACCCCTTTGCGGGCTCGGGGACGACGCTCGTCCAGGCACTCGAGAGCGGGTTCGACGCCACGGGAGCGGACATCGCGGCCTTCAACTGCCTGCTGATGGAGGTGAAGACGCGCCGCTACAACCTGTTCGTGCTCGAGCAGGAGCTGCGTGACGTCCTGACCCGGCTCGGCGAGGTCGAGCCGACGGAGCGGCCCAAGGGCTTCGTCCGACGGTGGTACGCACCCTGCGCGGCGTCACAGCTGCTCGCCTTTCGCGAGCTCGTGTTGGACTACGAGCACGCCGATGTCCTGCGGATCGTGCTCGCGCGGGCGGCTCGGTCGGCCAGGCTGACGCCGCACTTCGACCTCGACTTTCCGCGCGCCCCTCAACGCGCCGAGTACTGGTGCCACAAGCACAAGCGCGTCTGCCGCCCGGTCGACTCCGCCGAAAAGTTCCTGAAGCGATACGCACTCGGCACACTCGAGCGGATCAAGGTGTTCACGCGCGTGCGCGCGCGCGGGCGTGAGGCAGAGGTCTTTCACGGCGACTCGCGGGAGCTCGACTTCGGCGGGCCCTTCGACGGCGTGGTCACGTCGCCGCCCTATCCGGGCCTGATCGACTACCACGAGCAGCACCGTTATGCCTACGAGCTGCTCGGACTCGACGACCTGCGTGAGCTCGAGGTCGGCGCGGCGGCGCGCGGGACCTCCCGCGCGGCGCTGAGCAGCTATAGCGAGGGGATCGTGGCGGTGCTCGGGAACGTGCGCCGGTTCCTCCGTCCGGGAGCCCCCGTCGTGATCGTGGTCAACGACCGCCGCGAGCTCTATCCGTCGATTCTCGAGCGGGCCGGGCTCGTGCTCGACCAGCGGTTGCGCCGGCATGTGAACCGTCGCACCGGACGCCGCGCCGGCGAGTTTTACGAGGACGTGCTGGTCGCTCGCTTTCACAGTTCTGGCGCGAAGGCGTGACCCACTCGTGAATCGGCCGTCGCTAGCGTCGGCCGGGTGCTCGCACGGACGGTCACCCATGCGCTCGTAGGGCTCGACGCCAGACGCGTCGAGGTGGAAGCCCACCTACAGAGCGGCCTGCCGGGATTCGCGATCGTCGGGCTCGCCGACCGCGCGTGCCAAGAGGCGAAGGAACGCGTGCGGAGCGGGATCGCGTCGGCAGAGCTCGAGTGGCCGCGCCGAAGGATCACGGTCAATCTGGCGCCGGCCGGCCTGCGGAAGGAGGGTTCCGGGTTCGACCTGCCGATCGCGCTGGCGCTGCTGGCCGCTTCACGGCAGTTGCCGCGCGAGCGGCTGGTCGGTCATGCGGCGGTCGGGGAGCTGGCGCTCGACGGCAGGGTCCGGCCCGTCGGCGGTGTTCTGGCCGCCGCGGAGGGAGCCAAACGCAGCGGGCTCGACCGGCTCGTCTGCGCAGCCGAATGCGCGCCTGAAGCGGCGCTCGCGGGGATCGAGCCGATTCCGGTCCGCCACCTCGCCGAGGCGGTTGCCTACCTGCGCGGAGAACGAGAGCCCGAGCCGTACCCCCCGTCGAACGGCGATACGCCCGAATACGTCGGTCCGGATCTGGCCGAGGTGCGCGGCCAGGAACGAGCGCGGCGGGCGCTCGAGCTGGCTGCCGCCGGAGGACACAACCTGCTGCTCGGGGGGCCACCGGGGACGGGCAAGACGATGCTCGCCCGCCGGCTGCCGGGGATCCTCCCGCCCCTTAGCCACGAGGAGTCGCTCGAGGTGACGCGGATCCACTCGGTCGCTGGCCTGCTTCCGCCAGGCCAGCCGCTCGTGACGACACCTCCGTTCCGCTCTCCGCACCACACTGCGTCGGCGCCCGCGGTCGTGGGCGGCGGGCCCGGCCCGAAGCCGGGCGAAGCGAGCCTCGCGCACCGCGGCGTGCTCTTCCTCGACGAGCTGCCCGAGTTCCAGCGGCCCGCGCTCGAGGCCCTGCGACAGCCGCTCGAGGACGGTTTCGTCAGCGTCGCCCGCGCGGAGGGAAAGGCGGTCTTCCCGGCCGGCTTCCAGCTGGTCGGGACGATGAACCTCTGCCCGTGCGGAGGCCGGGGCGACCCTGCCGCCGAGTGCTCGTGCTCGGCACAGCGGCTCGCGGCTTTTCGAGACAAGCTCTCCCGCGCCCTGCTCGATCGCTTCGACCTGATCGTGACCATGCCGAGGCCGCGCGCGGCCGAGCTCGGCGCTGATCCCGCCGAGACATCGGCCGCGATTCGGGAGCGCGTCGTCGCTGCGCGGGATCGGCTTCGGGTCCGGCCGATGCCGCGCGCGCCGGAGTCGGACCAGCTGCTCGCGCGGGCGGTCGACCGTCTTCCGCTCTCGGCCCGCGGGCGAACGCGGGTCGCCCGCGTCGCGCGGACGATCGCGGCCCTGGCCGGAACGGACGAAGTGCTCCCCGACCACGTTGCCGAGGCGCTCGCATATCGCGCGTCCAGCGAGCTGCCGGGTACATGAGCGGCGCGCCCGTCCGCCGCCTCGAACGCTCCGCGGCGGAGTTTCCCAGGCTTCTGCGGGCGATCCACGATCCACCAGCCGCCCTCTTTCTGCGCGGCGCGGGCGGGCCGGAGATCCTCTCTCGGCCCGCGGTCGCGATTGTCGGCGCACGAGCCTGCTCTCCGTACGGGAGCCAAGTCTCGCGGCGGCTCGGGCGCGAGCTTGCGGCCGCCGGGGTGGTCGTGGTGAGCGGCCTGGCTCGTGGCGTCGACGGCGAAGCGCATCGCGGCGCGCTCGAAGCGGGTGGGCTCACCGTGGCCGTGCTCGGCTGCGGAATCGACCGCGACTATCCCGCTGCGCACCGGGGCCTCGCCCGAGGCATCGCCGAGCGGGGCCTGATCGTCTCGGAGTACGAGCCTGGGGTGGAGCCGGCGCCGTGGCGATTCCCGGCGCGCAACCGGATCATCGCCGGCCTCTGCCAGGCGAGCGTGATCGTGGAGGCGCGAGAGCGGAGCGGGGCTTTGATTACCGCTGATTTTGCGCTCGAGGAAGGGCGCGAGGTCCTCGTCGTTCCGGGCGAGATCACGAGCGCGCTGTCGGCTGGGACAAACGCGCTGCTCAAGCTCGGAGCCGCGCCTTTGACAGACTCGTCGGACCTGTTCGAAGCTCTCGGCCTGGAGCCGCCGGGGCCCGCGTCGCCGCCCGAGCTCGGAGAGACGGCCGGCGCCGTACTCGTGCGCCTTCGGGACGGCGCGGTGAGCGCCGACGAGCTCGCCCGAACGATCCCGCTCGAACCGGGCCCGCTGGCGGCCGCGCTGGCCGAGCTGGAGCTCGCCGGGGTGGTGGCCGAGGCCGAGGGCCTCTACAGGGAGGTGAGGCCGCCGCCGGACTAGGATCCGCCAGATGTCAAAGCCGTTTTGGCTCGAGGATGAGGCTCCACCTCGGCTCTCGCAGAGGTACGAGGGCCGGGTCGACGTCGCCATCGTCGGTGGAGGGGTCACCGGCTGTGCCTGCGCGCTTGCGCTCGCGGAGGCGGGCCTGCGCGTGCGACTGCACGACGCCCGCGAGATCGGCGGCGGCGCGAGCGGCCGCAACGGAGGCTTTGCCCTGCGCGGCGGCGCGCCGGCATACGACGCTGCGCGCGAACAACTCGGGGCCGAGCGTGCGCACTCTCTCTGGGACCTGACCGAACGGTGCCTGGACCATCTCGAGTCGCTTGCCGGCGATGCGTTCCGCCGCACCGGCAGCCTCAGGCTGGCCGCGGACGCCGATGAAGCCGACGAGCTCCGGCGTGAGCACGACGCGCTCGTGGCCGACGGCTTCGAGGCCGAATGGCTGCCCGATCTCGACGGCAGGCTCGGGGAGCGGTTCGCCGCGGCCTTGCAGCACCCGCGCGATGGGTCGATTCAGCCTGCCCGCTGGGTGAGATCGCTCGCGGCCCGGGCGGCTACGGCCGGCGCGGACCTTCGCGAGCACGACCGCGTCGAATCGATCGACGGGCTCGACGCCGAGAACGTCGTCATCGCGACCGACGGCTACACACGCGGCCTCGTCTCCGAGCTCGACACGGCGATCACGCCGACGCGCGGCCAGGTGCTCGCGACCGAGCCGCTCGAACAGAGGCTTTTTGACCGGCCGCATTACTCGCGCCACGGCTACGACTACTGGCAGCAAACACCGGACGGCCGCCTCGTGATCGGCGGCCGCCGGGACGTCGCGCTCGACGAGGAGTTCACGGCCGAGGAGGAGACGACGCCGGTGGTCCAGCGCGGGATCGAGCGGCTGGTGCACGATCTGCTCGGCTTCGTTCCTCCGGTCACCCATCGCTGGGCCGGGATCTTCGGCATGACCCAGGATCTGCTTCCACTCGTCGGCCGGGTTCCCGGAAGGGACGGCGTCTGGGTCGCCGCGGGATACTCCGGCCACGGCAACGTTCTCGGGCTCGCGTGCGGCGAGCTGGTCGCGCAAGCGATTCTCGGCCGCGAGCCGTCGGAGCTCGCGCTGTTCGACCCTGCTCGAGCCCTCTAGAGCTCGATCGTCGGAAGCTCCAGCTCCTCCGCTTTTTCCATCGCGGCGAGGGCGATCGCGAGGTCCTGAATCGCGAGCCCCGTCGAGTCGAATGCGGTGATCTCGTCGTGTCGCGTGCGCCCCTCGGCGTCTCCCGCGAGCACGGCGCCGAGCTCGGTGACGTCGGTGCGGCCGAGGACGCCTGCCTCGACGGCGTGAACGAGTTCCCCATTGTGGCTTGCCTGTTCCCAGTCGTCGCAGAAGACGGTAATCCGAAGCAGCTCGTCGACCCCGATCTCGGCCTTGCCGGGGCCGTCCGCGCCCATCAGGCTCACGTGTTGGCCGGGCCGAAGCGAGCCTTCCGGCAAGAGGATCTCGTGCCCCGGGGTGACAGTGACGAGCAGATCCGCCGCCAGCGCTTCCTCGCGTGACGAAGCCACACTGCCGCCGACCAAGTCGGCAGCGGCATGCGCGCGGTCCGCGTCGACGTCCCAAAGCAAAACTTCGCGACCACGGGCCACGAAGGTCCGCGCGGCGGCGAGCCCGTTGACGCCTGCGCCGACGACGGCGGCCGTCTCCGCGTCCGCGCGCCCCAACGTTTCCGCGGCGAGCACTGCGGCGGCTCCGGTCCGCAGCGCCGTCACCATCGCCGCGTCCAGCACCGCGCGCAGGACGCCGTTCGAGGCGTCGGACAACAGGACGACGCCCATCACGGTCGGGAGTCCGAGCTTCGGGTTGCCGGGATAGGACGTCACCCACTTCAGCAGCGCGTGCCCCGCGCCGAGGGCCGGCATGGCGCGGAAGTCGCCCGCGGGATAGGCCGGGACGTAGACCTTGGGCGGCATCGACCATTCGCCGCGCGCGTAGGCGACGAACGCCTCCCGGACGGCTTCGACGGCGCGCTCGGGCGAAACGGCCGCTTCCACGTCGCGCCCCGTGAAGAGCGGAATCACGCTAGAGGGTCTTCACTCCCGCGATCAGCTTGGCGACCGATTCCTTCGCGTCGCCGAACAACATGACCGTTTTCGGGTTGACGAAGAGCGGGTTCTCGATGCCGGCGAAGCCGGGGTTCATCGAGCGCTTCAGCACCACGACGCTCTGCGCCTTGTCGACGTTGAGGATCGGCATGCCGTAGATCGGGCTGCCGCGATTCGACCGCGCGTCGGGGTTGGTCACGTCGTTGGCGCCGATGACGAGCGCGACGTCGGTCCGCGGGAACTCCGGATTCGCCTCCTCCATCTCCTTGAGCTGCGGGTAGGGCACGTTCGCCTCCGCCAGCAGCACGTTCATGTGCCCCGGCATCCGGCCGGCGACCGGATGGATCGCGTAGCTGACCTCGACTCCTCGGCCCTCGAGCAAATCCGCGAGCGCCCGAACATCGTGCTGCGCCTGAGCGACCGCCATGCCGTACCCGGGAACGAAGACGACCTTCTGCGCGTAGGCGAGCATGACGGCGACGTCGTCGGCGCTGGCCGAGCGCACCGTTCCCCCGTCGCTTGCGGCGGCAGCAGCCGCCGCCTCGGAAACCTGACCGAACGCGCCGAAGAGCCCGTTCGCGATCGACCGGTTCATCGCCCGGCCCATCAGGATCGTCAGCAGGGTTCCCGACGCGCCCACGAGCATCCCGCTCACGATCAGGACGGTGCTTTCGAGCTCGAAGCCGGTCGCGGCGGCGGCCAGTCCCGTGAACGCGTTCAGAAGCGAGATCACGACCGGCATGTCCGCCCCGCCGATGGGCAGGACGAACAGGACGCCGAACAGAAGCGCGCCGAGGATGATTGCGACGAGCAGGGCTTGCTCCTCGACCCCCGCGACGATCGCGATCCCGCCGGCCACGAGCGCGGCCAGGAGGATGCCGTTCACCACCTGCTGGCCGGGGTAGACAATCGGGCGCCCCTGGATCAGCTCCTGGAGCTTCGCGAAAGCCACCATCGAGCCGGCGAACGAGACGCTTCCGATCAGCGCCGACAGTACGATCGCCGTCGAGATGTCCCCGTGGAGCCGCCCGGGGTCGGGCGCGTGGATGTGGAACTCGGCCAGCGAGATCAGTGCCGCTGCACCGCCCCCGACGCCGTTGAACAGCGCCACCATCTGCGGCATCGCGGTCATCTTCACCCTGCGCGCAGCAACCGCCCCGAAGGTCCCGCCGACCACCATGCCGACGGCGATCTCCCAGTAGCTGTCGACCGACTTCTGGGCGAAGGTGACGACGACCGCGACCAGCATCCCGGCGGCGCCGATCCAGTTGCCGCGCCGGGCGGTGCGCGGATGGGAGAGGAACCGGAGCGCGAGGATGAAGCAGACGATCGTGACCAGGTAGGCCAGATCAGTCGCGACTCGACCCATCGTCCTCCTGCGGGCGCTCTCGCCCCTTGAACATCTCCAGCATCCGGTCGGTGACGACGAAGCCACCGACGACGTTCGCGGACGCGAGCACGACCGCGACCAACCCGATGATCGTCGTGAACGTGTCTTTGTCCCCGAGCCCAGCCACGAGCATCGCGCCGACGATCACGATTCCGTGGATCGCGTTCGTGCCCGACATCAGCGGCGTGTGCAGGAGCGTCGGCACCTTCGAGATCACCTCGAAGCCGAGGAAGATCGCGAGCACGAGGATCGTCACCTCGAAGACAAGCAACAGCGAGTGGCTCATCAGGCCGCCACCTCCTCGCGGCGGGTGACGCAGGCCGAGGACGTGATCTCGTCCTCCCAGTCGAGCTGGAGCTCTCCCTCCGGCGCGAGATGCTGGAGGAGCGCCCCCGCGTTGCGGGCGTAGAGCTGGCTCGCGTGGGCGGGCATCGTGCTGGGCAGGTTGGTGAAGCCGACGATCGAGACGCCGTGGCGGACGACCTCCTCGCCCGGCTCAGTCAGCTCGCAATTGCCGCCCGCTTCGGCCGCGAGGTCGACGATGACCGAGCCCGGCCGCATGGCCTCGACCGCAGAGGCGGGAATGAGCCTCGGCGCCGGCCGTCCCGGGATCAAAGCGGTGGTGATCACGACGTCGAATTGCGGCAACCGCTGCTCCAGCTCCTCTTGCTGGCGGCGCTGCTCGTCCTCGGTCAGCTCGCGCGCGTAACCGCCCTCGGTCTCCTCGCCGACGACGCCGAGGTCGAGGAACGTCGCGCCGAGGCTCTCGACCTGTTCGCGCACGACGGGGCGGACGTCGAAGCCGGAGACGACAGCGCCCAAGCGGCGCGAGGTCGCGATCGCCTGAAGGCCCGCGACCCCTGCGCCGAGCACGAGCACCTTGGCGGGTGCGACGGTGCCGGCGGCGGTCATCAGCATCGGGAAGAACTTGGGCAGGCGCTCGGCGGCGAGCAGTGTCGCCTTGTAACCGGACACCGTCGCCTGGGACGAGAGCGCGTCCATCGGCTGTGCGCGGGTGATGCGGGGGATCGACTCCATCGCGAACGCGATCACTCCGCGCGAGGCGAGCCGCTCGATGCCCGCCGCATCGGAGAGCGGCTGGAGGAAGGCGATCAGCACCTGGCCCTCCCGAAGTGCCTCGAGCTCGCTCGCGGCGGGTCGCTGCACCTTCATGACCGCGTCGGCCCCGGTGACCGGGTCGTCGACGATTCTCGCCCCGGCCTCTTCGAACGCCTGGTCGGTGAAGGACGCTTCCTCGCCCGCCGCGCCCTCGACCGCGATCTCGAAGCCGCCGGCCGTGAGGCGCGACACGAGTTCGGGGACGAGGGCGACGCGCCGCTCGCCGGGCGCCCGCTCTCTCGGAACCCCGACCTTCATGCGGCCGAAACTCTAGTGCGTCGGCGGCAGGGCGCTTTCACATACTCGACACAGTCGCGTTGCACACCCGCGCGAACTTCTCTCGTAGGATCGACTCGGGGAGGAGGCCGGGCGAACCTTTCAACCGCCGGGGTTACAGTTCGGCCATGCCGAGCCGGCTCGCGGACGTCGCAGACTCCTTCTTCAAACCCGCCGTCCAGGACCTCGTCCCGTACGAACCCGGCAAGCCGGTTGAGGAGGTCCAGCGTGAGCTCGGGCTTGAACGCGTGGTCAAGCTCGCCTCCAACGAGGGGCCGTTCGGCCCGTTCCCCGCGGCGATCGAGGCGATCGAGCGCGCGGCCCCCGAGCTCAACCGCTACCCCGACGGCGGCGCCTACCGCCTGCGCGCGGCCCTCACTGAGCGCTTCGACGTCCGCTTCGAAGAGGTCGCGGTCGGTGCGGGGTCCGACGGCCTCGTCGACTGTCTCTCGCAGGCGATCCTCGATCCCGGCGACGAGATCGTCTGCGGCTGGCCGTCGTTCCCGAGCTACGCGATCGACGCCCTCAAGCTCGGCGCCGTTCCGAAGCGGATCCCGCTCCGCGAGTTCCGCTACGACCTCGACGCGATGCTCGCCGCGATCACACCGCTCACGAAAATCGTCTACCTCTGCCACCCCAACAACCCGACCGGCACGATGAACACGCGCGCGGAGCTGGACGCGTACTTCGAGCAAGTTCCCGAGCACGTGCTCACCGTGCTCGACCAGGCCTACTTCGAGTACATCGACCACCCCGACTACCCGGACGGCATCGAGGAGTATGTGAAGACCGGCCGGCGCGCCATCGTGCTCCGGACGTTCTCGAAGATCTACGGCCTCGCCGGGCTTCGGGTCGGCTACGGGATCGGCCCGAGCAACGTGGTGACCGCGATCGGCAAGGTTCGCCGGGCCTTCGACATCACGACGCCGGCGCAGGAGGCCGCTCTCGCCAGCCTCGACTCCGAGCCTGAGCTTCGACGGCGCCGAGAGCTCAACGCGGAGAGCCGGCCGGCGATCGAACGTGCCTTGCGCGAGCACGGATTCGAGCCCGCCGGACCTGCCGTGGCGAACTTCGTCTACGCCGAGGTCGGCGAGGACTCGCGGCCATTGTTCGAACGGCTCCTTCGCGAAGGCGCAATCGTCCGCCCGACCCATGGATTCGGCGGGCCTGACGCGATCCGCGTCACCGCCGGAACGCCGGAAGAGAACGAATTCTTCGCCGAGGCGCTCGGGCGAGTGACGCACCAGCTGACGACCGCCTCGACCTGAGAACTCCTCGTTCGAGTCAGGAGGCCAGGTGTTAGCGTCCAGCCGTGCCGCCTTTCTTCGGTAGGCAGCTCGCGCTTCTCCGTCGCGAGCCCAGCTTCCGCGCCCTCTTCCTTGCGACACTCGGGTCCGGTGCAGGAACCTGGCTCGCGCTCGTAGCGCTCCAGGTCGACATCATCGAGCGGACGCATTCGCCGGGCTGGATCAGCGCGCTCCTCGTGGCCGACCTGGTGCCGCTCTTTGCGATCGGCCTGCTCGCCGGGCCGCTCGTCGACCGGCTTTCGCGCAAGCGTTTGATGGTCGGCTCCGACCTCGCACGCGTCGCGGTCTTCTGCGCGTTGCCTTTCGCGGGCAGCGCCGGGGCGATCGTCGCCCTCGCCGCGGTCGCCGGGGTCGCGGGCGGGTTGTTCCGCCCAGCCGTCTACGCGGGCGTGCCGAACCTCGTCTCCGACCGGGAGCTGCCGAACGCCAACTCGCTGCTCCAGACGATCGACAACCTCACCTGGGCGGTCGGCTCGATCATCGGCGGCCTGCTGGTGCAGGCGCAGGGCCCAGACCTGGCGTACTGGATCAACGCCGCGACCTTCCTCGTCTCCGCGGCGCTGATCGCTGGAATTCCGCAGCGCCTCCTCCAAGCGGGCCGGGCGGTCAGCCACGGGCATTGGCGCGACATCGCCGAAGGACTGACCCTGACCTTTACGTCGCGGCCGCTGCTCACCGTGTTCGTCGCCTGGAACATCGCCATGCTGGCGAACGCTGCGATCAACGTCGCGGAGCCGTTCCTCGCCTTCGACGCGTTCGACGCGGGCGAGTTCGGCCTCGGCCTGCTGATGGGCTCGTCCGGGTTCGGGCTCGCGATCGGCTCCTTTCTCGCCGCCGCCTGGATCGAACGGCGGGGTCTGCCCGCCGTCTACGGCGCGTCGATCGCGTTGATGGGGCTTGGAGTGGGCATCGCCGCCGCCGCGCCGAACGTCTGGGTCGCGGCGGCGTGCGTCGTCCTTTCGGGTGCGGGGAACGGCGCGGCGATCGTCTGCAACGCCCTGCTCGTCCAGCGGGGAGCTCCGGACGTGCTGCGTGGCCGCGCGTTCACGGTGCTGATGAGCTCGAACATGCTCGTGCTGACGCTCGGAATGATTGCGGCCGGCCCGCTCACCGACGCGTTCGGGTCACGTGCGATGTGGGGTTGCGCCGCAGTTCTGACCGCGATCGCCTGTGTGGTCGGGCTCGCGCTCGTGCGTGGCGTTCGCGTTCAGGCCGAGGCGCCAAGAGACCTGGCCGAGCTCGAAGCCGCCGGCCCGACACGCTTGTAATGGCCAAGCGGCGGGAATTCACGCGCGAGTCGCTCGCCGCGGGCGTGCGGGAGGGCGACAAGCGCGCGCTCGCCAGAGCGATCACGCTGGTCGAGAACTCCGACCCGCTCGCGTACGAGCTCGTGCGCGAGCTCTACCCGGAGACCGGCCGCGCGTACGCGGTCGGGGTGACCGGCCCACCCGGCGTCGGCAAGTCCAGTCTGATCAGCTCGCTCGTCCGGCATGTGCGCGGGCAGGCCCGAACGGTGGGCGTGATCTCGGTGGATCCGTCGAGCCCGTTCTCGGAGGGAGCGCTCCTCGGCGACCGCATTCGCCTGTCCGACCATTTCCTCGACCCGGAGGTGTTCATCCGCTCGATGGGCACCCGCGGGCATCTCGGCGGCGTCGCGGAGGCAACGCTGCAGGCGATGCTGCTCCTGGACGCGGCCGGCAAGGACGTCCTGTTCCTGGAGACGGTCGGGGCGGGGCAGAGCGAGGTCGAGGTGATCTCGATCGCCGACACCGTCCTGCTCGTGCTGATGCCCGGCTCCGGCGACTCGATTCAGGCGCTCAAGGCTGGGATCATGGAGATCCCAGACGTGATCGCGATCAACAAGATGGACCACCCTGCCGCGAAGACGATGCTGAACGAGGTTCGTTCGATCCTCTCGCTCGACCGCGACCGTGCGTGGCGGCCGCCGATCGTGCTCACCGAGGCCGTCCGCGAGGAGAACATCGCCGAGCTCTGGGAGAAGATCGAGCAGCACCGGTCACACCTGGAGCAGGAGGGCCGGCTGGACGAGCGGCGACGGAAGAATCTCGCCGGCGAGGTGTTCGCGGTCGCCTCCGCGCGCGCGAAGACACTCCTCGAGCGGCGGGTCGCGGACGACCCCGAGCTGAAGCGCCTGCTGGACGAGGTTCAGCGGCGCGAGCTCGACCCGTTGACGGCGGTTCGAGAGATCATGGGAAAGGTGTTCAAGGTTGGCGACGCAGACGGTTCCCACACTCGCTGATATCGAAGAGGCGCGCGGCCGCATTCACGGCATCGCGCGCGAGACGCCCGTCTACGGATCGGAGACCTTCTCGCGGCTGTTCGGACGCGAGGTTCACCTGAAGGCCGAGAACCTCCAGCGCACGGGCGCATTCAAGGCCCGCGGCGCGGTGAACAAGATCGCCACCCTGTCCCCGGTCGAGCGCGCGACAGGCGTGGTCGCCGCCAGCGCCGGCAACCACGGCCAGGCCGTTGCGTGGGGCGCGCGCGAGAGCGGCATCCGGGCTCGCATCTTCGTGCCGCAGGACGCGCCGATGTCGAAGGTCGAGGCCTGCCGCAACTACGGCGCAGAGACGGAAATGGTCGGAGCGCGATTCGAAGAGGCCTTGGCGGCGGCCCGCGAATACGTCGAGGCGAGCGGGGCGACGTTCATCCACCCGTTCGAGGACCCCGTCGTGATCGCCGGGCAGGGGACGATCGGTCTCGAGCTCGTCGAGCAGGTCCCGGACGCCGCGACCGTCGTGATCCCGGTCGGCGGCGGCGGGCTCGCCTCCGGAATCTCGCTGGCTCTGCGCGCGCTCAAGCCCGACCTCCGCATCGTCGGCGTGCAGGCAGGCCTGTCCGGCTTCACGATCGCCGACGGAATCTGGGTCAAGGACCCGGGTGAGCTGACGATGCGCATCCTCGACGAGAAGCTCGATGACCTCGTCGACGTCTCGGACGAGTCGATCAGCCAGGCCATGGTTCTCCTGCTCGAACGTGCCAAGCTCGTGGTCGAGGGAGCAGGCGCGGTGGGAATCGCCGCGCTGCTCGAGAACAAGGTCGGTGGGAAGGGGCCGGTCGTGGCCGTCCTGTCGGGCGGAAACATCGACCCGACGTTGCTGATCTCGGTCATGCGCCACGGCCTCACGGTCGCCGGCCGCTATCTCGTCGTGCGCACCCGGGTGCCGGACCGCCCGGGCGAGCTCGTCAAGCTGCTCGAGCTCGTCGCGAGCGAGCGGGTCAATATCGTTTCGGTCGAGCACCACCGCGAGGGTATGCAGGTCTCGGTCGCCGAGACCGAGGTCGAGCTGACTGTCGCGACGAGGGACGAGGAGCACTGCGAGGCGTTGCTCGCGAAGCTCCAGGACTGGGGTTACCCCGCCGAACGCGTGAAGTGACCGCCGTGACCGAGGCGCTCCTCGCCCGCCTCGCGACGCCGCTCGACGCCTTTGGCGACGTGTTTCGAAATCGCGAGCTCACCCGCATCGAGCTCGCCTGGGGTTTCTTCTACACCGCCGACTGGGCGTACTTCATCGCGCTCGCGCTCTTCGCCTACGAGGAAGGTGGAGCATTCGCTGTCGGCCTCGTCGGCTTCCTGCGCATGCTTCCGGGCGCGGTCGCGGCGCCGTTCGGGTCGCTCCTCGCCGACAGGCGGCGCCGGGAGCGGGTCCTGCTTGCCGTCTATCTCGGCCGCGCGATCGTCGTCGGCGCCTCGGCCGCGGCTGCGCTCAGCGATGCGCCGGCGGGAACGGTGTACGCGCTCGCGGGCATAGGGGCCGTCATCACGGCGCCGTACCGTCCCTCCCAGTGGGCGATCACACCTTCGCTCGCGCGAACGGCTGAAGAGCTGGTGGCGGCGAACGCCGTCGCCAGCACGCTCGAGAGCCTCGCCGGA
>JBKPHH010000056.1:0-19341 GCA_046729795.1 Actinomycetota bacterium | reverse complement strand
CACGAAGGTTCGCTCCGAGGACGAGCTGGCGGGCGCCGTCGAGCTCGCCTTTCGCCACGACGAGAAAGTGCTCGTCGAGGAGTTCGTGGCCGGCGTCGAGGTCGAGTGCGGCGTGCTCGGGAACCGCTCGCCGATCGCGTCTCTCCCCGGCGAGATCGTCTCGCATGGGTTCGACGCACCCGACTGGTACGACTACTCGGCCAAGTACGACGAGGGCGGGATGGACCTGATCGTCCCGCCGCGGATCAGCGAGGAACAGATCCGGCGCGTCCAGGAGCTCGCGGTCGAGAGCTTCGTGGCCACCGAGTGCGAAGGCATGGCGCGCGTCGACTTCTTCGTCCGCGAATCGGACGGCGAAGTGCTCGTCAACGAGCTGAACACGATCCCCGGCTTCACGGCCACGAGCGTCTACGCGAAGCTGTTCGAGGCCTCGGGAATCCCGTACGGAGAGCTGTTGGACCGCCTCGTCCAGCTCGCGCTCGAACGGCACGAACGCCGCTCGCGCCTGCAGTACTAGCCGGCCTTCACCTCGTTGATGTGCGCGACGTTGCCGTCGCCGAGCTCGGTGATCCAGACAACGTAGTACCGGGCCGGATCGCCGCTCAACGAGAACGTCGTCTTATCCCCGACCGTCTGGGAATCGGCGACCTTCGTGAACTCGCCTTCGGATGACGAGCCCGCCCTGATCTCGGCCTTGAAGCCGGGCGTATCCGTCGTGATCACGAGCTTCTTCGGGGAGACTTGCTTACCCGCGTCGAGGAGCAGCCCGACGCCGTCCTTCAGGTTTCCGAAGCTCGTGCTGCCGTAGTGCTCGGTCGTCCAGTAGCTCGTTGCGGAGCCGTCGGTCGCGTTCTTCGCCTCGCCGTCGTGCTCGCCGTCGGCGCCTTCGGGGTCGTAGCCGGACAGGCCGCTCAGCTTCACCGCCACTGACGCCCCGCCTGAGCGCAATGGGCCGGTTCCGAGGTTGTCGCTGTACGAAAGCACAGCGATCACGGCTCCCGCGACCGCGGCCGCGATGACGATCGCAAGCGCGAGCGGCAGAATGCCGCGCGGCCGGGCGCGACCCTCCCGGCGCGGGGGTGCGACGAGTGGGCGATCGACCACGAGCGTCTGGCCCTCGACGCCGTCCACCTCGCGCAGGCAGGCCTCCAGCTCGGCGACGAAATCGGCCATCGTCTCGAACCGGTCCTCGGGCCGCTTCGCCATCGCCCGCTGCAGCGCCGCATCGACGTGCGGCGGCACGTCCGGACGGCGATCGGCGACCACGGGCACCGGGTCGTTGATATGTCGCATCGCGACCGCGACGAACGTGTCCCCGGGATACGGAGCCTCGCCGACGAGCAGCTCGTACAGGACGACGCCGAGCGAGTAGATGTCGGTGCGCGCATCGACCCGCTCGCCGCCCGCCTGCTCCGGTGCGATGTAGTTGCTCGTGCCCATGACGGTGCCGGTGATCGTCAGGCCCTCGACGTCGAGCGAGCGCGCGATCCCGAAATCGGTCACCCGCGCCCTCCCGTCCTCGTCCAGCAGAACGTTCTGCGGCTTGACGTCGCGATGGACGAGCCCGTTCTCGTGCGCGAACGCAAGCGCTCGTCCGATCTGGATCCCGAGCTCGAGCGCGTCCCGGACCGGAAGTGGGCCCTCGCGGTCGACGAGATCCTTCAGGTTCTCGCCGTTCACGTACTCGAAGACGATGAACGGCCGTCCATCCTCCTCGCCGCGATCGATGACCGTGACGATGTTCGGATGCGAGAGCTGCGCGACCGAGCGCGCCTCGCGGCCGAACCGCTCGACGTAATCGTCGTCCGAGGAGAACTGCTCGTGCAGGATCTTCAGCGCGACGCTCCGCTCGAGCAGCGTGTCGTGCGCTCGGAAAACACTCGACATGCCGCCCGTGCCGACGTGCTCCTCGATGTGGTACCTCTCGGCGATCAGCTCACCGACCGTCACGAGAAAGAGGTTATCCAGGCTTACATTTTGCTAAGCCAAGGAAGCGGCGAGTGCCTCGTCCCAGACCCCGAGCGCCTCGTCGAGCTCGGCGTCGGTGATGACGAGCGGCGTCAGCACGCGGATGCAGTTCGAGTAGATCCCTGACTTCAAGAGGAGCAGGCCGCGCGCGGAAGCGGACTCGACGATCTCCGAAGCGAGCTCGGGTGCCGGCTCCTTGGTCTCGGGGTCCTTCACAAGCTCGATCGCGAGCATCGCACCGAGCCCGCGCACGTCACCGATCTGCGGATAGCGGTCCTTCCAGGCCTGCATGCGGCCGCGGATCGTCTCCCCGATCGACGCAGCGCGCTCGTTGAGCCCTTCCTCCTCGAAGACCTCGAGCACGGCCAGCGCCGCGGCCTGCGCAACCGGGTTCCCGACGTACGTTCCGCCGATCGCCGAGTCGCCCGGCGCGTCCATGATCTCCCGCTTGCCGATCACGGCCGAGAGCGGCAATCCCGCGGCGATCGACTTGGCGAGCGTGATCAGATCCGGCTCGACGCCGTAGTGCTCGATCGCGAACAGCTTCCCGGTCCGGCCAAAGCCGGTCTGCACCTCGTCGACGACGAGCACGATGCCGTGCTCGTCGCACAGCCGCCGGACGCCTTCCATGAATTCCTGCGGCGCGACGACGAAGCCGCCCTCGCCCTGGACGGGCTCGATCACGATCGCGGCGACGGTCTCCGCCGCGACCTGCGTGATCAGCGTGCGCTCCAAAGCATCGAACGCCTCCCGTGCGCCTGGCCCCCGGTACTCGTTCGGGAAGGGCACCCGGTAGACCTCGGGCGCGAACGGGCCGAGGCCGGCCTTGTAGGGATGCGTCTTCGAGGTCAGGCTCAGTGAGAGCAGCGTGCGGCCGTGGAAGCCGCCCTCGAATGCGATCACGGCGGGCCGCTTCGTATACGAGCGGGCGAACTTGATCGCGTTCTCGACCGCCTCCGTGCCGGCGTTGAAGAACGCCGCCTTTTGCGCGCCCGAGATCGGCGACAGGTCGACGAGGCGCTCTCCGAGCTCGACGTACACCTCATACGGGACGATCGTGAAGTCCGTGTGGCTGAAGCTCGCGAGCTGCTCCTGGGCCGCCTCGACCACGCGCGGGTGCGAGTGACCCACGTTGAGACAGCCGACGCCGCCGGTGAAGTCGATGAACGTGTTCCCGTCGACGTCGGTGATCGTGGCGCCGCGGCCCTCGGCGATCACGACCGGGAGGAACACCGAGAGCGGCTCGGCGACCACCCGGTCCTTCCGCTCGAGGATCTCCTTCGACCGTGGGCCCGGAATCTCGGTCCGCAGCTCGATCGCGCGCGTCATCGCCATGCCGCTGAAGATACCGCAGCCGCCGGTTGTCGTGAATAGCTGAATAACGGTCATTCACTCAAGGCGCGTTGGTAATTACTTCCATCGTGTCGACCGGTCATTTCCGACGGAAGCACGGGCAGAGCCCGGCTTCCTGACGGCGGCGCCGCAAGCGGCGCCTTAGCTCGACACGAGGTGGGCCGCGGTCCGTAAGGTGCAGATGGTGACCGGTCTCGCGCGCGCCGTCCTCCGCCACCGGAGGCTGATCATCATCGGCTGGATTGGCCTGACCCTGTTCGGCGCCTTCTCGGCGCAGCAGGTATCGAAGCGCTGGCTCGAGCAGTTCTCGATCCCCGGCTACTCGGCGTACGAGGCGAACCAGCGCGCGCTGAAGACCTTCGGCATCGGCGCGCAGGCGCCGCACGTGGCCGTGTTCCGGACGCAGGGGGACATCAGGAGGCTCGCGCCGGCGATCCAGACCGACCTCGACCGGATCCGCACCCGGTTCCCCGGCTTCGAGGTCAACTCGTACGCCACGACACACGATCCCGCATACGTCTCGCGCGACCGCACGACCGCCTTTGCGACGATCTACCCGACCGGCCGCCCGGGGTTCAGCTCCGACACCCACATCAAGGAGATCCGCAGCATGCTGAAGGCGAGCGCGCCGCCGGGTGTCGAAGTGCACCTGACCGGACGAGACGCGCTCTACGACTCCCAAGGCGCGGAGAGCGGCGGCCCGAGCGTGCTCACCGAGGCGCTGATCGGCGGCACCGGCGCGCTGATCATCCTGCTCTTCGTCTTCGGAACGCTCCCCGCGATCGCGATGCCGATCATGATCGCGATCGCCTCGATCCTGACCACGTTCAGCCTGGTGTGGGCGCTCACGTACATCACGCCGGTGTCGATCATCGTGCAGTTCCTCGTCGCCCTCGTTGGGCTCGGAGTCTCGATCGACTACGCGCTGCTGATGATCTTCCGCTTCCGCGAGGAGCTTGACCACGGCGAGGACGTCAACACCGCGGTGATCGAGACGATGCGTCACGCGGGGCGCTCCGTGATCGTCTCCGGCTCGACGGTCGCGATCGGGTTGTTCAGCATGGTGCTCCTGCCGATCCCGGTGATCCGCTCGATCGGCCTGGGCGGGCTCCTGATCCCCGCGGTCGCGGTCCTGACCTCGATCACGATGCTGCCGGCGATGCTGTCGCTGCTCGGCCACCGGATCAACCGGGGGCGAGTGCTACCGCGCCGCGTCGTCGACCTCGCCCATCCCGAAGCCGGCTTCTGGGGCCGCTGGGCACGGATCGTCGTGCGGCGCCCGGTCGTGTTCGCCGCGGCGGGAATCGCAATCGTCGCGCTGCTGCTCATTCCCGGTCTCCAGCTGAACCCCGCCGAGGCCCAGGCGAAGGATCTGGCCGGCAAGGGCGATGCGGTCACAGGGCTCCAGGTTCTGAACGACGAGGGCATCTCACCCGGCGTGCTGAAGCCGTTCCTCGTCCTTGTCGAGCACGACGGCGCGGCACAGGCCCGCGGCACGATCGCAGCGAGGCTCGGCGAGACGCAGGGCGTGGTTGGAGCCTCGGCTCCGCCGCAGTGGCGCCGTGGCTCGAGCGGCCTCGTCGAGGCCTTCCCCGCGGCCGACGGCGCGGCCAAGTCCGTGCGGAAGACGATCTCCAACCTTCAGCACAACGTGCTGCCCTCGGTCGAGCGACAGCTCGGCGGAGGAGCCGAGGTCACCCTCGGCGGCACCGCGGCCGAGGACCGCGACTTCGTGCACGCCGTCTACGGCAAGTTCCCGCTCGTGCTGGCGTTCGTGATCCTGCTGACGTTCATCCTGCTGATGCGCGCCTTCCGCTCGGTCGTCCTGCCGCTCAAGGCCGTCATCCTGAACCTCATCTCGCTCGGCGCGGCCTTCGGGATCATGGTCTTCATCTTCCAGTGGGGCCACGGCAGCGAGGCGATCTGGAACGTGCACTCGACCGACGCGATCATTTCCTGGATCCCGCTGATGGTGTTCGCGTTCCTGTACGGGCTCTCGATGGACTACGAGGTCTTCATGCTCACGCGCATGCGCGAGGCCTACGACGAGACCGGTGACACGAACAAGGCGGTCCAGCTCGGACTCGCGCGGACCGGAAAGCTGATCACGAGCGCGGCGCTCGTGCTCATGTTCGCGTTCTTCGTCCTCTCGACGAGCCCCGGCGTCGACGTCAAGCAGTTCGGGATCGGCCTTGCGGCCGGGATCATCTTCGACGCCACCGTGATCCGGGCCCTGCTCGTTCCTTCGGTGATGGTCCTCCTCGGCCGCTGGAACTGGTGGTTCCCCGCGCCGCTCGCGCGGCTGTTCCGCGTCGCGCCCTCGCCCGAGCCTCAGCCTGAGGGCGCAAGCGCCTCCACGGTGTAGAGACCCTCGGGGTTCCACAGCAGGTAGCCGCCGGTGTCGAACGACCGCGCGGCGAGTATCTGGCGCTGGACGTCGAGCGGTGAGTACGAGCGGCCGAGCGAGAAGTCCTGCAACCAGGGGATCAACTGCGCCTTCCTGCCGGTGAGCGCGGTCTGGAAGTCCTGCAGCGACCGGGCCACCGTTACCCCCGGCGCCGCATTGGGGTCGGGCAGCCCGTACTCGCCGGATCGGTAGTGCGACGGATAGACCATCGGGTAGACCGCGTCGACGTAGCGGGCGATCCGGCGCGGGCGCTGCCCGATCCCGAGATCGCGCGTCGCGGAGAGGCCGAAGACGTCGACGGAGATCCGCACGCCGAGCGGGCGAAGCCGCTTGGCCGCGTACTGCACGAACGCCGGAATCGTCCACTCCATCGGCTGCGCCTTCGACCCCGGATAACGGATGATCGAGATGTCGCCGTCGCTCGGGAAGCGCACGTAGTCGAACTGGATCTCGTCGAAGCCGGCCTTCGCCGCGGCGGCCGCAATGTCGACGTTGTAGCGCCAGACCCTGCGGTCGTAGGGGTTCGACCATCCGAGCCCCGCGTTGTTCAGCCAGCGTGAGCCGTCGCTCGTCCGCACCGCCAGGTCGGGACGCTTCTCCGACAGAACCGGGTCCTCGAACACGACGACGCGGCCGATCAGGTAATGGCCGCGGCCGTGGACGAGCCGGGCGGCCTGACGAGGCTTGTAGAACTGCAGCGCGGCCCCGACCCGGGTCGCCAGCGGCACTGACGCGGCGGGGAAGCCGACCTGGCCGTTCTCGTCCTTGACGTCGAGCTCGATCGTGTTCAACCCCGGCATCCGGACGTAGCTCGCGAGCTTTCCCGGGAGGGAGGCGAGCGCCATCGTCACGTGGACGCCGCGGATCTCCGGAGGACGAGCCCGAACCGTCGAGGCCGGAGCGCGCTTGGAGTGGCGCGCGGCCTTGACCTCACGCTCCTCGCCGCCGCCTCCTCCACCGCCCATCGCGCCCGCGCCGAGCCCGACGGCCGCGCCGATCAGCGCAAGGACGACGAGAGCGACTCCGCGGCGTCGGCGGACCCGCTGCTTCCGCTTCCGCCGCCGCTCACGGAAGTGGGCATTTGCATCGGTTTCCGGCATGCGAGTAGCGCCAGCATAGAATCGCGGTCGTGGTCCTGTCCGACCGAACGATCGCCCGTCTGCTGGAAGAAGGCCGGATCGAGATCGATCCGTACGACGAATCGCTGTTGCAGCCCTCCAGCGTGGACGTCCGCGTCGACCGCTATTTCCGGGTTTTTCACAACGCCCGCTACCCCTTCATCGACGTCAAGGAGCCCCAGGACGACCTCACCGAGCTCGTCGAGATCGACGGCGACCGGCCGTTCATCCTGCATCCGGGCGAGTTCGTGCTCGGCTCGACGCTCGAGCGCATTCGGCTGCCCGACGACCTCGTCGCCAGGCTGGAGGGCAAGAGCTCGCTCGGTCGGCTCGGGCTGCTGATCCACTCGACCGCCGGCTTCATCGACCCGGGCTGGGACGGGCACGTCACGCTCGAGCTCTCGAACGTCGCGAACCTCCCGATCACGATCTACCACGGGATGAAGATCGGCCAGCTCTCGTTCGTCCAGCTGTCCGAGCCGGCCGAAGTCCCGTACGGCGCCGACGAGCTGGGCTCCAAGTACCAGGGCCAGCAGGGCCCGACGCCGAGCCGCTACTGGCAGAACTTCGAGAAGGAGCCCGCCCGCTGATTCTCGTTACGGGGAGCACGGGGTTCGTGGGGCCGCAGGTAGTGCATGCCCTGCGGGCCGACGAGCGCCCCGTGCGCGTGCTCGTCAGGAAGCCGGAGCGCGGGTCGCAGCTCGCCGCGTGGGGATGCGAGCTCGTCCAAGGAGACATGACCGATCCGGCCAGCCTGCGCCGCGCGGTCGAAGGCTGCGAGGTCGTCGTACACCTCGTTGCGATCCGCCAGGGCAAGGACGAGCAGTTCAGGCGAATCATGGAGCAGGGCACTCGCGACCTGGTCTCCGCGGCAAAGGAAGCCGGCGTGCGCCGTTTCGTCCTGATGAGCGCGCTCGGGGCGAGCGAGGAGACGAAGGACCTCGTTCCGTACTACCGCGCCAAGTGGACGATGGAGGAGACGGTGCGCGGCTCGGGCCTCGAGCACGTGGTCTTCCGCCCGAGTTTCGTCTTCGGCCGCGACGGAGGGATCCTGCCGACGTTCATCCGGCTTGCCCGCCTGACCCCGGTCACGCCGATCATCGGCTCCGGCAAGCAGCGGATCCAGCCGATCTGGATCGACGACGTCGCGGCCTATTTCGGCGCGTCGATCGACAAGGCCGAGGCGCGGAACCGCACCTTCGAGCTGGGCGGGCCGGACACGGTCAGCTGGAACGAGTTCTGGGAGCGGATGAAGGGTGTGCTCCGCATCCGCCGGCCGAGCGTCCACGTGCCGATCGGGCTCATGCGCGTGAATGCCCTCGTCACCGAGCGGCTGCCGGGAAACATCCCGCTGACGCGCGATCTGCTCACGATGCTGGAGCACGGCGACAACGTGGCGACGAACGACGACGCGGTGCGGGTGTTCCAGCTTCCGCTCGTGCCGCTCGACGAGCAGCTTCGCCGGGCGGGGTAGACGAATGCAGATCGTCGGCTTCGGGGGGCTCAGCGACGAGGATCACGCACGCAAGCTCGAGGAGTTCGCGCTTGGGCTCGCCCGCGGGCGGCGCCTCCTCTATGTGCCGACAGCCGACGCGGAAGATCCGTCGAACATCGTGAAGACGTACGACCGGCTCCGCGGTCGCGCCGACGTTGCCCACCTCAGCTTCTTCCCGTGGCCGCCGCCCGATCTGCGCGAGTTCGTGCTCGGCCACGACGTTGTCTACGTCGCCGGCGGCAGCACGGCGAACATGCTGGCCATCTGGCGCGTGCACGGCCTCGACCGCGTCCTGCGCGAGGCTTGGGAGCAGGGGGTTGTCCTTTGCGGGTGGAGCGCAGGAATGATCTGCTGGTTCGAAGCGGGCGTCACCGACTCGTTCGGCCCACAGCTCGACGGCCTGCATGACGGGCTCGGCTTCCTCGGTGGGAGCGCGTGCCCTCACTACGACGGCGAGGACCTTCGGCGCCCCCGGTATCATGAGCTGGTCGCGGAGGGATTCCCGCCCGGGGTGGCCGCCGACGACGACGTGGCCTTGCGCTACGAAGGCACGGAGCTCGCCGAGGTCGTGAGCGCTCGGGAGGGTGCGCAGGCGTATCGCGTCGAGGCCGGCGGCGAGGCCGTCCTTCAAGCGCGCCCGCTCTGATAGGAATCGTTCTGTGGGCCTGACCGAGCGTCTGGCGCGGGCCTCGAGCCGCCATCCCTGGCGCGTGATGGGCGCCTGGATCGTCGGGCTCCTGCTCGCGTTCGTCTCGATCGCGGCCTTCCTCGGGGACGGGTTGACGACCCAGGGCGGAGCGGCGGGAAACGTCGAGTTCCGCAAGGCAGACAAGGCCGAAGCGAGGTTCTTCCCGCCCGATCCACGGGCCGACACGAGCGAGATCGTCGTCCTGCGCTCCGACCGGTACACGGTCGACTCGCCGCAGTTCCGGGCCTTCGTCCTGCGCTCGGTGCAGGAGGCGAGACAGAAGAAGGTCGCCTGGGACGCGGTGCTCTACTACGCCGTCAGGAATCCGACGCTCGTCTCGAGCGACGGCCATGCCCTGGCGATCCCGCTCTCGACCAACGAAGACCAGATCGCCGACCTGCTCAAGATCGTCGAGCGAGCCGACGCGAGTCCCGACTTCGCGGTCACCATCACCGGCGACGAGACGAGCGACCACGACTTCAACGAACTGTCGCAGAGCGACCTGAAGAGCGGGGAGCTGCAGTTCGGCCTCCCCGCCGCGCTGATCGTGCTCATCCTCGTCTTCGGAGCCGTCGTCGCGGGACTGGTACCGCTGTTGATGGCGATTGCGTCGATCATCGTCGGCCTCGGCATCGTCGCCGGGCTGACGAACGCCTGGGAGCTCTCGGTCTTCGTCGTGAACATGCTCACGGGCATGGGGCTCGCCCTCGGGATCGACTATTCGCTGTTCGTCGTCTCCCGCTACAGAGAAGAGCGTGCGGTCGGCCGCAACGAGCTGGACGCGATCGGCGGGTCGGGCGCGACGGCGAGCCGGGCGGTGCTGTTCAGCGGCACGGCCTTCGTCGTGGCGATGTTCGGAATGCTGCTGGTGCCGAACTCGATCATGCGGAGCCTCGCGGTCGGGGCGATCACCGTCGGCACCGTCTCGGTCGTCGCCGCGTTGACGCTGCTGCCCGCGCTGCTGGGCCTCATGGGCGACCGGGTCAACTCGCTGCGGATCCCGTACATCGGCAGCGCGGCGGTCGAGGCGGCAAATCCCGAAGGGCGAATCTGGCGGGCGATCGTGGAGCGCGTGCTTCGCCGCCCGGCGCTCAGCCTGACGATCGCGGTCGCGCTCCTGCTCGCCTGCGCGGCACCCGTGTTCGCGCTGAACAGCGGGACGAGCGGGATCGAGACACTGCCGGACAAGTTCGAGTCCAAGAAGGGCTTCCAGGCGCTCGTGAGGGAGTTTCCGGCCACCCGCATCGACCCGGTACGCGTCGTCGTGACCAGCGATCGGGCGTCGCCGGAGTTACGTCCCGCGGTCGAGAGGCTCAGGGCCAACCTCGAAGCCGACAACCGGTTCACGACGACGCTGGTGCGGTACAGCGACCAACGAGCCGCGCTCGTGACTGCGCCGCTCCTCGCGGACCCCGCGGGCAAGGAGTCCGTCGACGCGGTTCGCAAGCTACGTGAACAGACGGTCCCGGAGGTCTTCGGAGGAACCGACTTGGAGGCTCACGTCGGCGGTCAGACCTCGGAGAACGTCGACTACCTCGATTCCGTCACCAATCCGGCGCCGATGGTGTTCATCTTCGTGCTGGGGCTGACCTTCATCCTGCTCACGGTCGTCTTCCGCTCCGTCGTCATCGCAGGGACGGCGGTCCTGCTCAACCTGCTTTCGGTCGGCGCCGCCTACGGCCTGCTCGTGCTCGTCTTCCAGGAAGGCGTCGGATCCGGCCTGTTCGGCTTCACGCAGTACGACACGATCGAGGCCTGGGTGCCGTTATTCCTGTTCTCGGTGCTGTTCGGGCTGTCGATGGACTACCAGGTGTTCCTGCTCAGCAGGATCAAGGAGCGCTACGACCACGGCGAGGACACGACCGACGCAGTCGCGCACGGCGTCGCGGCAACCGCGCGGATCATCACCGGCGCGGCGCTGATCATCGTCGTCGTCTTTCTCGGATTCGCGATGGGCGACCTGATCATGTTCCAGCAGATGGGCTTCGGTGTCGCCGTCGCGCTGCTGATCGACGCGACGATCATCCGGTCGGTGATCCTGCCCAGTGCGATGCACCTGCTCGGGCGCTGGAACTGGTGGTTGCCGGGCTGGCTCGAGTGGCTACCGCGGCTGGAGGTCGAGCCTGCGTCCTAGAAAGCCGCGTCTCTAGAAAAGAGACGGGGCCGCACGCGGCGGCCCCGTTCCGGTTACTGCCTGAATTAGTAGGGGCGCTTCCTGGCGGGTCGATCGGTGGTCCGATCTGCCGCCGGCGCGTAGAGCGAGTCCCCCACGCTGGCTAGGCGATTCCCCGTAGGTACTGGGGACACGCCCCTACCGGCTAGCACCTCCACTGCCCGTACTGTCGTCGTTCAAGACCGGACCACCTCCTTTCCGCGGTTAGCCATCACTTTAGCGGTCGCGGAGGACTACCGAGAGCTCGAGTCCGCGGTCGAGAGGAACGGTGACGCTCTCGCAGTCCGGGTCGGCCTGGCGCGCTCGCGAATACGCGCCGAGCGTCTCCTCGTGGGAAAGGACGTTGTCTGCGACGAAGAGCGCCCCCGGGTCGACCTTGTCGCGCGCGAGCTCGAACAGGCGCTCGTAGTCCTCCTTCTCCGCGTCGATGAAGACGATGTCGAAGATGTCGACGAGCTCCGGAATCGTCTCGAACGCATCGCCCTCGACCAGCTCGGCCCACTCCTCGAGCCCCGCCTCCGCGATGTTCTTTCGCCACGCCTCGGCCTTCGCCGGGTCGTGCTCGAGCGAGCGCACGTGCCCGCCCAGGTTGCGAGCGCCGGCGGCGAGCCAGATCGTCGAGTAGCCGCGCGAGCCTCCGATCTCCAGGATCTGGCAGTCCCACTGGGGCGCGACGAGCGAGAACAGGAACCGGCCGGTCGTGGGCTCGACCTGACGCGCGCGCTGCTCCCGCGGCACGCCCTCCGCGCGCTCGCGGGCATCCTCCTCTTCGAGGCGCTTGAGCACGGCGCGCACGCGGCCGTCGAGCACCTAGGTCACGTCCACCTTGATCATCCCGGCCTCCACGCGGACGGGAAACGTCTCGACCGGGAGCACGGCGGGCAGTGTGAGCGGCCGGCCGGTCTTGATGTCGAAGTTGGCGCCGTGCCGGGGGCAGATCGCGACGCCGCGCTCGGGGTCGAAGTCCCCCTCGGCGAGCGGCCCGTCGTCGTGGGAGCAGCGGTCTTCGATCGCGTAGTACTCGCCGTCCAGGTTGTAGACACCGACGGAGATCTCGCCCGCGTGGACGATCTTCACCGAGCCCGGCGGGAGCTCCTCGACCGGGCAGACGTCGAGCTCGGCCACGCTACGCGTCCAAGTTAGACGACCTGAGCCGCCTGCCGACCAGGTCGAGACGGTCCGCTCACTACGCTATTTCAGCTCCAACTCGTCCGCGAGGCCGGACCACTCGTCGGGGAGCGGCGTCCCTTTGGCCCGGTGCAGGGCGACCTTCAGCACCCCGAGCCCGAGCAGCGCGCACTTGAGCCGGATCGGGGTCAGCGGGATCCCGATCTCCTCGAGCAGCTCGTCCTTCGGCAGCTCTGCGATCTCGGTCGCCTTGCGGCCCTGGACGAGCTCCGTCAGCATCGAGGTCGCGGCCTGGCTGATCGCGCAACCCCGGCCCGAGAACTTGATCTCGTCGATCGTGTCGCCGTCCTCGGCGAACGCGACGTAGATCGAGACCTCGTCGCCGCAAAGCGGGTTCAGGCCCTCGGCCTGTGCATCGGCGTCCTCGATCACCCCGTGCCCGCGCGGGTTCTTGTAGTGATCGAGGATCACTTCCCGATACAGCTGATCGCTCATCTGCTACCCGAAGACTTTACGGACCTTGTGTAGCCCGTCGACGAGGCGGTCGATCTCCTCGGGAATGGTGTACAGGTAGAAGCTCGCGCGGTTCGTCGCCGCGACCCCGAGCTTCGCCATCAGCGGCTGGCAGCAGTGGTGGCCGGCGCGGATGGCGACGCCCTCCGAGTCGAGCACCTGCGCGACGTCGTGCGGATGCACGTCCTCGAGGTTGAAGGAGACGATGCCCGCCCGGCGCTCCGGGGGAGGGCCGTACGAGACGAGACCGGGAACGTCGGCGAGCCGATCGAGGGCGTAGGTGGCCAGCTCGCGCTCGTGCTCCTCGATCGCCTCCAGGCCGATCTCGTTCAGGTAGTCCACGGCCGCCCCGAAGCCGACCGCCTCCGCGATGGGCTGGGTGCCCGCCTCGAACTTGTAGGGGATGTCGCCCCAGGTCGTCTCCTCGAACTTGACCCGTCGGATCATGTGGCCGCCGAGGTTGAACGGCTCCATCGACTCGAGCAGCTCGGCCCGGCCCCAGAGGGCGCCCACGCTGGTCGGACCGCACATCTTGTGGGCGGAGAAGGCGATGAAGTCGGCGCCGAGCGCCTGCGCGTCGATCCGCTTGTGCGGTGCGGCCTGCGCGGCGTCAACGACGACGATCGCACCTTGGGAGTGCGCCCATTCGGCGAGCTTCTCGATCGGGTTGATCGTGCCGAGCGCGTTCGAGACGAGGTTGTTGCCGACCACCTTCACGCGGCCCTCGCGCGCGATCTCGTCGAGGGACGAGAGGTCGAGCTCGCCGGTGTCGGTGAGCGGGATCATCCGGAAGCCAGCGCCCGTCCGCTTGGCGACGTACTGCCAGGGAACGAAGTTCGAGTGGTGCTCGAGCTCGGTGACGAGGACGAGGTCGCCTGGGCCGAGGTTGTTCAGGCCCCACGCGTAGGCGACGAGGTTGAGACCCTCGGTCGCCCCGCGCACGAAGATCACCTCGCGCGGGGCGGGGGCGTTGATGAGCGCAGCCACCTTCTCGCGGGCACCCTCGTAGGCGGCCGTGGAGCGCTCCGAAAGCGCGTACACGCCCCGGTGCACGTTCGCGTACGAGGTCTCGTAGAACTCCCGCAGAGCGTCCAGCACGTGCCGCGGCTTCTGGGCGCTGACTGCCGAATCCAGATAGGCGAGCGGCTTGCCGTGGATCAGCTGCTCGAAGATCGGGAAGTCGGCGCGCAGCTTGTGCGCATCCAGCTTCTTGGCCTTTGTCGTCACGACCACAGGGCTATCGTACCCCTGGGATGCCCACCGCCCTCAGGACGAGCATCACCGTGATGGCGCTCCTCACGATCACCGGGTGCGGCGGCACAAAACAGAACAGTGCCGGCGAGAAAATCTTCTCCAGCGCCGGCTGTGGCAGCTGTCACACGCTGTCCGCGGCCAAGGCGAAAGGCGTGGTCGGGCCCAACCTCGACCAGCTGAAGCCGGACTACGACACCGTGGTCCGCCAGGTCTCGAACGGCGGCAACGGGATGCCCGCGTTCTCAGGGAAGCTCGAAACGACCCAGATCCGGGACGTGGCCCAGTTCGTCGCCGACTCGACGAAGGGCTCGAAGGCGACCGTCCCGACGTTTCACCCCGACAAGACGAAGTTGGCCGACTGCGACGGCGACCTCGTCTGCTTCCGGCAGGCCTTCGGCAACATCTCCTACGACGACGGGCCGAAGAAGGCCCTGTCGATGCTCGATTCCGAGGGCCGCAAGAACCCAGCGATCCAAGGCGACTGCCACCAGATCGCGCACGAGATCGGCCACGCAGCGTACGTCCGCTACCACAGCAACGCCGCGCTCGCGCTCGGCAACGGCTCGATGACCTGCTGGTCGGGCTACTACCACGGCGTGATCGAGCGGGCGTTCGGGGGCGTGCCGCGAGGCAAAGTGGCCGCGAAGGCGCGTCGGCTCTGCGTCGGGCAGCAGATCCGGCGCAACTCGTTCGTGGCCTATCAGTGCGTCCACGGGCTCGGGCACGGCTTGATGATCTACAGCGACGCCGACCTCCCGTTCTCGCTCAAGATCTGCGACGAGCTGGCGACGCAGTGGGACCAGACCTCCTGCACTGGCGGCGTATTCATGCAGAACCTGATGCCGATGCAAGGGATCAGGACCAAGTGGCTGCGGCCCCACAACCCGCTCTATCCGTGCACGGTCGTGGCACAGAGGGACAAGCTCTACTGCTACCTGATGGTCACCTCGCGGATCTTGCCGACGGTCGGCTACAACTGGCGCAAGACGGCGCGCTGGTGCCGGCGGGCAGAACGCGGCTGGGTCGCCACCTGCTTCCAGTCCTTCGGCCGTGATGCATCAGGGCAAACGGTCCAGAACCCGTCGCGCATCGTCTCCATCTGCCACCTCGCCGGCGACATGGAGCGCGAGTGTGTCTACGGCGCCGCGCGCGACCTGACCTCGAACGACGCGAACGGCCTCCCCGCCGCGCGGATGTGCCAGCTCGCCCCGCTGCACCTGCGCTCGTACTGCTTTTATGGGATCGGAACGATCCTCGGCGGCTTCAAGAACCTGTCCGGGGAGCGGCGCGCCGAATGCGCGAAGGTGACGCGCCGCTACCTCAGCGATTGCGCCCGCGGCGCCGGGGTTTGACCGGCCGGTAGACCAGCTCGCAGCTGCGCTTGACCACGTCGAGCACGTCGACGATCGCGATGTCGTACTGGTCGCCGCAGATCACCGTGTCCCGGTAGCCGTCGCGGGCGAGCAGGACGTCGCGCTCGCTGCCTCCGTTCAGGACGTCGCGGCCCGGCCCGCCCGAGATCGTGTCCGGCCCGTAGCTTCCGAGCAGCCGGTCGCGCCCTGCACGCCCGAAGATCCGGTCGCCACCGCCGCGGGCACAAACGATGTCGTCGCCGATCGTCCCGTAGAGGACGTCGTTGCTGCTGCTTCCGAGCACCGTGCAGTCGAAGCCGCGGGCGGTGAATCCCACGAGGTTGTCGCCCGGGGTGCCGTCTGGCTCGGGCGCCCGGGCCCGCCAGTACGAGCTGCTGAATCCCTCCATGGCATACGCAAGGACGCTGACCCGGACCTCCTCGTGGGGCGCGATCGCGCCGAGGGAGCAGTACTCGAACGTGCAGGACCCCTGGCCCGGATCGGCGGAGTCGACCAGCATGTCGCCGGTGCTCGTCAATTCGACCGCCGAAGCAGACTCGTTTCCGTTGTTCGTGACCTTCAGCGTGAAGCCGACGAGCTGGCCGGCCGGCGCCTCGACACCCAGAGGCGACGCGGAGATCGAGAGATCCGCACAGTGGAATGGCGCGCCGGCTGAGCCACCCGGCACCGGCTGCCAGAACACCGAGTCGGTCGGCAGAGAGTTCTGAAGCTTCGTGGGACAACTGCCGTCGGCATTCAGCACGAATGGGCCCGAGGCCGCCAGTTTCGTGCCGTCCGGGGACCAGGACCACGCGCCCTGGACCTTCGTCTCGAGCTCACGCTCCGCCGTTCCGTCCGCGTTGATCAGGTACGGCTCCTGCGCGGTCGCACACCAGCCGCGGTAACACCGTGAGTAGTCGGTGTACACGGTCGTGAACACGATCTGCGTCGCGTCGGGCGACCAGGAGAAGCTGCCGACGGCGTGCTCCTGATGGCCGAGTGGCGCGGCGTCGCTCCCGTCGGGTTTGGCGCTGAAGAGGTGACCGTTTCGGACGAACGCAAGCTTCGACCCAGTCGGCGACCACGCCGGCGCGCCGTCGGCGCCGCCGATCGTGATTCGCTTCACGGTGCCGTCGACTCCCGCCACATAGGCGTCGGAGACGCCGTCGTTTTGGCGACTGTAAGCGACCGCAGAACCGTCCGGCGCACAGCCTTGGTAGTGCACGGGCTTCTGTCCACCGTCATCCGTCAGCCGGCGGGAGGACCGCGCGTCGCCGTCGAAGAGGTACAGATCCTCGGCGGAGACGTAGGGGTCGGTCCCGGCCACGTAGCTTCTCCGGACGACGAACCTCGAGCCGTCGAGCCAACAGGCGAAGCTGTGCTGACCCGTCCTTGCGAGCTGTGTCTGGTTCCGCCCATCCGCGTCGACCACGACCGGCACCGAATCCGAGGTGCTGATCTGCTTGATGAACGCGAGCCGCCGGCCGTCGGGCGACCACGCGGGGTTGCCGACGAAGAAGGGCTCCTGGGCCGAGGCAATCCTCACCTCGCCGCTGCCGTCGAGCTCGGACGTGTAAATCGCGTTCCCGCGGGCGTAGGCAATGCGCCCGTTCCCGCTCGACGAAGCCGCCGACGCACACGTCGCGTACAGCGCTGCAATCGCGAACGCGGCTGCGATTCTTCTCACCAGCCGAAACTACGATTTGAAAGTAAGGGAGACGCTAAGAAAGCGTCAGCGGCGGCGAAGGCTTATGTATGGGGAATCCGCGCCTCGAGCGTGTCCCCGAACGCCTCGCGCACGGGCTCGAGCTCGATCCGCTCCAGCACGTCCTGGAAGAACCCGCGCACGATCAACCGCTCCGCCTCGGCCCGCGAGAGACCCCGCGCCATCAGGTAGAAGAGCTGCTCGCGGTCGACCTGGCCGATCGTCGCGCCGTGGGTGCAGCGCACGTCGTTCGCCTCGATCTCCAGCCCCGGAATCGAGTCGGCGTGCGCCTTCGGCGACAGGAGCAGGTTGCGGTTCTCCTGGTAGGCGTTCGTCTTCTGTGCGTCCTGCTCGACCTTGATCATCCCGCGCCAGACCGCCGTCGCACGATCGCGAAGGGCGCCCTTGAAGGCGAAGTCCGAGGTCGTGTGCGGTGCTTCGTGCCGCTGGAAAGTGTCGTAGTCGAGATGCTGCGCGCCGTCGGCGAAGTAGGCCCCGGTCACCCGTGAGGTCGCTCCTTCGCCGGCGAGGTCGTTCTCGATCCGCGTCTTCCCCTTCTTCGAGCCGAAGCCGCCGGCCACCCAGTCGAGCTCGGCGTCGCGGTCGACCCTGGCGCGATGCGAAGCGAAGTGCCACGACTCGCGCGACAGGTTCTGCAGCGAAACGTATTCGACCTTGGCGGCCTGGCCGACGAAGAGCTCGGCGACCGCGTTCGTGTAGCCGGACAGCTCGGGAGAGCCGGAGGCGTATTCCTCGATCACGCTGAAACGCGTCTCGGCTTCCGCGATCACGAGCAGCCGGAAGAAGAGCGCGCCCCCCTCGACCGAGTTCGCAATCCTCACGTAGAGCGGCTGCTCGAGCACGACGCCCTTCGGAACGTGCACGAGCAAGCCGTGCTCCCACAGGGCTGCGTTGTGCGCGGCGAACTTCTCGTCGGCGCCGACGAGCGTGCCCAGCAGCTCGTGCTCGCGAAGCGGCTCGAAGGTGACGCCTTCCGGGGCTCGCTCGATCTCGATCCCGCCTTCACCCACGACGGCGGCTCCCGCCACGTCGATGTCCAGCATCGTCGGCGGAGCGACGATCTGCTTGGCCCCGTTCAGGGAGAACGCATCGGGATCGAACCCCTTCAGATCCGTGAAGCGCCAGCTTTCCTCGCTCGTCGAGGGGAGCGGGATCGCGCGGTAGCGCTCGAGCAGCTCGGCCCGGCCCATCAGGGTGTCGACCCGTCCCGGTACGGCGCGTAACGGTGGTGAAGGATCAAGGCGTTCCCGTCGGGGTCCTTGAAGAACGCCATGTGGCACACGCCGGTGTCGTAGACCTCGGGATTCTCGAACTCGATGCCCCGCTGTCGGAGGCGCTCCATCGATTCGGCGACGTCCGCCACCCGCAGCGCGATCGAAAACTCGGGGCGGAACTCGCCGCCTTCGCCCTTCTGCTCCGGGGTGCTCACGATCAAGCCGACGTTGCTCGTCTCGAACTCGGGCCAGTCGTCGCTCGCGAGCGGGTTGCGCTTCAGGCCGAGCGTTTCGCCGTAGAACGTCGCGGCCTCGTCCCGATCCCGGACGTTGACCCCGATGAAGTCGGTTCGCTGCACCTCCTGAATCGGCACCTCGAAGGGGTCGAGCGGTGCGTAGCGCTTGTGCAACTGCAGCGGGTTGCCGTCGGGATCGCGGAACGGCGCGCCGTGGCACACGCCTGAGTCGAAGGCGTCCATCGCGAACTCAGACCCTTGGCCTTCCAACTCGGCCCTCGCGTCTCCGACATCCGAAACCCGCAGCGCAAGGACTCCACCGAACTTGGAGAGTGCGATCGTCAGGTTCCCGGTTTCGTACTCGACCCACTGCTCGCCCGAATTCGGATTGCGCGCAATCCCGAGCGTCTCGCCGTAGAAGGCGTCAGCCCGCGGCAAGTCCTCCACCGGCACCGCGATGAAGTCGGTCCGCTGAACCTGCACTAACCGACAGAGCCTTCCATCTGGAGCTGGATCAGCCGGTTCATCTCGACTGCATACTCCAGTGGAAGCTCTTTCGTGATCGGCTCGACGAAGCCGGACACGACCATCGCGGTCGCCTCGGCCTCGGACAGCCCACGAGACATCAGGTAGAAGAGCTGCTCCTCGCCGATCTTCGACACGGTCGCCTCGTGGCCGACGTCGACGTTGTTCTCGTCGATCCGGATGTAGGGGTA
>JBKPHH010000055.1:0-42250 GCA_046729795.1 Actinomycetota bacterium | reverse complement strand
AACGCACCGGGCACGCGGTTGATCCGGATGGCCCCGGCGTTGGCGCCGGCGCTCTCCTTGATGGTGGCCACCTCTGTGGCTGAGACGGTGCTGTCAGCGGTCACCACCACTCGGTCGGAGGCGCCGTCCACGTACCACGCGATGCCTCGGACCCCTGACTGCTCGACCGCGTGGCGGGCCGCGGAAAGCTGGCCTTTGCTGACGTGACGGGTCGCCGCGGGGGCGGCGCCGGACAGGAACAACACCCAGGTCGCCGCCAGGGCGATGGCGACGGCGAGCAATTGGGCGGCTCTCGTCACAGGACGTCGCGTTGGAAGGGCGTTCATAACCACGGGTCCTCCTCTCCTCGACAATCGGCCGCAGCAACGATGTTTTTGCCTCCGCGGTGGCAAGTCGCGGGCCCTTTCTTTGCCGGCAAGGTGTTACTACGAAGGGTCGCAATTGTCAACCAGTGGAGACACGATTTGGTGGCTCGATGACGTACCCGAGACAGGTGTTTGTGGCCGACTTCTCGAGCCTGGCAGCTCGCCGGGCAGTATCTTGCGCTCGCCGGGCAGTACCTTGACGTCGTCTCGACGGGCGCTTCCAGCTCCTTGCCGTATCCCTGCGCGCAGCTCTACCACGACGGTGCCGTCTCGTCCGCATGCATCGGAACTGTTCGGACTCCTGGGCGCGGATCGGACGCTCCGGAAGCGGCTACAGTAAGCATCTCGCCGACGTAGCTCAGCTGGTAGAGCACTTCACTCGTAATGAAGGGGTCCCCGGTTCGAGTCCGGGCGTCGGCTTCGTAGAGAAGGCCTGCTCAGAGTCCCTTTTCGCGAGTTTGGTGGACGGCGGCATACCCGCCGGTGAGTCCCGCAAATTGCGGACTTGCAACCCTCCTTGCGTCCCGCATAAGCTCCAGCCCTCAAACCCAAAGGGGAGGGGAGTATGAGATTCCGTTTGCTTGCGGCATTCACCGCGCTGTTCGCGGTGGTAGCTGTTTTCGCGGTGTCTTCCGCATCCGGCGCACGGGCGCCGCATGCGAAGCGCTACATGGTCGTGTTCAAGGCCGGCCACTTCAAGGCGGCCGCCAAGGCCGTCAGGGCTGCGCACGGCCGGATCGTGCGGATCAACAAGATCGGCGTCGGCACGGTCACCTCGTCGAATCCGGCGTTCGAGCGGACGCTCCGCGCGTCCGGCGTCGTCTCGGGCGTCGCGCAGAACGGGAGCTTTTTCCAGCGGGCAGTCGCGGCTGCTCCGCCGGCCGGTACGCACACGGCCGCCGCCGAAGCGACGGCGTGTGCGGCGCTCTACAGCGTTCCGGTCGGGATCGGCCCGGATCCGCTCAGTCCCTGTCAGTGGGACATGCGGATCATCGGCGCATCGCCGGGAGGCTCGTACGCGGTCAACCGAGGTGCGCTCGTGACGGTCGGGGATCTCGATACCGGGATCGACCTCACTCACCCGGACATCGCACCGAACCTCGACGTGGCCGCGTCGTGCTCGTTCATCTACGCGTCCACGCCGACGTCTGACCCGGCCGAGCAGGTCACGCCGGGCGACTGCTCCAACAAGGCGGCTGTTCAGGACCTGAACGGCCACGGCACCCATACGGCGGGAACCATGGCCTCTCCGATCAACGGCATCGGAGTCGCAGGCGTCGCGCCGAGCGCCAAGATCGTCGCGCTGAAGGCCGGCACGATCCAGGGCTTCTTTTTCACGCAGTCGGTCGTTGACGGCCTTGTTTATGCGGGCGACAAGCGGCTCGACGTCGTCAACATGAGCTTCTTCGCCGATCCGTGGCTCTTCAACTGCCGCAACGACAAGGAGCAGAAGGCGATCGTGCAGGCGATCTCGCGCGCCGCCCGGTATGCACAGCAGCGTGGCGTTGTGCTTGTCGCGGCGGCGGGGAATGAGGGCATCGACCTCAACCATCCGGTTGAGGACGAAATCAGCCCCGACTTCCCCGAGGGCGCGGCCCAGACGCGACCGGTGAACAACAGCTGCGTCGTCCTGCCAACCGAGCTGCCGGGCGTGGTGGTCGTCTCGGCAACGGGCGCTGCCAATCTGTTGGCCTGGTACTCGACGTACGGCAAGATCGTCGACGTCGCTGCGCCGGGCGGTTCGCGGTTCCAGACACCGACGTTCGACTCGGCGAAGGGGCGCGTGCTCGCGCCGTACTCGGCGAATGCGTCGGATCTGGATCTCGAGGCGGCGCTCGGGCGTCTCGTCCAGGATTCGACGGGCGCCTACTGGGCGTGGCTGAACGGGACGTCGATGGCCGCTCCACATGCGGCGGGCGTTGTTGCCTTGATCCGAGCGACTCATCCAGGCATGCCCGGCGGAGCCGTTGCCGCGTTCCTGCGCGCGACGGCGACGAAGATGCCCTGTCCGACCGAGCACGATCCCGGAGTCGAGTTCTTCGAAGCTCCGCTTCAGGTCTGCACGGGTGGCATCGGCAGTAACAGCTTCTTTGGCGCAGGGCTGGTCAACGCCCTGGCCGCTGTGACGAGCTAAGACCGTCTGTTTACGCGAGGGGGCCGGCGATTGCCGGCCCCCTCGCTTCACGCCTCGCCGACCCATGATTGAAGGCTCGGCGCTCGGGAAAGCCTTCGATGACACAAACCGGAGGTATTGCTGTGGCCGCAAAGAGATCCAGCTCCGCGCGTCGGAGCACGTCGAACGGGCGTCGAACCAACGGAAGCAGCTCGCGTAATGCGGGGAAGAAGGCCGTCTCTCGAGCGCGGAGCGCGAGCCAGCTCGATACCGCGCATCTCGAAGGGCGCCAGCCGAGCCATGATCCAGACGTCTTCGTCGACATTCAAAAGGTCGAGGTCGACGAGATCTATGTCGACGTCGAGCAGCTCGAGGCTCATCTGGCGCTGCGCGCGAAGCTGGCCAATCTGCTCCAGATCGTCGCCGGCGTCCATGTGCATCTGGGCAAGGTCGAGGTCGACATCAAAGGCGTTGCGGCCCAGGCGCAGCTCAAGGTTCGCCTGGAGAATCTCTATGACATCCTGGACCGGGCCCTGAGTACGCTCGATCGCAATCCGGAAATCCTCGAGGGGCTCGTCAATACGCTCGACGACACGGTTGGCAGCATCGGAGACCTTGGGCAGAAGGCTCTCGGGCCCGGTGGAGCCGTCACTCAAACACTCGATGACGTCGGGCAGGCCGCGCAGCAGGCGGTTGGTCCGGGCGGGGCGGCGAGCGAGGCGCTCGGTGGTGTGACGGAGGCTGCCGGTCAGGCGCTCGGCCCGGGCGGGGCCGTCGGCCAAGTGGCCGATAGTGCCGGACAGGCTGTCAGCGGGCTCGGGCAGGGCGTGGGCAACGCCGCTGGGCAGGCTGTCGGCGGTGCCGGCCAAGCGCTCGGGGGTGCGGTGGGTCAGCTAGGCCAGACGGCGCAGCAGGCGACCGGGCAAGCCGGCCAGACGCTCGGCGGCGCGCCGCAGGCTGGGCAGCAGGCGGCTGCTACGGGCCAGCAGGCTCAGGGCGCGGGACAGGGGTCGTCAGGCACGCGGAAACGCTCAACAGGGCAGACGAAGCGCGGCTCGAAGCGTGGCTCGACGCGACAACGGAGCACGTCCAAACGCAGGACGACCAAAAGTCGCACGTCTAGCTCGAGGAAAGGCTCATCGAGCTCGAGCAGCTCGTCCAAGTCGCGCAGCAGCGCGAGCAGTCGAAGGAAGAAGCGCTGACGAGCCCGTTCGATTTCGAGATCGAGGCCGGCCTGCGGGCACGAAAGCTGACCGTGCGCGCGCCGCCGGACGGCGGAATCGACTCGGAGGGCATCGCCCGCGAGGTCGACCGCCGCGAGTCCAGCACGAATCTGCCTACGGAACTCGAGGCGGGCGAGACATACGAGGACGTTGAGCTCGAGAAGAGAGCCAGAGCGCGGATCCGAAAGACGCAGTAGGACAACTGTGAGGGGAGCGCATCGCGCTCCCCTCACAGCATTCGTTGAAGTCGTCGGCTACTTCGTCGGGATGATCACGTGCCGCACGCTCACGGAACTGCTCGTCCCGTAGGGACGGACGATGATCGTGAAGTCCTTGCCGAGGTCGCTGGACGCGACGCTGACGCGGAGGTTGTAGATGTAGAACCCGTCGGCGGCACGCATGTACGTGCCCGTGTCGGCAGTCGACACCGACGAGATCGTGATGACGTCTGTTCCGTCGTCGTTCGCTGCGGTCTGGTCGCCCTTCACGAGCTGGATCACGGGCGTGAGACTCATATCCGCCACGCCGGCGCAGTCCTTCACGTACAGCTTCACCGGCAGCACCTGACCGTTCTTCAGCTTGTCGCTCACGCTCTGGTTCGTGATCGGAGGCAACCACCCAGCCGACCCGACATCGACCGACGTTGACTCGGTGTCCGAGTCGCCGTCTTTGTCGGAGACGGTCACGCTCTGGGACAGGTTGCATCCGGGCGCAGCGAAGGAGTGCAAGGCCGTGGACGTGTGGGTCGTCGACCCGTTCGCCCCGACCGTGCCGATGTAGCTCCCGCCGTCTGACCACGAATAGAAGGCGGTCCAAGGATTGTCGATTACGCCCGGGTCGCTGAAGTTCGTCGTGAACGAGCTCGACGACCCGAACACGAGCGGCCCGGCGAGAGAGCTCGTGCCAGTGAAGCTCGTGATCGAGGGAGCGACGTTGCTCACGGTCACGAAGAGATGCTCGGTGTTGCCCGTCTCGGTGTCCGAGTCGGTCGCGGAGACCGAGACATCAGACGCCGTCGCCGGCTTCAGCCCGTCCTTGAACGTGCAGTCGAAGCTGCCTCCGGTAGCAGTGTTGGTCGCGGCCGAGAGCGTCCCGAGCGAGCCACAGCTCGGATTGCCGGTCTGGGTGTCATCGCCGGGATCGCTGATCGAGTAGGTGTAGGTATGCGCAGTCGTGCTCTCGGTCACGGCGGTATCGCCGCTTGGAGTCGAGACCGTCGGGGCGACGTTCGCCTCGTCGATCGACTTGCTCGGTGTGACTGCTGGATTGTTGCCGTCGCTTACTTCGACCTGTAGGCCCACTGTGCTCGGACCGTCGGTGAAGTGGACGCTGACGCTTGTGCCCGTGTTGTCACCGACGATTTCCGCGTTTCCGGCGGTGATCGACCAGCTGATCGAGAGCGGATCGTTCTCAGGGTCGGATGCCGTGACGGAGTACGTCTTGGTGTCGCCCTCGTTTGCGGTTGCATCGCCGCTGATGCTCGCCGTCGGCGGCTGGTTCGTGCTTCCACCACCGCCGCCGCCGGGCGAGGCGCAGCTGACGTGGATGATGAACATCGGGCGCCCCCCCTGCGGGGAATACGAGGCTCCGTTGCCGTCCGTACCGGACGCCGCTACTTCGAGCTGGTAGGTGCCATCAGCGATCGTGGACGGCACCGTCACCGTGAACGGAATCAGCGCGTCGGGCGAGCTTTGATTCCACGTAGACGGGATCGTCGCGTAGTCGCTTGGGCTTGCGGTGATGTCGCTTTGGCTCGCCGTGATGCCCGCGGCCAGGGCATCGTGGTTTCCGTTGCCGGTATTGCGATCGGCGAAAGACAGCGAGACCGCTGTGCCTGCGCCGAAGTGCGCGCTCGGATCGTTCGGGTTTCCGTCGTAGTGCAGCTTCAGCGCCGCAGAGACCGAAGTTCCGAGCGTGCTGCAGTCGTTGTGCCCGGCGCCGTACATCAGGTTCGGCGTGTTGCTGCCGAGGTCGCCGTCGATGTTCTGCGTATCGGCAAGCGATGCGCTCGTGAACGAGAACGTCGCGCCCGCGACCAGCGCAGCGGCCAACGCGGCGCCCCTAACGAGGCTCCAGGGGCCTCTCCTTTTGCCTTTTCCTATTGTTGTCATGCTCGCCTCTCAGTCGTTGACACCGCGGAGCAGGCGCTCGCCCCCAAATCGCTTCGGCGACTCAGGAGGCGAAGGGATATGGGGACGTCGACGTCCCGCGTAACCGGCGTGCACGCGTAGCCCGTCGCTTCGTGACTCTCGGTCTCGCCTGAATCTCGCACGACGCCTCCTGTCTCCCCGACAGATGCGGCGGTGCGCAGCCGCAGGTCTTTTTCGCCACATCCACAATTCCACCCTGTTCCCGCCACGTTCACTAGACGTATGGCTAGGGGTGGCGGCGAAAAGGTCTAGGTGTCGGGGTTCCAGGGCCACCCCGAACGCGGAACTTCGTCGCGCACGGCCGACTGAGATCAGGAGGCCGAAGCTGGCATCCGCATCGCACGAGTCCGCGCGCGTTCCTCGCGCCACCAGATGATCTCGTATCCGTGGAGCGCCGCCCACACCGCGGCCACGAGGGTGAGCGCGACCAGGGCGGGCACGACGAGGGCAACCGGCAGGAGCAATGCGAAGGCGACCGCGGCGAGCAAGCGGCCGCCGCCGAACGTCCGCGCCACGCGGACGCGCAGCGCCACGTACGCGAACAGGTAAAGAGAGCAGCCGCCGCAGAGGCCGACCGCCGGAACCATGTCGAGCTCGCCGCCGTAATTCGCGAGCGTTTCCTTCATCGCGAGCGCGAAGAGAACGATGCCCGCGACCATCGGCAGGTGCAGGTAGGTGTAGATGTCGCGGGCGAGGGTGGCGCGCTGAGCACCGCTTCGCTGGGCGAGGAGCTGCTTGCCGCGGATCGAGAAGAAGTCGAAGTACGCCAGCCAGAACGAGGCCGCGACAGCCAGCCCGAGCAGAGCCGCCACGATTGCGCCGGCGTTGAGTTCCGTCCCGGACGCTCCAAGACCGATGGCGACGAGGGATTCGCCGAGCGCGATGATCAGGATCAGCTCGTGACGTTCAACGAAGTGGGCTGGATGGACGCGCCAGCCGCCCATGTTCCCAATCAGCGGCCCGAAGTAGGCGACGACGAGCGCGGCGAGCCAGAGCTCCGCCCTCATTCCGCTGTCGAGGAACCCGGCAACGAGGATCAGCACCACCGCGATCAGCGAGGCCGGAGCCAGCCGCAGAACCGCGGCCAGCAGGTCCGGATCGCCGCGTCCGGCAAGCGCATACAGCGCCAGGTGCATGACCTGCACGATCAGGAACGCGACTCCGAAGACGACGCCGTGAGGCCCGAAGACATCCGGGACGGCGAGGGCGGCGACGAACATTGCGCCCATCGCGACGAGCATCGCCCCGCTCACGGCGCCCTCGCTCGGATCGACCGTGTTCGTCAGCCAGGCATAGCCCGACCACGCCCACCAGAGCGCGACGAGAACGAGCAGGCCGCGGCCGAGCCCGACCCAGGTTGGGTCATTCGACATCAGCGTCGTGACCTGCGTGAACCCGAAGACGAACACGAGGTCGAAGAAGAGCTCGAGCGGCGTGACGCGGTGCTCGAGCTCGGCGTACAGCTCGGTCACAGCCGGAAGCTAGCGCGAACCGCGCCCGTGCGAAGATCGGTCCCATGAAGGAACCCAGGAACGAGTACTTCACCGGCAAGCTTCTTGATGCCGAGTCGCTTTCGCTCGAGCAGCACTACTTAGTCGAGAAGACCACCGCGGTCTGGCTCGAGCTCGACGTCGGGTCCGGTTTCGAGCCCTGGTACGAGGTCCCGGACTTCTCGTGCTCGCAGGCCGAGGATCGCCATTTCGTCCTCGATCGCGAGGCGGGAGCGGCTCGCTTCGGCGACGGTGAGCGCGGGCGCACACCGCCCTCCGGCGCCGCCTCCCGGGGCTGGTACCGCTTCGGCGCAGGCGCAGCCGGGAATGTGCCTTCGAGCCGCTCACAGCTCGCGATGCGGCTGGCAGAGGTCTCACATTTCAGCTGGATGCGCCAGGCATCGGAAAAGGACGATTTGCCCTACGAAGAGCTGGATCCCGAGCCGACCGAGCACGACCGCGAGCGTGCCGAGGACACACTCGGCGAGCTCGGACGGATCGGGCTCCTGCGACACAAGCCGGACTGATCGGCCTTTTCTGCGGTTGGGGTTCAGCCGATCCGGACCGAGAGCTCCCGCTCGAACCTCTGCGGGCCCCCGTCGGCTGGAGGGCGCTCTTTCCAGGCGACCTCGCACGAAGGCGTACTAGAGCGCGCGCGTCGAGGCTGGCCCAGCATCTTCCCGGCGATCGACCGGACGATGTTGAGCCTTCCATGCAGCGAAGCCGCCGGCGAGTGCGGCGACGCTCTTGAAGCCCATCTTCCCGAGCGTCTGTGCGGCAAGCACCGACCGCCCCCGCCACCGCAGTAGAGGATGATGGTCTTCTCCGTCTGCCCCGCCAGCTCGGTCAGATGATTCTCATAGCTTGGGTCGGCGAGCCACTCGAGGCGACCGCGCGGAGCGTGACGCGCCCCCGGAATGCGTTCTGCTTCCCACTCGGCTGGCTCACGGATATCGAGGATGAGCGTGGCGTCCCCATGGTCGAGGCTTTCCTCCACCTCGGCAGGCGTGACTTCGACCACTGTTTTCCGCGCCTCGGCGACCATCTTGGGCTCGCGTCACATTCCTCCACCCGCGTTGGTAGGCCGACTCGAGCGAACATTAGCCGCCGGACCTCGGACGATCCGACCGGCCCGGGAACCGCGAAGAGAGAGCGTGCGAGCCGCTGAGGCCGGCGCGGGCAGTGCGAGCTTCTCGCCGCGCCGCTCGGAGCGGTTCCGGCGTGCGCGACTGCACGAGACTTGCGACGACAACCCCGACCGCCGTTTCCGGATCGGTGCGCCACGCTGCATGGATGGCGAGCGGACGCGTGCCTGCACGGGTTCGAAGCCAGTAGCCGACGACTTCCCCTTCGAGCCGGAGCGGACTGCGTGCATGGCGCTCGTCGTCGGGCCAGCTCCCCTCGGCGACCAGCGGACGGTGCGTCACGCCCACGGTTGGCAGATCGAGGATCGCGCCGAGGTGAACGGCCAGACCGGCTCGCCGGGGATGGTCGCGTCCGGTCGCATCGACGAGCAGAACCTCCGGCGTTCGGGTGAGCCCGCGGACTGCGGCGGCGAGCAGCGCTCCTTCCCGCAGCGCGAGTAGGCCGGCCATGTAGGCGTCACCCGCCTCATCCGCGAGGACGGCTGTATCGATGAGCCTGTGGTCGTGGAAGGTCGCCGCCGCTGCCCAGGCGCGCTCGCCTTTGCGGCCAGGCCCAGACGGCCCTCGTTCAAAGCAGACGAAGCATCCGCCGATCGCGACCGGTGCATCGAGAAGATGCCACTGAGGAGGCGCCGCCAGAGCGAGCCGCTCCTGCTCGCGAACGAGTTCCTCCGCCGATGCCGGCCAGGGCTCCACGGGAACATCCTTGCCACGTCGGCGAGCATCCGCGCAGGGCCGTCAACGTACCTCGACGTCTGAGCTCCCATTCACGACCTGCCAGACACGGACGAGCAGCGTGACCTCCATGCGCGCCTGCTCCGCGTGGAGCTGGTGCGGAGGCTCGACCTCGACAAGATCGTCCTGCGCGCGGACAGCCTCCAGCCCACACCGTTCGAGGAAGCTAAGCAGGTCGTCGACGGCCTGCCGATCGCTGAGCCGCAGTTGAATTGGCATGTTCGCCGCAGGACGCAACCGCAGAAGGCGTCCGTTCTCTCAGCGTTGACCAAGAGATGCCCAACGTCAACCTCAGATGAGGGGAATCGTGGACAAATGAGAGGGGCGGCAGATGCCGCCCCTCTCGCGCGCACTGACAGTCGTTAGAACGTGCCTGGGAAGCTCTTCGTGAGGCCGTTCGTGGTGTCGGTCACGGTCACGTCGGTGAACTGGACCGTCATCGGCGGGCTGCAGTCGGGCTGGAAGGTCGCCGTGAGCGAAATGCTCCATTCCGCCTTGCCGTTCTGAACCGGGAAGTCACCCTCGGCAGAGATGCTTTCCTTGTTCACGGCCTTCGGATGGTTGCCGCCCGGGTTGATGCACAGCGCCGTCGCGCTGACGACGATGTGAATCTGCGCTTCGTCGCCCAGCCCGGCTTCCTTACCGCTGACCGTCAGCGTGTTGTCCGTGCGCGTGATGCTGAACTCGTTGTTGATGAAATGCGGGCTCCCTGCCAGCGCAACCGGCACAGCGATGCCGGCGGCGACTGTCAGAAGCAGCAGGATCTTCGTGAGTCGAGACAAATCTTTCCTCCCTCTAGCGTCTCCCGGCGCCTTCGAACTCGGAGTCGGTCGACAGTGTTAGGGAGAGCGGAATTTGTGGCATCGACGCTCGCGTACGTCGTTCCGCTCCTACAAATTCGCGAGTACACTCAGACTTGCGATCACCCCCTCTCGTGGGCACTGACAAGCGAGAGGTTTGGTCGTTGTGTGCTCCGCCCCGGCGTTTGCTTGCGAGCTGGTCGGGGCGGAGCCGCTAAACCTCTGCGCTCAAAGTCGGAAGGCTTTCCTTCCGCAGAACCTCCTTAATGGCAGGGCTGGAAAACCTGTTCAGGCACCCTTACAAAATTGGGGGGATTCCTTCAATCGAATGTTGCAATGTGGTGAGCAAAAACTCGCAATTTCCGCGAAATCCGAAAGCCGTACGCAGTCCTTGCGCACCTCGGGATGCTCGTTTTGCAGGGTAGGGGGCATCCCCTGGACTCTTGGTCGGGATGCCCCCCGCAAATGAGCAGATGCCGGAAACGACCACTAACCGGCGCCGAGCTCGCCATCGGCCAAAGAGCGCGTTTTGTCAGGACGTTCGGGCGGCGCAGCCCGCCGGCCGATCCTTCACATCCAGGGTAGGGGTGGTTGGTGCTGCGGTGCCGACCGCCCCCGCGGTCTCTCGGTTGAGCCGGTAGGGTCTCTACGAAGCGCCGGTGACGGTCGCGGCATTGACCGCGAGCTCGCGCTCGAGTCCTCTACGGCCGGTGTCGGTGATGCGGACCGCGCGGCTCGAGGACATCCGCTCGATCCAGCCGAGCTCGAAGAAGCGGCTCGCGATCGCGGCGCCGAGCGCGCCGGCGAGGTGATCGCGGCGCTCGCTCCAGTCGAGGCAGCGCCGGGCGAAGGCCCGCCGCCCCGACGCAGCCCCGTCGACGTCGATGCCGAGCTCGCCGAGGCGCCGAAAGCCCTTCTTCGTCGGCTCCAGCTCGCGGGTCAGCACGCGCTCGCGAAGCAACGCGTCGAAGAGCGCCACGCCCAGCCCGCCCGCAAGATGGTCGTAGCACGTGCGGGCCGCCTGGAGGTCGGAGCCGATTCTGGCCTGCCTCAGCGAGCTCGCCGGTCGCCGCGGCGAGATCCCGGCAAGCGACTCGATCGCGGTGGCGATCGCTGGGTCGGCCAGTGAGTAGTACCGATGTCGACCGCTCTGCTCTGCGGTGAGCAGGCCGCCGTCGACAAGCTTCGCGAGCTGGATGCTGGCCGTAGAGGCGGTGACGCCGGCGCGGCGCGCGAGCTCGCCCGCCGGCAGCGCCCGCTCCTCGGACAAGGCCATCAGGAACGCGGCCCGCGTGGGATCGCCCATCAGCGAGGCGGGCTCGGAGATGTCGATGTCTGCAAGCACACTTTGACGATACCAAAACAATGCAGGTGCTAGCGTGCCCCCATGGACTACAGTGCGGCCGACATCGACTATCTGCAGGAGAACTACCTCACGCTCGACCAGGTCTGCGCCGACCGGCCTGAGGCGCCGGAGGAGATCCGCGCTCTGATCGCCCAGGGACGGCTGCCGAAGCCGTCATACGTCCTCGACGACGGCACCGAGCTCTACCCCGCCGACTACTTCCGCTTCATCGACGAGGCAGGTGGGCCGGGCGCGCTAGAGGCACGGTTTGCCGGGCGGCTCGAGTCGGCGGGCGCCGGCGACGAGCTCGAGCTCCACTGGCGCGAGTACATGAAAGGGACGTACGGCGTCTGTCTCTGGGACGTGACGCCCGAAACGATCGCGCGGAAGGCCAAGCTCGTGTCGTCGATCTCGGAGCTGCTGATGCTCGCCCGTCCGGCGCATGCCGACTGGCGCCAGCGGCTCCGCGACGAGGTGGAGGAGCTCGACGCGCTCGAGCGGCAGTTCACGCCAGACTACGACCGGGACGAGGCCCGCTTCGGCCGCAGGCCGACGCGGGACCTGCTGATCAACGCCGCCCGCGAACGCTACCCGGAGATTTTCGCCGCAGTCGCCGCCGCGAGCTAACCCGTCAGCCTGAACAACAGGATTTCGCGCCGTGGCTTCCGGGTCGTGCGGATCGCCGTCATCGTGCCGCGCGCGTTGTCGTACAGCCGCGTGCCCCCCAGCACGGCGAGCTCGTAGAACGAGCGGAAGCGGATCGATCCGCCGACGACCAGCTGTCCCTTCGGGAGGAAGACCGTCCCGGTGCAGGTCCTCACTGCGCCGACCGTGTACGTGCAGACGAACCGGGCCAGCCCGATCGGCGTTCGCGAAATGCGTCGGTTGAAGAGGCGATAGCTGATCACCTCCGTGTCGCCGGGAGAAATGCCCCGCCGACCGGTGTCGACCCGGGTGTACCCGGTCTGCCGGTCGGTGATGCGAATGGTGGCTGGCCCCGTTCCGGCCGCAGAGCTCCACCCTTCGATCGCGGCGAGCACGAGCAAGATGCTCACTGCGAGGGTGAACGTGAGAATCGAGCGAGACACGATGCCCCCTTTCTGGGCTATGAACCTTGTCCGTTCGCCGCCGGAAGCTCGACCCAGAAGGTCGAGCCCTGGCCGACGGCGCTCTTGAAATCGATTCGACCCCCGTGCGCCTCGACGAGCGAGCGGGCGATGGTGAGCCCGAGGCCGCTGCCGGAGATCCCCCTGGCCGCGCCGCCGCCGCGCACGAACTTGTTGAAGATCCTATCTTGAAGATCGTCCGAGATGCCAAGCCCCTCGTCGCGCACGCTTACGCGGACGAGATTGCGGTCCTGCTCGCCGGCGATCTCCACCACCCCCCCGTCAGGTGAGTATTTAATCGCGTTCGAGAGCAGGTTTGCGACCACCTGCGCGAGCCGGTGGGAATCGCCGCGGACCGGAAGCGGTTTCGGCGGCAACTGGATGTCGACCGAGTGCCTTGTGCTCTGGCCGACGAAGAGCTGCGCCTGCTCGCGCACGAGCGCCGCCATATCCACGAGCTCCTGCGCGAGCGTGAGCTTGCCCTCCTCGAGCCGTTCCACGTCGAGGAAGTCGTCGACGAGCGCCGAGAGCCTGCGGCCCTGGGCGTCGACGATCTCCAGGTACCGCCGCTGCTCGTCCGGGTCGAGGTCGTTGCGGGTGAGGAGGAAGGAGGTGAAGCCGAGCACGCTCGCGAGTGGCGTCCGCATCTCGTGCGCGACGACGCTGACGAGCTCCGTCTTCAGCCGCTCGCTCTCGCGCAGCTTGGCGTTCTGCTCCTCGAGCTCGGCGTGGCTGCGCTCGAGTTGCTCGGCCATTCGGTTGAACGCAACGGTCAGCTCGCCGACTTCGCCGGGGCCTCCTTCCTGCAGGCCGGGCGACTCGCCGGCGGCGAGCCGAGTCGCTGCGCTCGCGACGTTCCGGACCGGCCGTGCGATCGAGCGCGCCAGATAGACACCGAAGCCGATGATCAGCACCGCGGAGAGAATCAGCCCCGCGATCGCGAGCGCGACCGCACGGTCGGATTGGCTCCGCGCCGAAGCGGCGCTGTCGGCGGCCAGCCGGTTCTCCGCGCCGAGGAAGCGGGCGAACTGGCTCCTGATCTCGTCCGTGCGGCGCTTGCCCTCCGCCGAGACCACTTCGGTTCGGGCGACGGCGGGGTCGTCCCGCGCGATCTCGACGAGCGGCTCCGAGTAGTCGGTGACGTACTCGCGAATCAACGTCGCCAGGTCGCGGGCGCGCTGAGCTTGCCGCCCGTCGGTCCTGGCGACCCGCTCGAACGTGTTGAGCCTCCCCGGCAGCTGCTCGCGGGCGCGCGTCCACGGCTGGAGGAAACGCGCGTTGCCGGTGAGGATGTAGCCGCGAAGGCCCGTCTCGAGATCGATGACGAGCTTCTCGAGCGTCACCGTCGCCGCCGCCACGTCCTTCGCGTGCGCCTCGTGCTTTGTCGCGTTGTCGAGCGTCGATACGGCATGGACGAGAACCGCGAAGGCCCCGGCGACGATCACGGCCAGGACCGCGCTCGCCGCGATCATCCGCATCGAGAGCGAGAGCTCGCGCCTCACTGCTCCCCCAGGAGGTCGGAGACCGCCGCCTCGAGCTCTTCGGGCTCGAACGGCTTCGCGAGGAACCGGTCGGCGCCCGCTTCGAGCGCGGCCGAGTCGGCGTGGCTCCACGCGCTGATCACGACCACGGGCGTCCCGTCGCTCGAGCTCCTGTCGTGGAGCGCCGCGAGAACGTCGAATCCACTCCTTCCCGGCAGCATCAGGTCCAAGACGACGAGATCGGCGCTGATCTTCTGCGCGAGCTCGACGGCCTCGTGGCCGTCCGTCGCCTCGACGAAGACGTAGCTGTCGCCCAGCACGAGCTGGATCAATTTGCGCAGGTTGCCGTCGTCCTCACAGATGAGGATGGTCTTCGACCGATCCGTCGAACCAGGGCGCATGTGAAGTTGGGAGGGGGCGACGCGTTAGGGAGGGGTTAAGCGTGGCTGTTCCTTGCGGATTTCGCAAGGGCTCCGTGCTCTCCTGTGTGGCTTTCGCTCAGGGCGAGCAAGGCTTAGAATCGAGCTTGCCGTGCCGTCAGTACCGCCTGGAAAGCTGCAGGTGCCGCAGCGCTACGACGACGATTACTTCGGTTGGCCCGTGGCGCCGGTGCGGCAGCAGCACCCTATTCGAGGCAGCTTCATGGACGCGCGCGCCGACGACAAGCACGGCGCGATCTACCACCAGGGCATCGACATCGGGGTTCGGGACGACCGGCCAGAGCGCGGCGCGCCCAAGGGCAGGACCCATCGCGTCTATGCGATCGAGGGCGGCGTCGTTCGCGAGGCAACCGACGCCGGCGTTCGTGGCCACGTCCGTCTCGGCCATTTCGGCTACGGGCATGTCGACGCAACGGTGCGGGCGGGCCAGCGCGTCCTCGCCGGCCAGATGATCGGCTGGACGTGGCTGACGACCTGGCACGTCCACCTGACCGAGTTCCTGTTCCTGCCCGACGGCAGGCAGCTGATCATCAATCCCCTGCGGCCCGGCGGAAAGGTGCGGCCGTACGTCGACAAGCTTCCTCCCGCGATCCACGAGGTCCGCTTCTTCACTCCGGCGAGGGCAGCGTGGGGCAGGCGGCGGACGAACGTCGCCGTGCTCAAGCCGGCCGGCAGGCGGCTCAACCGCATGCAGCTCAAGGGGGTCGTCGACGTGCGGGTCCGCGCCGCCGACCGCCAGTCGTTCCAGGGGTGGTTCAGGGACATGCCGTTCCTGGCCGCGCCGCACCACCTCTACCGCCTCGCCGTCGTCCTCGTCCACATCCCGACCCACCGCGTGCTGCTCCGCAAGCCGGTGTTCTGGTGCGACCAGATGCTCGGGATCCCGACGGGCTCGCACTACGCGCCGGGGACGAAGCAGAACTTCACCGCGCAGGGTTGCGTGCTCGCGCAACCGACGGCGGACTGCCGGGGGTCGTTCTGGTTCCGTCTCTTTCCGCGGACTGGATGGAACACGCGGCAGTACGCGAACGGGCGCTACCTGCTGCGGATCCGCGCGTGGGACACGCGCGGGAACCGAGCCTCGAAGGACGTCGTCGTCCGGATCGCGAACTAGGCAGCAGGCACTTCGGCGTCCGAGCCGAGCTGCTTCTTCCACCAGTCGGACTCGCGCTTCTGGATCTCGCCCTGGAGCTGGCCGACGTAGGTCGCGAGCTCCTCTTCCTTCTTCGCGAGGTGCTCTTCGAGCTCCGCGAGCTTCTTCTCGCGGTCCTCGATCTTGTCGAGCCGAAGCTCGGAGTCGGCCGTCACCTGCGCCTCGCGTAGCTCGAGGTGCTCCTCGCGCTCGTCGAGCTCCTTGAGGCGGTCGTGGATCGACTGCTCCATCGTCGAGAGCCGGTGCTCCCGGCGCTCGTTCCGCTTCGTGTGGGACTCCATCAGGCCCTCGGAGCTCGCGATCGCCGCCTCTCGCTCGGCGATCGCCCGCTCGCGCTCGTCGAGCCGAGCGGCGCGCTCCTCGTTGTCCTTGGCGAAGTTCACGTCACGCTGGGCGTGCGCGAGCTCGGCCTGCACGCGGTTGAGCTCTGCCTCGCGTGCGATGAGCTCGGACTCGCGCGTGTCGAGCTGGGCCATGCGGACGACGGCGTCCGAGGCGATCTTGCCCTTCTCGGCGACGTCGCGCTCGAGCCGCTCAGCATCGGCGTGCAGCTGCTGCTGCTTGACCAGCAGCGCGGCCTCGCGCTCGCCGAGCGCCTCGTCCTTGGCCGCGACGCGGGCGGACTCCTTCTTGAGATCGGCCTCGCGGCTCGAGAGCTTGCGCTCACGCTCCGAGAGCTCCTTGTCCCGGTCGCGCCACTCGGCCTCGCGCTTTGCCAGCGAGCGCTCGCGGCCGTCGAGCTTGACGGCCTCCGCCCGCATCTGGGCATCGGCGGCTTCCTGGTTGCGCTCGAACTTTTGGATCTCGTTCGCGAGCGCGGAGCGCTCCTTCTCGAGCTCGTTGTGCAGCCGCTGCTTGTCGCGGTCGAAGTTCTTTAGCTCGTCGAGCTTTCGGTCGACCTCCTTGGCGCGCTCGTGCGCCTGCGTCTGCTCGGCGGCAAGCTCGGCCTGTAGCTCGGCGATCCGCGCATGCTCGGCCTCGATCGCCGATGCCTGCTCGCGCACCTTGCGCTCGCGCTGCTCGAGGTCCGACTGGAACTCGGCCAGCTTCGCCTCGCGTGAGTCGAGCGTGGCGGCCCGGCGGTTGAAGTCCTTCTCGGAGTCGAGGCCGCGCTCGAAGAGCTTGGTCTGGTCGGTGACCGTCTGGCGGAGCTCCTCCTCGCGGTCGAGCGCTTCCTTCAGCTGCAGGCGCAGGACCTCGAGGTCGGGGCTGCCGGCCTGCTCGGTGGCGGCCTCACCGTGCGGGCGCGCGGTGAGCTCGAACTTGACCTGGACATCGTGCTGTTGCGGTTCCGGTGCTTCGACTTCGACTTCCTGCTCGGCCATGCGCTGCTCGAGCTGTGCGCGCAGGCCGGTGCCGAACTCCCGCTTGCCGTCGGGCTTCTTTCCGTCGGCGTTCTGCTTCTTGTCCTGTTCCTTGTCCTGTCCGTCCGCCATTTGGTTCTCCTTAGAAGATCTTCGCCAGGTTGAGGAATGCCGGCCCGAGAATCACCAGGAACATGGCCGGGAAGATGAACAGCACTGTCGGGAAGAGCATCTTGATCGGCGCCTTCATCGCCTTCTCTTCCGCGGCGGCTTGGCGGCGGAGACGGGTGTCGGCGGCCTGGACCTTCAGGATCCGGCCGAGAGAGATTCCGAGCTGGTCGGCCTGGATGATCGCCCGCACGAAGGCCGAGACCTCCGAGGTCCCGGTGCGGGTGGACAGCTTCTTCAGCGCGTCCTGGCGCGATTCGCCGATCCGGATCTCGGAAAGCGTTAGGGAGAACTCGTCGGACAGCGGTCCGTCCATGTACTCGGTCAGCTTCGAGATTGCGCCGTCGAAGCCGAGACCGGCCTCGACGCTGACGGCGAGCAGGTCGAGCGCGTCGGGGAGGTCGGACTTGATCCACTCCTTGCGCTTGCGGGCCTTCATCGAGACGACGAAGTCCGGCATCAGGAAGCCCACTCCGCCGAAGGCCATCGCCATCAAGAGCAGACCGGAGGCGCCGGAGGAGGCGCCGCCGAGAATCGCGCCGAGGAACATGCCGCCGACGGCGAAGACCGCCTTCAGCGCGAGAAAGCCGCTCGGCGAGAGTGATCGACCGAGCCCGGCGGCGAGCAGCTTCGCGCTGATCGAATCGAGGCTCGTCTTCGGGTGGAGCTTGAGGACGAAGCCTCCTAGCCGGTTGCGCAAGGGGACGAGCACGCGATTTCGGAACGGCTCCTCCCTCGCGCCCGTGAGCGCCTCGATGCGGCCGTACATCGCCGCGCGGCGGACCGAGACGCCGCGCTCGCGTGCGGACAGCGTCAGCGCTTCGCCGATCAGGTAGGCGGCTCCGGCGAGGCAAACGATTCCGACGAACATCAAGAGCATCAGTGAGCCTCCGGGTGACGACGTTGGATTTCTGGGTCGCGAGAAGCGAGCCAGGCAAGGACGCAGGGAGCGGGCAGGCTGGTCAGCCTGGCCGCCACTGAGGACGTGGTCTGGCGACGCTCATTCGCGGGCCAGAAACGGACAGTTGTTACGCGGAGGTTCACCAGGTCACCCCTTGAAGGAGACGATCTTTTTCAGGGCCAAGGTTCCGAACGTCATCATCCCGAGGCCCAGGAAGATCAGCTTGTGGCCTGAGGACGAGTGGTAGAGCGGGTCCATGTAGGTCGGGTTCATCACCGTGATCGCCAGCGCGACGAAGAACGGCAGGCCGATCAGCACGTAGGCCGAGGCGCGGCCCATCGCGGTCAGCGAGCGGATCTTGCGCGCGAACTGCTGACGCTGGCGGACGGTGTCCGCAACCATGTCGAACAGGCCCGCCAGAGAACCGCCGACCTGACGCTGGATGTTCACGGCGGTGATCACGAACGAGAAGTTCTTCGAGCCGATTCGCTCGGCGGTTTCGGCGAGTGCCTCGTCCATCGGACGGCCGAGCCGCGTGTCGTTCAGCACGCGCGTCAACTCCTTCGCCGCCGGCTCCTGACCCTCGTCGACCACGCTCTGGAGACCCTGCTTGAAGCTGTGGCCCGCTTTGAGCGACGCGGCCATGGTGATCAGCAGGTCCGGAAGCTGGTTTTCGAACTGGTTCACGCGCCGCTTGGCCTTGAACGAGACCCAGCCGTACGGGACCAGGGCACCGATCGCGAAGAGGGCGAGGATCCAGAGCGAAGAGCGTCCGGTGACCGCGCCGAGCACACCGAGCCCGAAGCTGCAGCCAAGCGAGAGCCAGGCGAACTCGACCGTCTTCAGCGGCACGTCGCCGCGCTCGAGCACGAGCTCGAGCTTTCGCCACTGGCTTCGGTGGCCGAAAGCCCGCTCGGTTGCGCCGAACAGGCCGGCGAACATCGCCAGCCGTTCTCGCCCCCGGCGGCGCTTCGCGAGGTTGCGCGTCGAATCGACGTGCGGCGCGAGCCGGCTCTTCAGCCACGATCCGGACGCGGCGGTGAACACCAGCGCGCCCGCCGAGAGAATCAGCAAGGCGACGGCGAGCGTGATGATCAAGTCGCCGGCCTTGCCGTAAACGGGCGACGGAAGCAGCTTCGTCGGCTTGGCGTCGTCGGCCGGCCCGGAACCGAAGCTGCCGGGGATCTCGGCGACGGCGCTCGACTTGCCGAGGCCGGGCACGGAGAGCTGAAGGTTCAGGTCGTTGCCCGGACGCACGGTGGTGAAGTACTCGAGCCGCCACGTTCGCTGCAGCTCCGCCGAAACCGCGGCGTAGGCCCGCTTCAGCGTCTTCGCCGAAGGGGTCGAGTAGAAGCTGCCGCCGGTCTCGCGGGCCATGCGGGCGAGCGAAGCCTTCGCGACGTCGTTGCCGACGCCGATCGGGTAGACGACCGCGCCCGCCTTTTGGGCGGCAGCGATCGCATCGTCTTCGGTCGCACCCTTGGCGACGTTCTTGCCGTCGGTGAGCAGGATGATCACGCGGCCGCCCCCGTCCTCTGCGGCGAGGGCGCGCGAGGCGGTGACCACGGCGTCGTAGAGCGCCGTGCCCTGCCGCTCGTCGACGGCCAACGTCCGCAGCGCGGCGTCGACGTCGATCGTTGCGGTGGAGAACCGTGACTGCTGGGAGGCCCGGTAGCCGAACGAGAACAGCGCGATCCGGTCGCCCGGGCGCCGGGCGGCCACGAACGACCGTGCCGCCAGCGCGGCGTGCACGATCGGCGCCCCCGACATCGAGCGTGAGGTGTCGATCGCGAGCGCAACGCTCTTGTCGCGGCCGAGGTTGGTGGCAAGAAGGCCCGTCACGGCCTGTCCGTTCTCGACGAGGGCAGGCTTGGTGCGGACCGGTCCCGAGACGACGAAGGTCGCGCGGATCTTCGGGTACGCACTGGCGTCAACTCCGCGCAGGCGGACGCCGGCGGTCGAAGCCGCCGGGACGGCGAGCGCGATGATCAGCGCCGGCAGGAGGACGAGTCGGAGGTTTCGCATGTGCTAACCGCCGTAGCTCGCCGCGGCGAAACCGGGAGTGGACACACCGCCGTGGAAGAAGGTCGGCGGCAGCACGCTGCCGTTGGCCGCCATCTTCTCGAGGAAGTGGGGCTTCAGGCCGGTGCACTCGAGCGGTCCGAGCAGCCTCGTCGCACCTGACTCCAATGCGGTCGCCTCGTCCGGAGGCTTGGCGATGAAGACGTCCTGCAGCGTGATCACGTCGGACTCCATCCCGAGCACTTCGGAGATGTGCGTGATCCGGCGCGAGCCGTCCACGAGCCGGGAGATGTGCACGAGCAAGTCGAACGCGCTCGCAATCTGCTCACGGATTGCCCGGTGGGGCAGCTCGACGCCGGCGGTCATCACCAGCGTCTCCAGGCGGGCCAGCGCGTCTCGCGGCGAGTTTGCGTGAATCGTCGTCAGCGAGCCCTCGTGACCGGTGTTCATCGCCTGGAGCATGTCCAGGGTCTCCGGGCCGCGGACCTCGCCGACGATGATCCGGTCGGGGCGCATACGCAGGGCGTTCCGGACGAGCTCGCGGATGCGGATCTCGCCCTGGCCCTCGATGTTCGGCGGCCGCGCCTCGAGCGGGATGATGTGCTGCTGCTGCAACTGGAGCTCGGCCGCGTCCTCGATCGTGACGATGCGCTCGTCGTCCGGCACGAAGGCCGAGAGGACGTTCAGGGTCGTCGTCTTACCGGTACCGGTACCGCCGGAGATCAGGCAGTTCAGCTTCCCCAGCACGGCGGCAGCGAGGAACTGCGCCGCCTTCGGCGTCATCGTCCCGAAGTTGATCAGGTCGTCGGCCGTGTACGGGTCGCGCGAGAACTTCCGGATCGTCAGCGTCGGCCCACGCAGGGACAGCGGGGGGATGATGGCGTTGACACGGCTTCCGTCGGGAAGACGAGCGTCGACCATCGGCGACGACTCGTCGACGCGGCGGCCGACCGAGGAGACGATCTTGTCGATGATGCGGAGGAGGTGCGCCTCGTCGACGAACGTCGCCGACGTCAGCTCGATCTTGCCGCTCCGCTCGACGTAGATCCGGTCGAAGTTGTTGACCATGACCTCGGTCACGGAATCGTCGCGGAGCATGGGCTCGAGCGGTCCGTAGCCGAGGATGTCGTCCGTGATCTCGCGCGTGATCTGGCGCCGCTCCTCGCGGGTCAGCGGGGTGCGGTCGAGCGCGAGCTGCTCGGTGACGGCACGCAGGACCTTTTCAGACAGGTCCTCGTTCGTCTCCGTCGTGAACAGCTGGGGCCCGAGCTTGGCGATGCACGCGTGATGGACGCGGGTCTTCAGCTCCGCGTAGGGGTCGGCAGGTGCCCGCTCGGCGACGACCTCGCCGAGGGAGGCCTTGGCGCCGGGCTCCGCGGATGCGGGCGCGGCGCCGTTGCCGCTACCACCTTTGATTCGGTCGTGGAGACCCATGGCTAAGCCCTCGCCAGCGCGGCGAGGAACTTCCGCCGCTCCTTGGCAGCCGCCTGTGCGGTCACGAGCGCCTTGGCCATGTCGCGCACTGCGCGCGAGAAGTCGGCCTTGCCGTCCGCAAGCACCGCGGGCGCCCCTCTGTTGACAGCAAGCGGGACGGCGCGGTCGCTCGGAACCTCGAAACGCACGGGGATCTCGAGCGCGGACTCGACCTCCTTCGGCTTCATCCCGACCTTCGAGTTCGCCCGGTTGAGGACGACCCGCACTCGGTCGCTCGGGAACGAGAGGAGCTCGAGCGTCTGGAGCGAAAGCCGGACGTTCTTGATCGTGGGAACGTCGAGGCTCGTCAACAGCAGTAGCTCGTCGGTGCGGTCGAGCGTGGCCAGCATCGGCCCGTGGAAGAAGGGCGAGGTGTCGACGACGATCACGTCGTACGACTCCCGCGCGACCTCCAGCAGCCGGGCCAGCTTCGGCTCGGTCACCAGCTCGGCGTCCTCCGGCCGAAGCGGCGCGGGAAGGACGTCGAGACCGGACGGGTGCCGGGTCGTGTAGCCGGCGAGCTTCTCGGAATCGAGCTCACCCGGAGCGGTGACGAGGTCGTAGATCGTCTTCTCCGGCTCGATCCCGAGCATGATCGCGGCGTCGCCGAACTGGAGGTCGAGGTCGAGCAGCAGCGCTCGCTTGCCCCAGTGCTTGGCGAGTGACGCGGACAGGTTGGTGGAGAGGACGGTCTTGCCCGTGCCGCCCTTGGGCGAGAACACGGTCACGATCCGCCCCTGCCGGCTGCCGTCGCCGTTCACGCGGCGGCCGGAATGGCTCGCCTTCTTGACCGAGAAAACGACGTTCTCGGCAAGCTGCGGGAGCAGGAGGACGTCGGCGACGTCCGCCTCGAGCGCCTCCTCGAGCAGCGCGGGGGAGCCCCCGCTGGTCAGGAGGATGATCGGCGCCCGGGTGTGCTCCCGGATGGCCGCTACGTCGCCGGCGGGGAGCTCGTGGCTCCGCGTGGCGTGCAGGACGACCTGGAGATGGCCGCCCGTCAGCGTCGACGCCGCCTCGAGGACGTTGTCGCTGAAGCCGACGAGCTCGATCTCCTCGTGCCGTTCGAGCGCCTCGCGCAACTCGGGCAGTCCCTCGCAGGAGCCCGTGACGTAGGCGCGGATCCGGTCTTTCGTGGTCAGCTCAGGTTCATAGGTGCTCATTCATGACCTCCTAGGGGATCAGCGCCCTGCGCTCGCGAGGACTGAGACCGTCGAGGAGGATCGTGCTGACCCGCTCGACATGATCAGGACTATCGGCACTCTTGACGACAGGCCTGAGAGCCAGAGACCACGCATCTGCACGCGAGTCGGTGTTGCCATGGCCAACCACGAAGAGCAGCTTCTGCACCTGTGCGTCGCTCACGGCCAGCAAGACCGCGAACTTCTGGTCGACCGCGCCGGTGAGCTTGCTGCCCGCCGCGGGTCCTTCGGGTGCGTTCAAGACCTTCACGTCGCGGAGGACGATCCGGCTCGCGTTCAGGGTGTCTGAAGCCTGCGAGTTGCCGCCGTGGAAGTCCACCCACTTGTACTTGAACGAGGCGACCACGTCGACGTGGTCACCGTCCTTCAGCGTTCCGGCCAGGATCTGGTTCCGATCGCCTTCGATCTGGAAGGCGCGCATCGTCCCCTTCAGCTGACCGGCGACGCCCGTCTGGGACACCGTGTTGAAGCGTTGAGACGTGACTTGCTCGCCGGCGAACGTTTCCTGAACCGCGACGAGGTCCTTGATCTGGTCGGGGCTGGAGATGGCGCCGGGGACAACGCTGCGGCGCGGGACCTCCTGCGTCCCGAGCATCGATCCGACATCCGATCCGGCCGTTCCTGCCGGGATGTTGCTCTTCGCCACCAGCACGGTGACGTGGTCCTCGCCCCGCTGCACGTGACGCTTGTAGTTGGTCACGTAGAAGCTTGTGAACAGGGCTGCGACGCCGGCAAGTACGACCGCAATCCCGATGTTTCGGACTCGATACGTCATTTCACCGTCTTCCTCAGGTCGATTTACCTAGTCGATTAGCTCGATCGTGCGTGCGCCGAAGTTCGGCGGCTGTGGTGAGCTCGGCGGGTTTTGGATCCCCCGCCAGATCACCTTCGTGAACCACCCCTTCACCCACCCGCTGCTGCCTTGCGCGTGGTAGTCCGTGATGTGGAACGCGATCCACCCCACGACGTTGAAGCGCGCGTTTGAACCCGGATCCGTCAGCGTGTCGTAGATCGGGAACAGCACCTCGTCGCCGCGCCGGCCCTCCAGCGAGCTCAGGAACTGCGAGTTGTTGAACTTCGACGACGGAACCGCGTAGTACGTGCCGAGCGGCATCATCTTGTCGTAGCCCACATCCATCCACTTGGAGAGGTCGTCGGAGCCGACGCTGCCCGTCGGATCGCCGGTCAGGTTGATCAGGCCGAACGATCCGGCCGCGTCCCCGCTACCGGGGCTGTGGAGGTCGAGCAGGTCGATCTCCGTCGGCTGGCCGAAGCACGGCACCGGTCGATCCTCGGTTCCCCCGCAGTGCAACGCGGGATGCTTCAGGTTGACCGTGATCGGCGCCACGTACATCGCCTGAGCCAGAACGCCGGCTCGCGCAGAGGCCTTTGAGCCGACGTTGACCGAGCTCAGGCCGAAGAGCCGGGTGAAGATGCCGCCGGTCGATCGTTTAACGCGCACCGTCACGGTGTCGTTCGGCGTTGCGCCGGTCGAGTACGCGATGTCGCCGGCGCTCAGGCCGCCCCCGTTGCGGTTCGCGTATTGCATGGCGAGGGACGTCGCCTGCCCGGTGTCGTCGGGTAGAGCTTGGGCGGCAGCCAAGGCTGCGGCGTCCGCCGTGTTCTGGGTATCCCGGTCGGCGCGATACCAGGCGCCGACATCGAGGACGAGCGCGGCCATTCCGAGCAGCACCGTCAAGAAGACGAGCGTCAGCACGGTCGCCTGCGCCGTTTGTCGCTTGAGAGTGTTCATTCGACTCGCTCCGTTGTCTCGCTGCGGAGGCGGCCCGACTTCACGACCATTCCGAGCAGGCTGATCGAGTACGGATAGGTGGCCGCAACCGTTACGTCCTGACCCGGCTGCCAAGTCGAGGTGACCGAGACGTTCAGGTCGCCCTGGTTTAGATCTTTGGCCGAGTCCCGGACCGCCTGGACGGCGGTTCCGACGGGATCGGCGACTTGCCGTCCGACCGCGGCCTTGCGCGCACCTGCGCGCGTCGCGTCGGTCAGCGTCACGTAGTGGTTGAACGTGATGCCGAACTGGATGATCCCGAACAGAAGCAGCGCCAGGATGGGCAAGACCAGCGCAAACTCAGTGGTCGACTGGCCGCGCTCGCTTCTGATCTGGCTTTTTTTTCCGATTCGGTTCGACATTCGCTTCTTTCTTTGAGGGAAATGGGCCCCTTCCGAAGAAGGGGCCCGGTGTTGCCGGAGACTGCTTAGCCGCCCGGGAGGATGTTCGCGACGCTCGTGATGGCGCCACGGACCCGGGTCGAGAGAAGGGTGATAGCGGCGATCACCGCGAGGGTGATGACGGCGAGAACCACGCCGTACTCGGCCATCGTCTGCCCCTCCTCGCGCTTCTTCAGGGACTCGACCGCGTCGGTCGCGTACACCTGAGCGAAGGTGAAGAGCTTCAGCATTCCATTCACCTCCCTTCCTTGAATGCGGGCGCACAGGCGTGCGCGAAGATCCCGAGAGTCGGGAGACGAAAATCACTTCGGTGGGTGCTGCTGAACCTGCTGTAACTGGCGTTGTGAGCGGTCACGCGGGTAAGAGACCTCCGGTACGTCTGTGGCGTGCCGCGAACGCCGTGGATTAGCTCGGTTCGAGAGGAAGATCGTTCTGTGGCAGGGGCCGCCCTATCCCCCTAACTAGGGATCCCATCCGGACTTCCCCCCATTTGGGGGAGCGAGGCCCGGGGTGACAGTCGATAGACCTGTCAGTCCGTTTGCGGCCGCGGATGACAACGTGAATCCGCGCCGATGTGGCGGCCTCGGCGCCCGAAGAACGGGAGCAAAAGGCAATGCCACAACCGACTACTTGGACGCGACGGCTTCTCCGGCGCCGGGCCTGGGACGAATGGGACGGCGGTTGGGACAAGAGCCGCGCAGACGGCGTCTCTGACGTCGAGCCGGAGCCGGCGCCGCCTGTTGGCGCACGCGCTCGCTCGCGGCGCCTCGCGAAGACGATGGTCTTCGCGACGCTCTTCTTCGCTGGTGCCGCGCTCTCGGCAGGAGCCGGCGACCAGATGCGACATTTCCTTTCCGGCGACGAAGCCACCTCGGCCGCCGAAGAGGCCCACAGCCTCGAGGCATCGACCACCGAGATGGCCGGCGCCGACGAGTCCCTGCCTGCCGAGTCGGCGAAGACGCCGAGCGAGGCCGCACCCGACGGATCAGACGCCGCTCCGGCTCCCGAGGAGTCGGAGCCGCCGCCGTTCCTGAAGACACCGTCGCCCTCCGAGGCCGCCGCACCAGCGCCGGCACCCGAAGCGGCGCACAAGCAGCCTGCCGCCGAAAGCGGAAGCGTCAAGCAGCAGGCCGCACAGGAGTCCAAGCCGCGCGCAACGACGACGCTCGCGTCGCATCCGCGCGCGAAGAACCAGAAGCGCCCGAGCCGGCGCCCGGCGAGGCCGAAGGCCAAGCCGCAGCCGGTCGAGCTCGAGGGCGCGGGCGCAGCCACCGTCTGGCTGAACCGGGCGATGCCCGATCCGACGCCTCCGGCGCTTCGGCTCAAGCCGCGCTTCGCGGTCCAGCTTCGCCGGACGGCCCGGCAGATGGGCGTCGACTGGGCGCTCGTCCTGGCCGTGCTTCGCGCGAAGGGCAACCGCGGGGCGGTCCCGAGTGGTCCGTGGAACCTGCGCGTGACCGCCGGGCGGCTTGCCGCTCTCGGCTCGAGGCGGAACGCATGGTCGGCCGCCGTCGCCTTCTCGGGTGAAACGGGCTTCGCCGACCGCACCGTGGCGCTGGCGAACTACTACCGAGCCGTCGGCCTGCGTGGCCTCGTCCGCGGCATGCTCGGAGTGGAGAAGGAGCTCCGGGCGAAGGTGCTCGCCGATCCGCGCGTCCGTATCTACGCGGGCGGTCGCCACGACATCGAGACCGGCCACGTGAACGTTCGTGTGGTCGTGCTGATCGAGTACCTGGCCAACGCGTTCGGCAGCGTCGACGTCTCGTGCCTGGTCAGCGGCCACCGGCTGTACGCCCGTCCGGGCGTGATCTCGGCGCACATCTACGGTCTTGCCGCCGACATCAGCGCGCTGGGCGGTGTCTCGATCACCGGCCACCAGCAGCCGGGCAGCATCACCGAGCGGGCCGTGCGTTCGATCCTGCTCCTGCCGGGCGGCATGCTGCCCCGTCAGGTGATCTCACTGCTCGGTCTCGGCGGGCCCTCCTTCCCGCTCGCCAACCACTACGACCACATCCACGTCGGTTATTGATCGAGCTCAAGACGCAAGACGGAAGAACCGTGTGTGAGCGCTGCCTCGTCGCCGAGGCGGCGCTCACGCGTATGCGGGGGCTGTTGGGGCGGAGCGGCCTCGAGCAGGGCGAGGGCCTGCTGCTCCGGCCCGCCTCCTCGATTCACACCTTTTTCATGCGCTTCCCGATCGACGCGGTCTTTCTGGGCCGCTCAGGAGAAGTGCTAAGGGTGGCGCGCAACGTCGCGCCTTGGCGGGCCGCGAGGTGCTCCGGGGCCCGCGCCGTGCTCGAGCTTCCCGCAGGGGAGTCCACGCGGCGCGGCCTCGAGCCCGGCACGCAGTTGCTGCCGGTTTGACGCGCTAGCCGCCCGCGCGCCATGGTTAAGGCGCGCATGGATGTCGCCACGGTGGCAAACCGTGCGGCGGGGGAGAACTTTCCCGTCGCCTCGCTCCTTTTTCCACGGGCGCTTCGCCCGCACCTCCGCGCGATCTACGGCTACTGCCGCCTGGTCGACATCCTCGGCGACGAGCTCGAGGACGACCGGCTCGCCGCGCTCGACGAGCTGGAGCGGGAGGTCGAGGCGTGCTACTCGGGGCGGCCGACGTGGCCGGTGATGCGCGCGCTGCAGCCCACGATCCGTGAGTTCTCCCTGGCGCGCGAGCCGTTCCTGCGCCTGATCGAGGCGAATCGAATGGACCAGCGGATCTCGGAATACGAGAGGTGGGACGACCTCAAGGCTTACTGCGTGCATTCCGCCGACCCGGTCGGCCGGCTCGTGCTCGGCGTGTTGCGCCGCGCCGACGACGCGGAGAACGTCTCGGCGAGCGACGACGTCTGCACGGGGCTCCAGCTCGTGAACTTCCTCCAGGACGTCCCCCGCGATCTCGAGCTCGGTCGGATCTACCTCCCCGCGGAGGACCGCCGGCGGTTCGGCGTGACCGAGCTACGGAGCCCGAACGAACCGCTTCGCTCGCTGCTCGAGTTCGAGGCCGAGCGGGCGCGCGGGCTGCTGGCGGCCGGAGAGCTCCTTCGAGCGCGCCTCGGCGGCCGGATTGGCCGCGCGGTCTCGCTGTTCTCGCGCGGCGGGCTGGCAGCGCTCGATGCGCTCGCGACGGCCGACTGGGACGTCTTCTCGCAGCGGCCGCGCCCAACGCGCGCACGTCTCGCGCGTGAGGCCGTCGGAGCGCTCGTCGCGTGATCGCCGAGCGCGCGTACGCGGAGGTGGAGCGGCTGACGAGAAGCCGGGCACGCAACTTCGCGTACGGGATCATGGTGCTGCCGAAGCCGAAGCGTCACGCGATCGCCGCGATCTACGCATTCGCCCGCCAGGTGGACGACATCGCCGACGGGCCGCTGCCGAACGAGGAGAAGCGCGAGCGGCTCGAGGAGCTGCGGACGGCGATCGACGGCGCGCCGGGAGAGGATCCGATGCTGGTCGCCCTGGCGGACGCGCGTACTCGATACCCGATCCCCGCCGACGCCCTCCAGGCGCTCGTCGACGGCGGCGTCCAGGACACAGAGGAGACGCGTTACGCGGGCTTCGCCGAGCTGGAGGGGTACTGCAAGCGTGTTGCCGGCGCGGTGGGGCGGGCCTGCGTCGCCGTCTACGGGTCGACCGAGTTCGATCGGGCCGAGACACTCGGGATCGCGCTGCAGCTGATCAACATCATCCGCGACGTCCCCGAGGACTGGGGTCTCGGCCGCGTGTACCTGCCGCAGGACGAGCTCGCGCGCTTCGGCGTCTCCGAGAACGACATCGCGGAGGAGCGGGTGACGCCCGCCTGGCGCGAGCTGATGGGCTTCCAGGCCTCCCGCGCGCGCGAGTACTTGCAGGAAGGGCTGACGCTGCTGCGCTATCTCGACTCGCGCAGCGCAGCGTGCGTCTCGACCTTCGCAGGCCTCTACCGCGAGACGCTCGACCGGATCGAGGCGCACGGGTTCGACGTCTTCGACGGCCCGCCGCATTTGTCCCCGCTGACGAAGCTGCGGATCGTGGGCGCGGGGTTCCTGCGATGAAAGCTGCCGTGGTGGGGGGCGGTCTCGCGGGGCTCGCGGCGGCGCTCGAGCTCGTGGACACCGGACACGAGGTCACCCTGTACGAGGCGCGTCCGACGCTCGGCGGCAAAGTGCAGACGCTGCCCGAGCGCGAGGGCGATCCCGTTCCGCCGCCCGACAACGGCCAGCACATCGCGCTCGGCTGCTTCGTCCACTACCAGCGCTTCCTCGAGCGGATCGGGAAGCTCGGCGACCTGCGGCGGGAGAAGCTCCGGCTTCCGGTGATCGCCGAGGAGGGCTCGGTCGCCCGCCTCGGAAGCGGCCTGCGAGGCCTGCTCGGATACGGCCATCTGACGATACGCGAGCGCATCGAGGTCGTGCGCGTCGTGCGGCGGCTCGGCGAGGAGCACGAGGCGGACAACCAGGACAAGACCTTCGGCGAGCTGCTGCGCGGGCTCGGGCAGTCGCAGCGCGTGATCGACCGCTTCTGGGAGGTTTTCATCCGGCCCGCGCTGAACCTCCGCACCGACGAGGCCGGCGCGAACTACGGGATCCACGTCGTCCGTACCGCCCTGCTGAGCCGGGAACGGGGCTACTCGGACGTGCTGCTGCCGACCGAGCCGCTCTCGGCGATGCACGGCGAGGCGGCCGGGCGTGAGCTCGAGGCGGCCGGCGCATCGGTCGAGACGAACGCGCGGATCGAGTCGCTCGACGACGTCGACGCTGACGCGATCGTGCTCGCCGTTCCGCCGGACGAGTCCGCGCGGCTTCTCGACGAGCCGGAGCCCGAGCTCGGGACGTCGCCGATCGTCTCCGTGCACCTGCAGTTCGACCGCGTGCTGCTGGAGGAGGTCGTCGCCGGTCTGCTCGACAGCCCGGCGCACTGGGTCTTCGACCGGGGCCGGCTGATGGGCGTGCTGCCCGAGCACGGGCAGTACCTGACCGTCGTCTCCAGCGGGGCGCCGGAGCTGCTCGAGGTTCGCGGTCGCGAGCTCGTCGACCTGGTCGCCGGCGCCCTTTGCGAGCGCCTCGGATCGGCCGAGCTGCTCTGGTCGCGCGTGAGCCGCGAGCCCGATGCGACCTTCGCAGCTCGCCCCGGCACGCTGCGGAGGCGGCCCGGTTCGGAAACGGACCGGCCAAACGTCGTGCGCGCGGGAGCGTTCACCGCGACCGGCTGGCCGGGGACGATGGAGGGCGCGGTTATCAGCGGCTGGAACGCTGCGCGTGCGTTGTCGGAACTCGCGACGAAGGTGGCCGTGTGACGGTCGCTCCGGCCAGGACGAGCGTCGATCTCGACACTGCGATCGATCGCGCGACCAACCGCCTGCTCGAGCTCCAGCACCCACAAGGCTGGTGGGTCGGCGAGCTGGAGTCGAATGCGACCATGATCGCGCAGCACCTTTTCTGGCACCACGTCCTCGGCCTGCGGACGCCCGAGCTCGACCGCAAGATCGCCAACGAGCTGTGCGCCCGCCAACGGGAGGACGGGACCTGGTCGATCTGGTACGAGGGGCCGCCGGATCTGTCGACGACGATCGAGGCCTATGCGGCCCTGAAGCTCGCCGGCGTCGACCCGGGCCCTCGCGCGCGCGAGTACATCCAGCGCGAGGGCGGGATCCGGCGCGCGCGCATCTTCACCAAGTGCTTCCTCGCCCTGTTGGGGCAATGGCCCTGGCGGCGGATCGTCCCGATTCCGGTCGAATTGATCCTCCTTCCAGCATCCGCCCCGCTGTCCATCTACAACTTCTCGTGCTGGGCGCGGGGAACGTTCGTGCCGTTGTCGGTCGTTGCGGCGCTGCAGCCGGTTCGCTTCGCCGATGTCGACCTGCGCGAGATCGGTGCGCAGCCCTCGCGCTCGACCACCCCGCGACCGGGCGCACTCCGCCGGCGCGCGATCGCCGAGGCGGAACGTTGGGTCCGCGAGCACCAGGAAGCCGACGGCTCGTGGGGAGGGATCCAGCCGCCCTGGGTCTGGTCGATCCTGATGCTTGCCTCGCTCGGTCACGGCTTCGAGAACGAGACGCTGCGGCGCGCCGTCGAGGGATGGGAGGGCTTCACGATCGACGAGGGCGACCGGCTCCGGCCGGAGGCGTGCCAGTCGCCGGTCTGGGACACCGCCCTCGCCGTGCTCGCGTTGCGCGACGCCGGTCTCGGGCCCGAGCATCCCGCGCTCGTTCGGGCCGCGGACTGGCTCCTCGCCGAGGAAGTGATCGTCAAGGGAGATTGGGCCGTGCGCCGGCCCGACCTTGCGCCGGGCGGGTGGGCATTCGAGTTCGAGAACGATCTCTATCCCGATGTGGACGACACGGCGGTCGTCGCCCTTGCTCTGAGCCGGTGTCACCGGGGCCGCGATGCGGTCGCGCGCGGGCTGGACTGGATCGTGGGCATGCAGTCGAAGGACGGAGGCTGGGGAGCGTTCGATGTCGACAACGACGCGTTCTGGCTCTACAAGCTCCCTTTCTGCGACTTCGGCAAGGTGACCGACGAGCCGAGTTCCGACGTCACCGCGCACGCGCTCGAGGCGCTGGCGTCGGCGCCCGGATTCGAGCGCGTGACCGAACGCGGCCTCGACTGGCTGCTTCGCGGGCAGGAGGAGGACGGATCCTGGTTCGGCCGCTGGGGTGTCAACCACATCTACGGAACCGGTGCCGCGCTTCCGGCGCTCGAGGCGCTCGGGGTCGGGCCCCACGAGCCGCCCGTTCGCCGCGCCGTCGCGTGGCTCGACGCCGTTCAACAAGACGACGGCGGCTTCGGCGAGGACATTCGCTCCTACGCCGATCCCGCTTGGCGCGGGCGTGGATCGCCTACTCCTTCACAGACAGCCTGGGCGCTACTAGGCTACGCCGCGTCCGGGGGTACGGAGGGAAGTGCCGCCCGGGCGGCAAACTGGCTCTGTGCCGCACAACGACCGAACGGCGACTGGGAGGAAGAGCACTTCACGGGAACCGGCTTCCCCCTCGATTTCATGATCCGCTACCACCTCTACCGCCTCCACTTTCCGCTCATGGCCCTGGGACGCTTCCGCGAAAGGACACGCGCATGAAATTCCCGCTTCGCTCGACCGTGCAGATCGCCCGCTACGTGATCGACCAAGAGCGCAAGGGGGAGCGTTATCCGCTCGTGTTGATGCTGGAGCCAACGCTCGCCTGCAACATCGCGTGCATCGGCTGCGGGAAGATCCGCGAGTACGAGTCGAACAAGGCGCGGCTGTCGGTCGACGAGTGCATCGACGCGGGAGTCCAGTGCCCCGCGCCCGTGGTCTCCATCTGCGGCGGGGAGCCGCTCGTCTACAAGGGCATCGAGGACGTCGTCCACGCGATGCTCGAGCAGAAGAAGAACATCGAGCTCTGCACGAACGCGCTCCGCCTTGAGCAGTTCCTGGAGGTGTTCGAGCCGAGCACGCGCCTCACGTTCGTCGTGCACCTCGACGGCATGCAGGAGATCCACGACTACATCTGCGACTACCCCGGACTATGGGAGATCGCGGTCGGCGCGATCCGGAAGGCGCGCGACGCGGGCTTCCGCGTCACGACGAACACGACGATCTTCAAGGAGACCGAGGTGGAGGACGTCGTCCAGATGATGGATTTCCTGACCAACGAGGTCGGGATCGACGGCATGCTCGTCGCGCCCGGCTACCAGTACTCGCAGATCGACCCGAACCTGACGATGACGCGCGCCGAGCACGAGCAGAAGTTCCGCGTCATCCGCGCAGCCGCGAGGAAGAACGGCTACCGGTGGCTCGCCAGCCCCCTGTACCAGGAGTTCCTCACCGGGGACCGGAAGCTTCCCTGCGCCCCCTGGGGATCGGTCACGCGCAACCCGTACGGCTGGAAGGGCCCCTGCTACCTGCTCACCGACGGGATCTTTCCCACCTACGACGCCCTGCTCGACGGGATCGAGTGGGAGGAGTACGGCCCCGGCAACGACCCGCGCTGCGAGCACTGCGCGATCCACTCCGGCTTCGAGCCGGCAGCCACGTTCGCCGCAACCTCGAGCTTCAAGGACAGCGTCCGAAGCGCCGCATGGACCCTGACGGGCTGACCTTTATCTGCGCGATGGGAGTCGAGGAGCGGATCGCGCGCCGGCTCGGCTCGACCGCGCGCGTCGGGCTGGGCGCGGGGAACGGGATTCCGGCGGAGGGGCGGCTCGTGTCGTTCGGCATCGCCGGTGCGCTTGCGCCGGGCCTCGAGATCGGCACCGTCATCGACGCGACCCGCGTCGTCGACGAGTCGGGCGCCGTGCTCTGGGAAGGCGGCCCGCTCGGCCTTCGCCGTGCCCGCACGGGGACGATCCTCGGCGCCTCGCGCATCGTCGACCATCCCGACGAACGGGCCCGGCTGCACGCACAGACGGGCGCGGACGCGGTCGACATGGAATCCGGCCCGCTCGCGCGAACCGGACGGCTCGCCGGCTGCATCCGCGCGATCAGCGACACCCCTGAGCGACGGCTCGGCGGGCTCGTCCAGGGCGTCAAGCCGAGCGGCGACGCGAACCCACTCGGCCTGCTGCGCGCCTTCCTCCGCGCACCGCGCGAGACGCTGCGCGCTGCGCTCGACGCGCGCAAGGCGCTCAAGGCCCTGGAGGCGAGCATTTGAAGCGCGTCCTACTTGCCGCTCCGCGCTCGTTCTGTGCCGGCGTCGATCGCGCGATCGAGATCGTCGAGCGCCTGCTCGAGCAGCACGGACCGCCGGTCTACGTGCGTCATCAGATCGTGCACAACGAGCACGTCGTCCGCCGGCTCGAGCACCTCGGCGCCGTCTTCGTGGACTCGGAGGACGACGTCCCGACCGGCGCGATCTGCGTGCTGTCCGCGCACGGCGTCGCTCCGGCCGTGCGTGAGAACTGTGAGCGGCGCGGGCTGCAGGTCGTCGACGCCGTCTGCCCGCTGGTCTCGAAAGTCCACGCGGAGGCGCGCCGCTATGCAGACACGGGCCACCTCGTCGCCCTGGTCGGGCACGCCGACCACGTCGAGGTGATCGGAACCCGCGGCGAGCGACCCGATTCGACGGTCGTGATCGAGTCGCCCGAGGATGCCGAGCGCCTCGACGCGGGCGGGAAGCCGATCGCCGTGATCACGCAGACGACGCTCTCGCTCGACGACGTTGCGGAGACCGTGGATGCGCTCGGAGGGCGGTTCGGCGACCTGAAGCGGCCCGCCGCGGACGACATCTGCTACGCGACCCAGAACCGGCAGGACGCGGTCAAAGAAATGGTTCGGCAGGGCGCGACGATCGTGCTCGTGATCGGGTCGGAGACGAGCTCGAACGCCCGCCGGCTCGTCGAGGTCGCGGAGCGCACGGGCGCGCGCGCCACGCTCGTGGACGGCGAGAGCGCTCTTCCGCCCGAACTGCTCGCCGGGCATGAGATCGTCGGGCTCACCGCGGGAGCTTCGACGCCGGACGAGCTCGTGCAGCGCGTGATCGGGCAGCTGAACGTGCACGGCTACGACGGGGTCGAGGAGGTCGAGGTCGCGCGCGAGGACGTCCAATTCCGACTCCCCCGCGAGATTGCGGCGCGATGACGAGCGTCGAGATTCCCGTCTCGATCGCGGCTGCGCTCCCGAACCTGACGGTGCTCGACATCACCAACGAAGTCGCCCACGAGGTCGCGCGCGACGGCGGCGACGGGATCGCGTTCGTCTCGCCGAACGGCGACCCGTCGATCATCCGCGTCCAGGAGCGGGAGAGCGGCCTTTTTTGCGATCTCGAGGCGATGCTGGAACGGCTGGTGCCGCTCGACGTGGGCGAGCGAGAGCTGATGCTCTCGCTGCTGCTCGGGCCCCGAACCGAGCAGATTCCGTTCAGCGACGGCAACCTCTGCCTCGGCTACTACCAGCGCATCTTCCTGGTCGGATTCCACGAGGCCTCGCCGAGCGGCTGGACGCTGACGGTCGTGGGTTGAACCGCCGCCGCTAGGTCGGCACACTTTCGGGTTCGTGGAGAGCGCACGGCGACACCAGCGCCTTCTCTCCGTGCTCGCGTTCGGCCTGCTCGCGCTGATCGCGGAGTTGATCGGACGTAGCCTCACGCAGCGGCTCGACCTCGGCCGCCACGTCGCGACGCCGAGCTACGCCACCGCGGACTACTACCCATTCCTGCTCGCCGGCGTGAAGATCGGCGTGGCGCTCTTGCTCGCCAGGCTCGTCTGGCGGTTTGCGAAGGCTCGCGCGGCGGCGCGCGCCGGCCGGCGGGTCCTGAGCGCGTTGGGCTCGACGCCCGAACGCCGGGTGCCCCGGCCCCGCCTGTCGCTCTCGCCCCGGCTCTGGTTGACGACCTTCGTCGTCACCTCGCTCTTCTACCTCGTCCAGACCGATGCCGAGCAGGTCTCGACGGGGGAATGGCCGTTGTTCTCGCCCTGGCTCCACGGCTCGGCTCTCCCCGTCTTCGCGGTGCTCGCGGTCTTCGTCGCCCTCGTGTGGGGCGCGGTCGCCCGCTGGCTGGCCGAGTACGAGGAGTACGCGGAAGCGACCGTGCTGCACGCGCGCAGGCTCGCGGCCTCCGTCGCTCCGTTGGCCCCGGCGCACCCACGTGAGGAAGGCCTCGCTCCCCGAAGCCTGTTCGGGCTCGCGTTCGACAGCCGCCCGCCTCCGGCATACCTCCAGCCCGCGGCTCGTTAACTAAGACCGTCCCGCGGGCACGGAGTCGTGTCGTCGACCTGCTGGAGGTGGGATGCAAAGCCACGTCGCAACCGAGCTACTCAGAGAGCGATCACGCCGCTCGGCACGTGTCCTCGGTGTGCTTGCTCTCGGCCCGCTGACCGTTCTCGGCGGGATCGTCTGGGCGCTGTTGCAGCCGTACCGAGTCACGCTGCTCCACCCGCGCGGCCAGGGCTTCTGGTGGCTCGTGGTCGAGCCGCCGCTGCTCGTGATGCTGGTCGGGATCCTGTTCGCCCTGGTGATCGCGCCCGGCCTCGTCGAGGACGTGGAGGAGGAGGAGGCTGAGGGTGCAGCCGCCTTCTGAGTTCGTCCATTGGCTGTTCGCCACGGGCTTCCTGATCCTCGGCCTGCTGCTCCTCGCCGAGGCGATCGTCGGCGAGCGGGCGTGGGCGCGGCGTCCCTGGCGCCCCTACCTCTGGCCGTCGTTCGCGTTCCTGATGGGTGTCCTGATGTGGCCGGTGATGGTGTTCTTCACGAACTCGACGATCCACATGCTCGCCCACGGATCCTGGGCCCAGGTGATGATGCTCTCGGGGGCGGCGGAGCTCGCGCTCGTGCGCGGGAAGCTGCAGAACGAGCGCTGGAAGCTGACGACGGCGCTCGCCCTGGCCGTGTCGGGCGCGGCGCTGCTCATCCACGAGCAGAACGGCTGGCTCTTCTCGCGCGCCGCCTTCCTGCATCACGCGATCGGCTGGACGGTCGTCATCGGCGCGCTGTTCCCGCTCGGGCGCGCGCTCCGGCCGCGCTCGGATGGCTTTCGCGCCGGGTTCGCGCTCGTCTTCGTCGCGATCGCCGTGATGTTGTACTCGGACCGGGACGTCGCCCCGATCTTCGGGCACCTCTCGCCTGAGGCGGGGGCGCAACACAGATGAAACGGCTCGGCGCCGTCGCGCTGATCGCGCTCGCGCTCCCCGCGTCCGCGCTCGCGCACGCGTCGCTCGACCGTGCAAGCCCCGATTTCCAGCAGCGGTTGGAGCGCTCGCCGCGGAGCGTCGTTCTCGAGTTCGACCAGGTCGTCAAGCTGATGCCCCGCTCGATCCAGGTGCTGACGGCCAAGGGGAGGGTCATGTCCGGCCGGGCTCGCATGATCGACCACGGACACGAGCTCGAAGTCCCCGTGCGGCGGCTCGTGCGCGGCGCGTACACGGTCCGCTGGCAGGCTCTCTCCGGCGACGGCCACGTGATCGCGGGCGTGTTCACCTTCGGCGTCCGCGCCGACGCGCCGCCGCCGACGGAGGCGTACGGCGCGAAAGGTCCGAGCCGAACCGAGGATCTCGTCCGCTGGGCCTACTTCCTCGCGCTCACGCTCCTCATCGGCGGGCTCGGCTTCCGGCTGCTGATCCTGCGGCAGGCCTTGCCGGCACGCGCGTGGCGCCGGTTCTACTGGGTCGTCGGCGTGGGCGTGGTCGGGACGATCGAGGCGGGGATCGTGGCCTTCCTGCTGCGCGCGGAGGGAGCCTTACAGCTGCCTTTCGGCCGGCTGCTCTACGGCGACCTCTCGCCGCTCGCGGGCGGCACGAGGTTCGGGACCGCCTTCGTCGCGATGACGCTCGGGTACGCGCTCGTCGCGGCGCTCGTCTTCCTCGCCTGGCTCACCGAGCGCGAGCTGCTGCTCTGGCCGGCCTTCCTGCTGGCCCTGGGCTTCGCCTCCGGCCTCTCACTCTCCGGGCACTCGGCGACCGACGCCGGTTCTTCCTGGAAGACCGAGGTCGCCGACTGGGTGCACCTCGGCGCCGCTTCGCTCTGGATCGGGGGCCTCGTCCAGCTCGCGATCGTCGTCTGGCCGGCGGCGCCGGAGCTGCGGCGAGCCGCCTTCCTGCAATTCTCTCGAGCGGCGACCGTGCTGATCGCGGCCGTCATCTCGGCAGGCCTGTACCTGAGCATCGTTCGCCTGCCGCACGTCTCGGATCTCTGGACGCACGGCTATGGCCAGGTCTTGATGGTCAAGCTCGGGCTCGTCTCGCTCGCCCTCGGCTGGGGCGCCCTGCACCACTTCGTCGCGCGCCCTGCGCTGGAGCGGGGAAGTGACGGCGTGCTTGCTCGCTTGTCGCGAAGCCTCGTCGGCGAGAGCGCCGTCGGGATGGTCGTGCTGCTCGCGGCTGCGATCCTCGTCAACTCGCAGCCGCCGGCGAAGCCGGCGCCCCAGCCGCCGCAGGCAGCTAGCGTCCGGCCTTAGTGGCTCGCTGGGCCATCTCCGGCGGGGCTGGGTTCCTCGGCTTCCATCTCGCGCGGCGCCTGCTCGCCGACGGACACGACGTGCGCACGCTCGACGTCGCCCCGCTGGACGATCCGGAGCTCGAGCGCTCGGTCGAAGAGCTCCGAGGCGACGTCCGCGATCCGGCGCAGACCGCCGCGCTCGCCGCGGGCGCCGACGTGGTTGTGCATGCGGCGGCCGCATTGCCGATACAGGCCTCGCGAGAGGGCATCTGGTCGGTCAACGTCGAGGGCACGGCAAACGTCCTTGCGGGGGCTCTCGACGCCGGCGCGAAGGCGATCCTGATCTCCTCGACCGCGGTATACGGCGTCCCGGAGAAGCACCCGATCGAAGAAAGCGACCCGCTCGTGGGTGTCGGCCACTACGGCGAGTCGAAGATCGAGGCCGAGCGTGTCGCGCAGGACTTCGCAAGGCGCGGGCTCGACATCGTGGTCCTCCGACCGAAGACGTTCATCGGCCCGGAGCGGCTCGGCGTCTTCGAGATCCTGTTCGACTGGATTCGCGAGGGCCGGCGGATCTACATCCTCGGCCAGGGCCACAACCGCTACCAGCTGCTCGCGGTCGAGGACCTCGTCGATGCGATCGTGCTCGCGACGGGGGCCGACGCTTCCGGCGAGACCTTCAACGTGGGCGCGAAGGAGTTCGGCACCGTGCGTTCGGACCTACGGGCGCTGATCGACCACGCCGGTTCGGGCTCGCGGCTACGGCCCGTGCCGGTCCGTCCCGCCGAGCTCGCCCTCCGCGGGCTCGAGCTCATGCGCCTGTCCCCCCTCGCGGAGTGGCACTACAAGACGGCGCATCGCGATTCGTTCGTGGACATCTCGAAGGCCGAGCGCGCGCTGGGCTTCCGCCCGCGCCTCTCGAACGAACAGGCGCTCAAGGAGACCTACGACTGGTATCTGGAGAACCGTGAGCGCGTCGCCGGCGCCGCGGGCGTAACGCACCGCGTGGCCTGGAATCAGCGGGCGCTCGGGCTCCTGAAGAAGCTGAGCTAGGGCCGCGGCCACCCGGCCCCTAAGCTGCCACCATGCCGAAAGAGCAGCGCCCTGCCATCCAGATCGATGACGCTGAGGGCAACCGCCTACACGCGACCTGGTCGCGCTCGGGTAAGCATCTAATCGTGTCGGTCGTCCCCGCGGGCAAGGGGCGCCAGGCAAGCCAGATCGAGCTCGACGGTGAGCGGTTAGCGCGGCTAGAAGAGTTTCTGCAAGAAACTCGCCCAAGCTGACCGGGTCGACGCGCTGGAAGTCAGTCGCGGCGCTGGGACGCGCCGCGACCGTCCTCGTTGCCGGTGCCCCAGAGCGCGCTCGAGCGCACCGTCGTGCAACCGCAGTCCTGCCTGGACATGTTCCTCCCTTCCGCGCCGCCGGGGCGCGGTCCGCATGTCGCTCGTTCGCAGTCGTCGTGCCTAGAGCGAGTCGCTCCAGGACACGTCACTCCACGAGACCGTCTCGCCCGAGGTGCCAGCAGAACCGGACAGGTCGACGATCATCGAAGAGTTGAACGACACGGTCACGGGTGCGCTCCCGGAGGCGCTGTACGCCTTGAGGCCAGAGCCAGTCGTGGCGCCGGCCGTTCCGGGGGCTACAAGCGCGATCGCGGCGACCAAGGCAGCTGCGACGGCAGCGATCTTGCCCGAACCCCAAACGGCGTTCGAGCGACCGTTGCCTCGAGTGTTGCCCTCGTGTCTCGCCATCCCTCTTCCTCTCTAATCCCGCGCATGGCGCGGGGCCGCAGTACGAATCTGCCGGAAGGTAGGTCAGTCCGGTGGGCGCTTCGTCACCCGATCGGGGGAGGACGGGGCAAAGTTCCCTCGTTCGAGGGATACGGGACCGACCTCGTAGACTCGCCGCATGACCGATTGGGACGAGTTTTTCGACGAGCTGTACCTCGAGACGTACGTCCCGCGGATCGAAGCATGGGATTCCGCCGCCGAGGCGACCGCGGCGGTCGAGCTCGCCGGCTCCGCGCCGGGAGCCGAGATCCTGGACAGCCCGTGCGGCTTCGGCCGCCATTCGATCCCGCTCGCCGACGCGGGGTTCAAGGTGACCGGCATCGATCGCTCGCCGGCGCAGGTCGCGGAGGCGAAGAAGCGATCGGGAGAGCGGGAGTGGCCGCGTTTTCTCGAGGCCGACTACCGGGAGCTTCCCTTCGAGGACGCAAGCTTCGACACCGTGCTCAATCTCTTCTCGTCGCTCGGGTACCGGGGAGTGGAGGAGACCCAAGCCGTCTTCACGGAGTTCAGGCGCGTGCTGCGGCCGGGCGGCGCGCTCGTGTTCGAGACGATGCACCGAGATCGTCTGATGGCCGTCTTTCGCGAGCGCGAGTGGGAGGAGCTCCCCGACGGCGGCCTCCTGTTCGAGGAGCGGAGCTTCGATCCCGTCGAATCGCGCGTGCACACCAAGCATCGCCTGATCCGCACGGACGGAAGCCGAAGCGACTTCGAGTTCGGCCTCCGCGTTTACACGGCCACGGAGATCGACGCGATGCTGAAGGACGCCGGGTTCCCTAACGTCGACTTCTACGGCGGCCTGCTCGAGCAGAAGCCGCTTTCGCGCGAGCACCGCCTCGTCGCGGTGGCCCGGACGTAGACTCGCGGCCGTGCGCGAGCTCGCCGACTACCGCGACCGGTTTCCGATCCTCGCGGAGACGACGTACCTGATCAACCACTCGCTCGGCGCGATGCCTGCCGCAGCGGAGGAGCGCCTGCTGCAGTACGCGCGCGAGTGGAAGACGCGCGGCATCCGGGCCTGGGGCGAAGGCTGGTGGATGAGCCCCTTCACCGTGGGCGACCAGCTCGGGCGCATCATCGGCGCACCGCCCGGCTCGACAGTCATGCACCAGAACGTGGCCGTGGCCCAGGCGGTCGTCCTCTCCTGCTTCGAGTTCGCCCCGCCGCGCAACCGGATCGTCTACGGGCCGGGGGAGTTTCCGTCCGTCCGCTACCTGTACCAGGCGCAGCGACGACGCGGAGCCGACGTCGTCATCGCCGAGCACGATCACGACGTCGTCGAGCTGATCGACGAGCGAACGATCCTCGTCCCCGTGAGCCACGTGCTGTTCAAGACGGGCGAGATCCACGAGGTCGAGGCGATCGTCCGGCGCGCCCACGAGGTCGGCGCGCACGTCGTGCTCGACGCCTATCAGTCGGTCGGCACGGTCCCGCTCGACGTCACGCAGCTCTACGTCGACTTCGCGGTGGGCGGCAGCGTGAAATGGCTGTGCGGCGGGCCGGGGGCCGGCTGGCTGTACGTGCGACCGGATCTCGCCGAGACGCTCGAGCCGACGATGACAGGCTGGCAGGCGCACAAGCGCCCGTTCGCCTTCGAGCCCGAACAGGACTATGCCGAGGGGGCGGCGAGGTTCCTCACCGGCACGCCGAACGTCCCCGCGCTCTACGCAGCCACGGCCGGATACGACGTGATCGAGGAGGTCGGAGTCGAGCGGATCCGCGAGCGCTCGATGCAGCAGACCGCGCTGCTGGTCGAGCTCTTCGACGAGGCGGGCTTCGAGCTCGTCAGCCCGCGCGAGCCCGAGCGGCGCGGCGGGAGCCTCGTCGTTCGCGTGCCGGAGTTCGAGACCGTGCACGCCGAGCTGGAGGCGCGCGACATCCTGTGCGACCACCGCCCGGACGTCGGGCTCCGCTTCGGCCCGCACTTCTACAACACGGACGACGAGCTTCGGTACACGGTCGAGCAGATGGTCGAGATCGTCGAGACGAGCACGCCGAGAGCACAGCTCGAGGCCACCTAGGCGGATCTAGGCGACGCCGGTAATCGGAGGTCGCCGTGCGCCTCCACGTCACGGTTGCTCGCCTTGGCCCGCAGCACGAGCGCGACCGCCTCCGCTCGACTACGGACTTCGAGCTTCTCGAGGACGTGCTGAATGTGTCCCGCCACGGTCTTCGGGCTGATGAACAGCGCTTCCGCGATCTCGCCCTGATTGCGTCCCTCCGCCAGCTGGTCGAGCACCTCCCGCTCGCGGCGGGTCAAGTGGGAGAGGGCGCCAGAATCGGGATCCTCTGCACCGTTCAGGGCCGAGCGCCGGAGAAATCGGCGAACGCGGGCGACGAATTCGCCGTGATCGAACGGCTTGACGATGTAGTCGTCGGCACCGAGGAGGATCCCGCCGGCGCGGTCGATCGCCTCGACCCTCGTTCCGGAGAGGAAGATGATCGGAAGCTCGTCGCCGAAGCGGTCTCGGAGCTCGAGGCAGACGTCGTATCCGCTTACGCCGGGTAGCTGGACGTCGAGGAGAACGAGGCCGGGGGGCGTGCCGTCGATCGCGGCGAACGCCTCTTCGCTCGATGCCGCTTCAACAACCTCGCAGCCCATCTGGACGAGCAGCGTCGCAACAAGTTGCCGGAACTCGCTGTCGTCGTCGACGATCAGTACCGACCTTTGGTTCATGCCGCTCTCGATGGATTGACGTTAGGGAGACCACCCACCTTACATTTCGCTCGAGGTGCCCGGCTCGGGGCCTTGGTCTGGGATTCCAGGACGATTGACCCATTGCAGAACACGGCGATCGCCCTATTCACGCCGTTTCCACACCTTCCTAGATCCCT
>JBKPHH010000054.1:0-18605 GCA_046729795.1 Actinomycetota bacterium | reverse complement strand
AAGCAGCTCATCAACGTCGCCGACTACGAGCGCGAGGCCGAGCGTCTGCTCGATCCGGCCGCCTGGGGCTACTTCGCCGGCGGCGCCGGCGACGAATGGACGCTGCGGGAGAACGTGGCCGCCTACGCTCGCTGGAACCTGCGGCCACGCATGCTCGTCGACGTCAGCGAGCAGACGACCGCCACCACGGTGCTCGGACGTGAGCTGTCGATGCCGCTGCTCGTCGCGCCGACGGCGTTTCAGCGGCTCGCCCACGCCGACGGCGAGATCGCGACCGCCCGCGGGGCCGCCGAGGCCGGCACCGCAATGTGCCTCTCGACGCTCGGCAGCGTCACCCCGGACGAGCTCAGGCGGGCCGCGCCGGATGCGTTGCTCTGGTACCAGCTGTACTGGTCGAAGGACCGAGGCTTCACGGAGGAGCTGCTCGCGAGGGTCGCCGAGTCCGGGTACGACGCGCTCGTCTTCACGGTCGACTTTCCGGCGGCGGGGCTGCGCGAGCGCGACGTCCGGGCGGCCTTCGAGCTCCCGGCCGACCTCCCCCTGCCGAACATTCCCGCCGAGCTCGTGCGCCGCGACGTGCACACGTCGTTCGGGGAGGTCGTCGACTCGACGTTGACCTGGCGAGACCTCGAATGGCTGAGCGGGCAGTGTGGGGTGCCGGTCGTCGTCAAGGGTGTGCTGACCGCCGAGGATGCTCAGCTCGCCGCCGAGCACGGCGCGTCGGCCGTGGTCGTCTCCAACCACGGCGGTCGCCAGCTCGACGGCGTCCCCGCGTCGCTCGACGCGCTGCCGGAGGTCGCCGACGCGGTCGGCGATCGGGTGGAGGTCTACCTCGACGGCGGGATCCGCCGCGGCACCGACGTGGTCACGGCGCTCGCGCTGGGCGCGCGAGCGACCTTCGCCGGCCGCGCCGTGCTCTGGGGGCTCGCGGTGGGCGGCGAGCAGGGCGTCCGAGACGTGCTCGAGCTCCTCCACAAGGAGATCGCTAACGGGCTCGTCCTGCTCGGCTGCCGGTCGCCCGGCGAGGTTACGCGCGGGCACATTGCGCCCGCAGCCACCTCAGGAACGTCCTGAAGCGGCTCGGCGGACGCGGCCGGTTGAGCAGTACCTGCTCGTCGCTGAGGGGTGCGCGGTTCATGTCATCCACGCTAGGTCTTCATGCGCGCGATGTCGTCGGCCGCGCTTGCGATTTCGCCTCATCCTCGAGGACGATCTTGAAATCGTCTGCGCGGCCGATGCGGAGAGGAAACGGGTGGAGTACGTTCACGGCATGAGAACGAAGCTCGTGCCGTGGCTGCGGAAGTACTGGTTCGACGGCATTGTGGTCGTCCTGGCCATCGAGGCCGCGGTCGAGCTGATCGCGCGCCAGGACGACGAGAAGGCGCCGACGACGTCGCTCTGGCTCGCGGTTCCGCTCGTCGTCGTCGCGATCGTTCCGCTGCTCGCGCGCCGGCGTTATCCGTTCGGCGCGCCGGTCGCGCTCTTCGTCATCAACGCGGTCGAATCGTTCATCGACGGGCGGCTGGTGCCGTTCACTGCCGGCACGTTCCTTTCGGTTCTCGCGAGCGCGTTCCTCATTGGCCTGCTCGAGGATCGACGCCAAGCGGTGTCTGGCCTGCTGATCCTCCTGGCGGCGGGAGCGATCGTCGTCCGAAACGATCCGAGCCAGGGGCTCGGGGACTTCCTCGGGCTCGCCCTGCTCTTCAGCATCGTCTGGATCGCCGGCTTCGTGATCGGGAGGAGGCTCGAGACGGCTGCGGAGGCGGAACGCCGCGCGGAGCGCCTCGAGCGAGAGCGGGAGCTACAGGCCCGCGAGGCCGTGGCCGAGGAACGGGCGCGGATCGCGCGCGAGCTGCACGACGTCGTCGGTCACAGCGTCAGCGTGATGACGGTGCAGGCAAGCGGTGTGCGCCGGCTGCTCAAACCCGATCAGGAGCGGGAGCGGGAAGCGCTGGAGATCATCGAACAGACAGGACGCGAGGCGCTCGCCGAGATGCGGCGGCTGGTCGGCGTCCTCCGCCGCCCGGAGGAAGCGCCCGCGCTCGCACCGCAGCCGAGCCTGGAGCACCTGGATCGACTCGTGGCGAAGGCGCGCGAGTCGGGGCTGCCCGTCGACGTGCAGATCGAGGGCGAGCCGACGCCGCTGCCGCCGGGACTCGACCTCACCGCCTACCGTCTCGTCCAGGAGGGACTGACGAACGCGATCAAGCATGCCCGGGCGAGCAAGGCCAACGTCCTCGTCCGCTATGGCGACGGCGAGGTGGAGATCTTGGTCACGGACGACGGATCGGGCGACGGCGGAGGCGACAGCGGCGGCCACGGGCTTGTCGGAATGCAGGAGCGCGTCTCCGTCTACGGCGGCGAGCTCGAGTCCGGGCCGCTGCCCGAGGGCGGCTACGGGCTGCGCGCAAGACTCCCGCTGGGGTAAACCTCACCCATGAGCGAGCGAGCGGGCGGAACCCTCACCTTCCTCTTCACGGACATCGAGGGGTCGACGCAGCTGCTCAGGCGGATGCGCGACGCCTATGGCGAGCTGCTTGCGCAGCACGAGCAGATTCTTCGCGGCGCGTTCGAGCAGGCGGGCGGGCGTGAGATCGACACGCAGGGCGACTCGTTCTTCGTCGCCTTCAGGCGTCCCAAGGACGCCGTTCTCGCCGCAGCTGCAGCCCAACAGGCGCTGACCGCCCACGATTGGCCCGAGGGCGGCGAGGTACGAGTGCGGATGGGGATCCACACAGGCGACGCCTCACTCGAGTCCGACCGCTACCTCGGCCTGGCCGTCCACCGCGCGGCTCGAATCTGCGCCGCGGGTCACGGAGGACAGGTGCTGCTCTCGCAGACCACGCACGCGCTGCTCGAGGCAGACGAAGAAGAGCTGCCCGGACTGACCAAGCGCGATCTTGGGCAGCACCTCCTCAAGGACTTCGACCGCCCGGTCGGCATCTACCAGCTCGTGGGCTCCGATCTTCGCGAGGACTTCCCGCCGATCCGGACGCTCGACTACGAGGCGCCGTTCGAGGGCGACGAGAGCCGGTTGGCCGACGCGGCGCGCCGGGCGTCGGAGCGGGAGGCCGACGGAGGCGTGCGGGTCCTGATCGCCGACGACCAGGCGCTCGTCCGGGCCGGCTTCCGGATGATCCTCGACGCGGAGGAGGATGTCGAGGTCGTCGGCGAAGCAGCCGACGGCGGCGAGGCGGTCGCCGAGGTGAAGCGCCTCCGCCCGGACGTCGTGCTGATGGACGTGCGCATGCCCGAGCTCGACGGGATCGAGGCAACGAGGCGGCTGATGGCCCAGTCCGAGGCGGAGACCAAGGTCGTGATGCTCACGACCTTCGACATGGACGAGTACATCTACGAGGCCTTGAAGGCGGGCGCGAGTGGCTTCCTCCTCAAGGACACACCCCCGGAGCAGCTCGTCTCCGGAATCCGGGCGGTCGCCTCGGGTGAGGCGCTCCTCGCTCCCTCGGTGACCAGACGCGTGATCGAGGAGTTCGTCAGCCGTCCTCCCGACTCGGCGCGGACGCCCCCGGCCGAGCTCGAAGAGCTGACCGAACGCGAGCTCGACGTCCTGCGGCTGATCGCGCGCGGGCTCTCGAACGCCGAGATCGCAAAGGAGCTCTTCGTCAGCGACACGACGGTGAAGACGCACGTTGCGCACGTCCTGCAGAAGCTCGATCTGCGGGACCGCGTGCAGGCGGTGGTGTATGCGTACGAGTCGGGGCTCGTGCAGCCGGGCGCTACTGCTTAGCGCAGAAGCTTCGAGAGCCGCCGGTCCTTGAGCACGCGGCCGCCGGCTTGGCCCGTCTGAATGACCGGTCGATACGGTTGAAGCCGCCGCCTGCGGTCATCGCAACAAACGCGAGAGCCGTCGGTCCTTGAGCACGCGGCCGCCGGTCTGGCACTGCGGGCAATAGAAGATCGTGTGCTCTTCGAAATCGACCTGGGCGATCGGCGTTCCGCAGACGTAGCAGGGCTCGCCGAGGTGCCTGTGCACGCGGTAGGTGCGCTCGTCGCCGACGCCGCGCTCGCGGAGCTCGAGCCCGCGACTCAGCTCCTCGTCGATAGACGACGCCAGCCGCTCGATCTCTTCCGGCCCGAGATCGCCGGAGAGCGCATAGGGCGAGAGCTGCGCGTGGTGGAGGATCTCGTTCGCCCAGGCCCGGCCGATCCCGGCGATCGCCCGCTGGTCGCGGAGGAGCGAGTGCAGGCGCCGGGAGTCGGCGGCGAGGATTTCCCCGAGACGTTCCGCGCCGAGCCCGAGCGCCTCGGGGCCGACCTGCGCGAGCTCCTCCTCGGCCGCCTCGGGCGTCAGGAGCCAGACCCCGGCGCGCTTCTTCGGCCCGCCCTCGGTAAGTACGAGCTGGCCGCCGCCCTGAAACCGGAGCCTGAACGCGGGCAGCTTCGGCTCCTTCTCGCCGGCCTGCAGGTACCGAAGGCGGCCGGCGCTCATCAGGTGCACGACGAGGACGAGCTCTCCGTCCTCGGTCGGGAAGAGCAAGCGCTTGGCCTTTCGCACGGCGCCTTCGAAGCGCCTGCCTTCGAGCGCTGCGAGCGGCGGATCGAACGTCTTCAGCGTGGCGACATGCGCCGGCCCGGCCTGCTCGATCGGGAACGCCCGGACGGGGTCGTCCAGTGCGCGACGGAGGGCTTCGACTTCCGGTAATTCAGGCAAATAGGGTCCCCATCGTGGCTGACCCGATCAGCGTAGCCGTCTGCCGCGGGCACATCATCGAGTCGGTTCACCATGCGTACGCGGTCGCGGTGCAGAACGGCTCGGTCGTGGCCGAGGCCGGCGACACCTCGCTACTCACATCGCTGCGCTCCTCGGCGAAGCCGTTCCAGGCACTGCCGCTCGCGCGCTCGCTTCCCATGCTCGAGGACCGCGACCTGGCGATCGCCACCGCCTCCCATCGCGCCGAGCCGGAGCAGATCGAGGCGGTCTGGCGCCTGCTGGAGAAGACCGACGGCACGCCGAGCGAGCTCGAGTGCGGGCCGCAGGAGGGACGGCCGCCGGAGCCCCTGTACCACAACTGCTCCGGCAAACATGCTGGCATGCTCGCCGTCTGCCGGGCCGAGGGCTGGCCGACGGAGGGATACCGGCTTCCCGAGCATCCGCTGCAGCAGCACCTGATGCGCGTGATGGCGGAGGCGGCCGAGGTCGAGCCCGGCGAGCTGGCGACGGCGACCGACGGCTGCGGCGTCGTCTGCTACGCGCTTCCGCTCGAGCGGGTCGCGCTCGCGTTCTCTCGATTGGAGCGGCTCGAGGGCGGCGACCGTGTCGTCGCCGCGATGCGCGGCTACCCGCGCCTGGTCGGCGCGGAGGACTCGGCCGACACGCTGATGATGGAGACGCTCGAAGGCTGGATCGCGAAGGGCGGCGCCGAGGGGTTGATGTGCGCAGCAGGCGACGGAGTCGGCGTCGCGGTCAAGATCGCGGACGGGCACAGCCGGGCGCTGCGACCGGCGGTTGCGAAGTTCATGGGCCGGCTCGACCACTCGCTTCCCGACTTCGAGGAAGTGCCGCTCCGAAACAGCCGCGACGAGGTCGTTGGAGAAATCACAGCCGCCTGAAAACCAATTTCCCAGTTTCCGGGATTCGTGTGTAACATCCCCCTCCGCGAGAGGTGAGCCGGTGAGTGTGGGGGGAGAGCGCCGGCTCGACTCGTGTTCGGTAGGTCAACTCCCGGTCCAACCAAGCGCGAGAAAGCCGAGGCCAATTGCTCACCGTCGATATTTCTCTTCCGGACGTCGAAGAGCTTCAGAAGCTCGTACAGGATGGAATCGAGAAAGGTCTTCTGAATTACGACGAGATCGCCAGTGGACTCGAGGAGGTTGAGCTCTCAAAAGAGCAGATCGAAGACTTCTACACCTATCTGATCGACCACGGCGTCGAGCTCGTCGAAGGAGAGCAGCACAAGCATCCGCCTCATGAACAGCCGGCGCTAGCCGAGGAGGAGCAGAAGGGGCCAAAGCTCGACCTGACGGTCGAGCCCTCGCTCGACTCGCTGCGGCTGTACCTGCGCGAGATCGGCAAGGTGCCGCTTCTGACCGCCGACCAGGAGGTCTATCTGGCGAAGCGGATCGAGCGCGGCGACATGACCGCGAAGATGCAGATGATCGAGGCGAACCTGCGCCTCGTCGTCTCGATCGCGAAGTCGTACCTCGGTCGCGGCCTCTCGTTCCTGGACCTGATCCAGGAGGGGTCTCTCGGCCTGATCCGCGCGGTCGAGAAGTTCGACTACCGCAAGGGCTACAAGTTCTCGACGTACGCGACGTGGTGGATCCGCCAGGCCGTGACGCGGGCGATCGCCGACAAGGCGCGGACGATCCGCATCCCCGTGCACATGGTCGAGAAGCTGAACAAGGTCGTGCACATCGAGCGCCAGCTCGTGCAGCGGCTGGGGCGAGAGCCGCGGCCAGACGAGATCGCGGTCGAGCTCGAGATGACGACCGCGGAGGTGCGCGAGATCCTGCGCATGGCGCAGCACCCCGTGTCGCTCGAGAAGCCGATCGGCGAAGAGGAGGAGTCCGAGCTCGGCGACTTCGTGCAGGACGAGCAAGCGGAGTCGCCTTTCGACACCGCTTCGGTTTCGCTCCGTCGCGAGGACATCGAGCATGCGTTGTCGTCGCTGCCCGAGCGCGAGCGGAAGGTGATCGAGCTTCGCTTCGGCCTGACTGGCGAGCAGCCCTGCACGCTCGAGGAGGTCGGCAAGGCGTTCGGGGTCACCCGCGAGCGCATCCGCCAGATCGAGAACAACACGCTCAAGAAGCTCGAGTCGCTCCCTGAGGCCCAGGGCCTCAAGGATTGCGTGTAGCTAAGCCGTCAGGCCAGGCGTGCCGCAGAAGAGCCCGCTGAAGGTCGGCATCGCCGCCTGCACCGAGATCGGCCGACCGTCGCCGAGGTAACCGGGCCGCTTCGTCAGCCAGCGAAGCTTCCAGGGCCCGCGCGAGCGGGCGCGGAAGGTCAGCACCTGCGAGTGCAGCGGACGCACGACGACCGCGCGCTCGATCCCCGGACCGCGGAAGACGACACGCGTCGGCTCCGTCCCTTCCGGGAGCCAGACGACCAAGCGAAGGGTGCCGTCGACCCGTCCGTTCGGTGCCGGGAAGACCTTCACGTTCCCCGACTGGGAGAGCCAGGAGTCGTGGTAGAGCCCGCCGGCGAACATGGTCATCCGCGGCGTGGAGAGCGGGCGCCAGAGCTCGTAGTCGTTGCCTCTGGCGACGCGCACGGCGTCGCGGAACTGCGCTCGGACACCGTGGTTCGAGATCGCGAACGGCTTGCGGATCGGCCGGCCGCCGACCGTCATCGCGCCGTCGTCGCGCAGCCGGACGATCTTCGAGCCGAACGCGTCGATCCCGGTGGCTCCGTCGAGAAAGACCACGTCCTCGAGTGACGTGTTCCAGAACAGCTCCTCGTGCGCGCGGGCGTGCGGCGTCGTCGGTGTTTGAATCAGCACCGACGGGCCGAGGCCGGCGTGGTCGATCCAGCGTGCATCCGTCGGGAGGTAGTCCCGCCGGACCGACGTCGCGACATGGTGGTCGAATGAGATCGCACCCACCGACGACGCGCCGACGAAGAAGAGCGCAGCGCCGACCGCCACCGGAGCGAGACGGGCCCGCCAGGCGACGGCGATCGCGAGCAACGAGAGCAGGGCGACCGCGACGGCAACGGCGAGCGAGCCCGTGTCGACGCCGACCGCCTTCTCCAGGCGGAAGACCGCGAGCAGGAACGGCGAGTCCTGCTTGCCGTCGCCGATCGTGTAGCCCGACAGCGGCACGCGCGCCGACAGCGCGATCATCGCCAGCGAGATCACCGCGACCACGCGCCTGCCCGGAGCGCCTCGCTTGAGGTAGAGGCAGAAGGCGGGGAAGGCGAGCGGCAGCAGCGTCATCAAGTAGCGCTCCTGGAAGCGGCTCGACCCGTTCGACGCGTAGAGGGCGGCCTCGACGAAGAGCGTCGCGGCGTAGGCGAGTGTGATCGCGCCGAACGCTCGCTCTTCACGCGTGCGCGCGCGCACGAGCGCGAGCCAGAGCGCGACGAGCGCTCCCGGGACGATCACCCAGCCCGCCGAGTAGGCGAGCAGCATGCTGTCGGTGGCGATCCAGTGGGCGATCGCGCCGGGATGGATGCCCAGATCCGCGACGCCGGAGTAGTAGCCGAGCAGCTTCGTCGGGCCGAGCGTGAGCGAGCCGATGAGCGGCATAGCGAGGAGCGCGAGCATGAGGCGGTAACGCGCGAGGACCGGCCGCAAGCCGCGTTCCATGAAGAGCGCTGCGGCGAGGAACGCGATCGGCAGGACGACGTACTGCACCCGCGCGAACGTGGCGAGGCCCGCGAAGGTCAGGAACAGGATCTGCGACCGGCGAGTCGGGCGCGAGAGCGCGCACACGCCTGCATAGAGCGCGGACAGCGCGAGTGTGTAGGCGATCGGGTCGGCGAGCAGGAACGACGTGAAGAAGAGATCAGGCGAGGCGACCGTCAGCAGCCCGGCAGCGAGCGCCCAGCCGGCGCCGAGCCCGAGCCGCCGAACCAGCAGATAGACCGGTACGGCGGCCAGCGACATCGCGAGCGCGTTCTCGGCCTGGGTCAGGCGATAGGCGAGCTCGGGGTCACCGGGCAGCCAGAAAGGGGCCGCGAGCAGCGGTTCCAGCATGGCCGGGAAGTTGGCCGAGGCGCCGCGGATCAGCGGCCGCCCGTGCTCGGCCAGCGACCGCGCGATGCCGGAGTAGATGTATTCGTCCGGGAAGTAGAGCGGCGTCGCGTGACCGAAGGCCGCGACGACGCGGCCGACGAAGCTCGCTGCGACGATGCCCGCGAGCCCGATCCACGCAGGCACGGCGGCAATCCGCTCGAGCCCGAGCGGCAGCCGCATCGTCCCGGTCCGCTGAACGGAGACGTCGATCGCCACGAATGCTGTATCGGCATCCGCCGGTATCCCTTGAACGAGGGACTAGGTCCGGTAGTTAGGCGGGTTCCGGATCGTCGCCGTCGGCGCGCTCGAACGGGACGAACAGGTTGCAGTGCGGGCACTTGAACCCACGCTGGCTCGAGGACTCGTCGCCCAGCAGCTCGCCCGTGAACGGCTTCTTGCAGTGGGGGCAGACCACCTCGTAGACGGTGTCCGCGGCGGGGAGCTCGGTCACCCGGCCAACGTACCAGCGTTTCGAGGCCCGGAGCGCGGGGTACCCACGGCGCGCGGTAGTTGCACCGTGATGCAGGAGGCGCTGCGTGGGGGTCCGCGGCGCCTCCTTCGTTTAGCGTTCGCCGGTGACCCTCGCTCGCCGTGCGGCCCCCGCCTCGCTCGTCGTCTGCGTGAGCCTCGTGGCGGCCGTGCTCGCACTCGAGCTCTGGCACGCCGACCTCGGGGTGCCCTTTGCCTATTCGGGCGACGGCAACTTCGCGCACCTGATCGTGAAGGGGATCGACGACCACGGGACCTACGAGGAGAACTCGTCGCTCGGCGCTCCCTCCGGCCAGGAGCTCTACGACTATCCGGTGATGAACGGCGACGACCTGAACGCGCTCGCATTCTGGCTGCTCGGGCTGTTCGCAGGGAGCTCCGCGGTGATGAACCTCTTCTACATCGCGACGTATCCGCTCGCGGCTCTGGCGTCGTTCCTCGTCTTCAGGCGGTTCGGGATCTCCCGGCTGAGCGCAGGCGTGTGCTCCGTGCTCTACGCGCTCGCGCCCTACCACCTGATGCGCGGGGAGTTCCATCTGCTCCTCGCCGCGTACTACGCCGTCCCCGTGGCCGCCTGGTTCGCGCTGGCGATTTTGCGCGGCGAGCCCCTGTTCGCCGGCCGGCGCTCGCGCCTCACGTTCACGACCATCCTTCTGTGCGTCCTCATCGCCGCTGCGTCGGGCTCGTTCTACTACTCCGGTTTCGCCGTCCTGCTGATCGCAGCCGCGGCGCTCCTTGCCTGGCGCCGGGAGGCGGTCGTCACCGGGGCTCTCGTGATCGGCGCCATCCTCGCGGTCACGCTGGTCGAGCTCTCGCCCGCGCTCGTCTACCGGGCGAGCCACGGCAAGAACGGCGAGGCGTTCGTCCGCCCGCGAATCTCCAGCGAGGTCTATTCGCTGCGCTTCACGCAGCTCGTCATGCCCATGGACGTCCACCGCATCGGCCCCCTGCGACGGCTGACGCGCAAATACGAGGAGAAGGCGCCGGTCCCCCTTACCGAGGCCAGGACTGCGGCGCTCGGCGCGGTCGGGGCGGTCGGGTTTCTCTGGCTGCTCGGGGTCGCGCTGTGGTCGATCGTGTGTGGATCGAGACGGCCGGCCGCGCTCCACCGCCAGGCCGCCGCACTGACCACGTTTGCCTTCCTCGTCGCGACGCTCGGCGGCCTGTCGACCGTGATTGGGGGGGCGATCCCGCTCCTGCGCGCCTGGAACCGGCTCTCGATCTTCATCGCCTTCTTCTCGCTGCTCGCGGTCGGGCTGCTCCTGGACGTCCTGCGGCGGCGCCTGCCCGGTGTCGGCCTTGCGGCCCTGGCCGCGGTGCTCGTGCTCGGGTTCTTGGACCAGACAGGCAATGGCGTCGTGCCCACCTACGCCGCGAACAAGGCCGCCTGGAACGCCGACAACGAGTTCGTCCACGCCGTCCAGAACCGGCTGCCGCGAGGGTCGATGATCTACCAGCTTCCGTACATGCCGTTCCCCGAGGCGGGGGACCTGCAGCGGATGAGCGACTACGACCACGCGAAGCCCTACCTCCACTCGTCGCGCCTTCGGTGGAGCTACGGGGCGATGCGTGGGCGGCCGGCCGACTGGGCTGCGAAGTTCAAGGACGCCTCGATGGACGACCTCCTATCCGAGCTCCGCCGCCGCGGTTTCCGCGGGGTCGAGGTCGACCGCTTCGGCTACGCGGACAACGCGGCGGCGGTGGAGGCGGAGCTACGGAAGCGGCTAGGCGGGCCCCTCGTCAGCCCGGACGGTCATCTGTTGTTTTTCGAGCTCTCTTCGTAGCTACTGGCTCATCGCGGCCATGGCTTCCTTGGCGCGCTTCTCCATCTCCTCGGGCTCGATGTCCTCGACGTGCGTGGCGATCTGCCACAGGTGCCCGAACGGATCGGTGATGGCGCCGAACCGGTCGCCCCAGAACATGTCCTCGACCGGGGTCGCCACGGTCGCGCCGGCGTCGATCGCCTGCTGGACGGTCTCGTCGACGTCCTCGACGTACATGAAGATGCCCGCTGTCGTGGCGCCGATCTCCTTCGGCGTCTTGGCGTTCGACTGGGGGAACGGATCGGAAAGCATGATCAGCGAGTCGCCGATCTCGAGCTCGGCGTGCCCGATCTTGCCGTCCGGGGTCGGCATGCTCACGCGCTCCTTCGCGGCGAACGCGCGCTTGTAGAACTCGATCGCGTTCTTCGCGTCGTCGACGGCGAGGTACGGGGTGATCGTGTGGTACCCCTCGGGAATCGGCTTCGTCGGCATCGTGGCCCTCCTGCGGTCGGGGTCGAAGCTCGAGCCGATACTAGTACCGCCGGATCGCCGCACGCGCGCCGATCACAATCATCGGCTCGCTCGCGGGGCGGAGCCAGCGAAGCGTCCGCACGAGCTGTGCGAGAGGCAGGCTGACGCAGCCGAGCGTCGCCCGGCCGGTGCTCCGGTGGAGGAAGATCCCGGAGCCGCGGCCCGGCACGATCGGGTCCATGTTGTAACGGATGACCGCCAGATGCCGGTAGGCCGTAGGCGAGCGAGACATGTCTTCGCTCGTGATCCGGAACGGCGGCCGCGAGCCGCAGCGCACATGGCGGAACTGGTTGTAGTACGGCGAACGAGCGTCCTCGACCCACCAGTCGCCGCAGACGATCCGCCGATAGCGGTAGCGGACGCCCGGATTCGTGGCGACTCCGTACATCACCGGCCAGACCCCGAACGCTCCGGCCGGTGTCGTCCGGTCGCCTTCGCGCTTGCGCTCGGAGACGCCGCGCCGCCCCAGCCAGGCCGACCACGGGCCGCCGCCGCTCACGGGAACCCAGCACTCGCCGACGAAACGCCAGAGCCGGACCTCGCCGCGCGTCGATGTCCGCCGCGGCGCCACGACGGTGATCAACTGCTCCGCCGTGCCCGTGTCGATCAGCTGGTTGGCGAGGTTCGCGGGGCAAGCTGCCGCGCGCGAGCGATCTCCGGCCGCCGGCGTCGCCAGCCACAGGGCTGCGAGGAACGCGGAGAGAACGAGCGTCTTCGCCATTCCACCCTGCAGACTACGCGGCGATGAAGCTCTTGCTGGCGATGCTCGTCGCGGTTTCGCCGCCGTTCCAGCACACGGTCTCGCGGGTGACGGAGGCTGGACTTCCGTACTCCTGGCACGCGGGCTGCCCGGTTGCTCCCGCGCAGCTCCGCCGCGTCCGGCTGACGTACTGGGGCTTCGACCGCCGGGCGCACACGGGCGCGGTGATCGTCAACCGAACCGCGGTTCCGGACGTCGTCACCGTCTTTCGCCGCCTCTACTCCGCCCGCTTTCCGATCAGGCGGCTGCGGCCGATCGACGCGTATCGCGGGAACGACGAGCGTTCGCTCGCCGCGGACAACAGTGCGGCGTTCAACTGCCGTTACGCAATCGCGCCGGGCCCGCGCCGCTGGTCGGTGCACGCGTACGGCCTGGCGATCGACGTGAACCCCGTCGAGAACCCGTACGTCGAGGGCGGGCGAGTGCACCCCCGCGCCGGCAGGGCGTACCTGAACCGTTCGAACGTCCGTCCGGGAATGGCCGTGCGCGGCGGGCTGCTCGTGCGGGCGTTTGCGGACGTCGGGTGGCAGTGGGGAGGACGCTGGCGGGGGACGCCCGACTACCAGCACTTCTCGGCGACCGGCGGCTGAATCCGCGAGAGGCCCCGGCCCGTAAACTCTCCCGCCGGATGCGAGCGACGATCAAGGAAAAGCGCGAAGTCGCGAAGGGGACGCTGCTCGCGATCTTCGACCTGCAGGGCGAGGACTTCGACTACCGCCCGGGTCAGTACTTCTGGGTTGAGCTGCTCGATCCGCCCTACGAGGACGAGAAGGGGCCGCGCCGGCACATCACCGCGGTCACCTCACCGACGGAGCGCGGGGTCATCGGGCTCTGCACCCGCCTCCGCGACAGCGCCTTCAAGCGGTCGCTCGCAGAGATGCCCGTCGGCGCCGACGTCGACGTCGAGCAGCCGAAGGGCGACTTCGTGCTTCCGGAGGATTCCTCCCGCGAGCTCGTCTTCGTCGCCGGGGGAATCGGCATCACGCCGTTTCGCTCGATGCTGCGCTACATCCAGGACGAGGGCCTGCCCCACAAGGCGACGCTGATCTTCTCGAACCGGGACCGCGAGTCGACCGCCTTCCTCGACGAGCTCGAGGAGGTCGAGCAGGCGAACCCGAACGTCCACCTGGTCGTCACGATGACCGACGACCCAGGCTGGCCCGGAGAGAAGCGGCGGATCGACGCCGGGTTCTTCAAGGACCACCTCGACGACCTGAACGACAAGACCTACATGGTCGCCGGCCCGCCCGAGATGGCCCAGGCCGTGGGAGCTGAGCTGCAGGCGGCCGGCGTCGACGAAGAGCACGTCCAAGTCGACAAGTTCAGCGGCTACTAGAGACTGACCCCCTCGACTCGCGGGGGGACCCGGGATGGGTCCCCCCGACGAGTTCTCTCAGGCGGCGAGGTCGAGCGCGGGCGCCGCTTCCACTTCCTGCGGCTGCTCGAGCTCGTCCCGGCGGATCAGCGTCAGCGCGGCGAGGATTCCCACGGCCGCGAAGCCGACGCCGACCAGGAAGGCGGCGGTGAAGCCGTCCACCAGTGCCGGGTTGAGCGCCGTCCCGGCTGCGATCGCGTCGTCCGTGCGGGAGGTCGCGATCGTCGAGAGGGCGGCGATGCCCAGTGCGCCGCCGATCTGCTGCGAAGTGTTGATCAGGCCGGATGCGAGCCCGGCTTCGGATGCCTGCACGCCGGCCAGTGCGGCGATCGAGATCGGCACGAACGAGAAGCCGAGCCCGAACCCGACCAGGAGGAAGCCGGGGAGAAGGTCGCCCATGTACGAGCCGCCGACGGATACCTGCGTGAAGTACACGAGGCCGGCGGTGAGCGCGACCATGCCGGCCGTCAGCACTCGCTTGACCCCGATGCGGGTCACGAGCTGCGCGGCCACGGCCGACCAGAGGATCGCCGTTCCGGCCACCGCCAGGTAGGCAAGGCCGGTCTTCATGGCCGAGTAGCCCAGCACCTGCTGCATGTAGAGCGTCAGCATCAGGAACATGGAGAAGGTCGCGGTGCCGAGGATGAACCCGGCCACGTTCGCTCCGGCCACTGTGCGGGTCTTGAGGATTCCGAAGCGCATCAACGGCTCGGAGTGCCTCAGCTCCCAGGCGACGAACCCGGCGAGCAGGACCAGCGAGGTCGCGAAGAAGGCGAGTGTCTTTCCGGACGTCCAGCCGTCCTGGCCCGCCTGCGTGATCGCGTAGACGAGCGAAGAGAGGCCGCCGGTGACGAGCACCGCGCCGGGGACGTCGAAGGACTTCACGCTCGCGTCGCGGCTCTCGCGGAGCAGGAGCGGTGCGAGCACGAAGCCGGCCACGCCGACCGGGACGTTGACGAAGAAGATCCACTCCCAGCTGAGCGCGTCGGTGAGGATCCCGCCAAGCAGGACGCCCGCCGCGGCGCCGAAGCCGCCGACAGCGCCCCAGACTCCGAGCGCGATGTTGCGCTCACGTCCTTCGGTGAACGTCGTCGAGAGAATGGAGAGCGCCGCCGGGGTGATGACCGCGGCGCCGAGGCCCTGGAATGCCCGGGCCCCGATCAGCGAGGCCTCGGACCAGGCCAGCCCGGCGAGGAGGGAGGCGAGCGTGAACACCGTCACACCCACGAGGAACATGCGCCGCCGCCCGACGAGATCGGCCGCGCGCCCTCCGAGGAGGAGGAAGCCGCCGAAGACGAGCGCGTAGGCGCTGATTACCCATTGGAGGTTCTCCTGCGAGAACCCGAGGTCGACCTTGATCGAGGGCAGCGCGACGTTCACGATCGCGATGTCCAGGACGACCATGAACTGCACCGCGCTGAGGAGCGCGAGCGCGAGCCACCTGCGTCGTTCTGAATTCACCATGTCGTCCCGTTTCCTTTCGCTTGAGTAGGGATGACTTGCAACCTAGCAGATCTAACTTTTCTTTTGCAAGTAAATTCTTCACAACAGCAAGTGGAGGCGCTACACTGGGCGCATGCGCAAGAGCTACGACCAGTACTGCCCCATGGCTCACGCGCTCGACCTGGTCGGAGAGCGATGGGCCCTGCTCGTCGTGCGCGAGCTGATGCACGGCCCGAAGCGCTATACGGACCTGGCCGAGCACCTTCCCCGAATCGGCACCAACATCCTCGCGTCGCGGCTCCGCGATCTCGAGGGATGCGGGATCATCACCAAGCGGACGCTGCCGCCGCCGGCGGCCTCCCGCGTCTACGAGCTGACCGACTACGGCCGGGAGCTCAAGGGCACCATGCGGGAGCTGGCCCTCTGGGGCGCTCGCTCGCTCGGCCCCCCGACGGCGGATGACGAGCTCTTCCCCGGCTGGCTCGCGAACGCGGTCGACATCGTCTTCGCTTCCGCCGCGCCGCCCGGCCGCTTCGAGTTCCGCGTCGGCGACGAGGTGGCGTCACTGGTCGACGGCGACGCGAAGGAAGGGCCCGCCGAGAACCCCGACGTCGTCGTCGAGGGCGATCCCGAAGGGATCTACTACATGTTCATCGACAACCGGCTCGACCTTGTCTCGGTGAAGGGGGACCGCAAGCTGCTCGAGAAACTGATCGACGTCGCGCCCGCCCCGATCGAACTGCCTGTTTCCGCGTAGGGTTCCGCCGGGAATACGTGCCGCCGTCGCACGTTGGCCCTCTGTAACGCGCGCATGAGGAAGACCCCATGGTGATCACGGACGCACGCCGCAGGTGGTTCGCCCTGCTCCTCCTGTGTTTTGGCGACCTCATGATCGTCCTCGACTCGACGATCGTGAACGTGGCGCTTCCGTCGATCAAAGCCGATCTCGATTTCTCGCAGTCGTCGCTCGCCTGGGTCGTTAACGCGTACCTGCTCACCTTCGGAGGCTTCCTGCTGCTCGGCGGCCGGCTCGGCGACATCTACGGCCACCGGCGCCTCTTCCTGATCGGCCTGACGGTGTTCACGCTGGCGTCGCTCGCCTGTGGGCTTGCGCAGTCGCAGGAGTTCCTCGTCGGCGCGCGGGCCGTGCAGGGCTTCGGCGGCGCGATCGTCTCCGTCGTGGTGCTGTCGCTGATCATGATCATGTTCACGGAGCCGGCCGAGCGCGCCAAGGCGATGGGAACCGTCGGTTTCGTCCTCTCCGGAGGCGGTACGGCCGGCGTGCTGCTCGGGGGTGTCCTGACCGATGCGCTCGACTGGCACTGGATCTTCCTGGTCAACATCCCGGTCGGCATCGCCGTCTTCGTGCTCTGCCTCTACCTGCTGCCCTCCGAGCGGGGACCGGCCCAGGCAGGACGGCGGCTCGACATCGCCGGCGCCGTCACGGTGACCGCCGCGCTCATGCTCGCGGTCTACGCGATCGTGAACGGCAACGAGGAGGGGTGGACCTCCGCCCAGACTCTCGGGCTGCTCGCCGCCGCGGCCGTGCTGATGGGGGTCTTTCTCTTCATCGAGTCGCGCGTGGAGTCGCCGCTGATGCCGCTCGGCCTGTTTCGGCTACGCAACCTATCGACCGCCAACGTGGTCGGCGTGCTGATGGCCGGAGCCATGTTCGGCTGGTTCTTCCTCTCGGCGCTCTACCTTCAGCAGGTGCTCGGCTACAGCCCGCTCGAGGTCGGGCTGGCGTTCCTGCCGGCGACGCTGATCTGGGGAGCCTCGTCCCTCTGGTTGTCGGACCGGCTCATCATGCGCTTCGGCGTCAAGCCGCCGCTGATCACCGGGCTCCTGCTGTTCGTCGCCGGCCTGCTGCTCTTCGCCCGGGCCCCGGTCGACGGGAACTACTTCGTCGACGTGCTGCCGGGCATGCTCTTGCTCGGCTTCGCGGGCGGCATCACCTTCAACCCGATCCTGCTCGCCGCGATGGGGGAAGTGGCGCCGACGGAGGCCGGTCTCGCGTCGGGGATCGTCAACACGTCCTTCATGATGGGAGGCGCGCTCGGGCTCGCCGTCCTCGCCAGCTTGGCTGCGTCACGCACCGACAGCCTGCGGGCGTCGGGCGACGAGCCGCTCGTCGCCCTGAACGGCGGCTACCACGTCGCGTTCCTGGCCGGAGCCGCCTTCGCGCTCGCGGGAGCCGTGGTCGCCGCAGTGGTGATGCGTGCGACCTCGCCTGCGCCCGCCGCGGAGCACGGGGTGCCGCAACCCGAGTTGGAGTCGGAAGCGGCGTAGGAATACGCTTCACCCGACGGACCGAAGAGGGAGGGAAAATGGCATTGCAACTAGGTGACACCGCACCGGATTTCGAGGCGGAATCCACGGAAGGGCGCATTGGCTTCCACGACTGGATGGGCGATTCCTGGGCCGTGCTCTTCTCGCACCCGAAAGACTTCACGCCCGTCTGCACGACCGAGCTCGGCTACATGGCCAAGATCAAGCCCGAGTTCGAGCGCAGGAACGTGAAGGTGATCGGAATCTCGGTCGATTCGGCCAGCGACCACGAAGGGTGGGCGAAGGACATCGAAGAGACCCAGGGCGAGGCGCCGAACTATCCGATCATCGCGGACGCCGACTTCAACGTCTCGAAGCTGTACGGAATGCTCCCGGCGGAGACCTCGGGCGATCCCAAGGACCGGACGCCGGCCGACAATCAGACCGTCCGCAACGTCTTCATCGTCGGGCCGGACAAAAAGATCAAGCTGATCCTCGTCTATCCGATGACCACCGGCCGGAACTTCGACGAGGTGTTGCGGGTGATCGACTCGCTGCAGCTGACCGCGAAGCACAAGGTCGCAACCCCGGTGAACTGGCAGCAGGGCGAGGACGTCATCATCGCCGGCTCGGTCTCGGACGAGGAAGCGAAACAGACGTATCCGGACGGCTGGGAGTCGCCGAAGCCGTACATCCGGATCGTTCCGCAGCCCGAATAAAGCCGCTTAGCAAGCGGCTTTAGCGCGCCTTTGCCGCGGATTTACCGCGGTGGCCGACGCTGCGTGCGTCAACCAGTCGAAGGAGACGTCATGAACGCACGCAGAATCGAAATGAGAGCGGTTGCGATCGTCCTTGGGAGCGCTTTGCTTTGGGCGGCCGCCACCGTCTCGGCCGCAACTTCGGCCCCGCTGCGAACCGCGACGACGACCCGCGTGAGCGTGTCGAGCAGCGGGCAGCAGGCCAACTACTCGAGCTACGCGACGGGCATCAGCGCCGGCGGGCGCTACGTCACGTTCACGTCCGACGCGACGAATCTCGTCACCGGCGATACGAACGAGCGACGGGACGCATTCGTCTTCGATCGACGCTCGGGCAGGACCAGCCGCGTCAGCGTCAGCAGCTCCGGCCAGCAGGCCGTCCCCGGCAGCGATCCATGGGGAGGGTCGGCCGCCGACGGCATCAGCGCGGACGGCCGCTCCGTGGTCTTCGAGTCGGACGCGGCGAACCTGGTCAAGGGCGACACCAACGGCGCCGCGGATGTGTTCGTCCGCGACCGCCTC
>JBKPHH010000053.1:0-21927 GCA_046729795.1 Actinomycetota bacterium | reverse complement strand
GGGCACCCGCTCGGGATGAGCGGCGCGCGGCTCGTCGTCACGCTCCTCCACGAGCTGCGGCGGCGCGGCGGCCGGTACGGGCTCGCGACACTCTGCGTCGGCGTCGGCCAGGGCCAGGCGGCGCTGTTCGAGCGCTAGCGTGGCGGTCGCCGTCGTCGAGTTCGTTCTTGCGGGGATCCTGCTCTCGATCGGCGTGCCCCGCTTCGTCAAGCGCCGGCGCAGCCCCTCGTGGTCGGGCCTCCCTCCCGGGCCTTACTACGAGCTGGGCGGCTACGTCGGCCTCTCCGTGCTTCTGATCATCGCGGGGATCTCCCGCGTCGTGAACTCCTAGGAGGTCGGCGGACTGATGTAAATCGTGCCCTCGTGCTTCATGGGCACGAAGGGGGCGCCGATCGACATGATCACGTTCTCGGCGTGTTCGAAGAGATCGTCGCAGGCGCCGTCCGCGTCGTCACGGCAGGGGACCTCGATGCCGACCTCGTCGACGGGGCGCGCGTCGAGCCCGCTGTCCCGGAGCTCTTTCAGGAGCCGGTCGCGATCGGGAATGCGTGCAGCCTGGACGTCCACCGTTTCGGCCATGGGAAGGGTCTTCCCGGAGCAGCGGCCCGAAAACCCTCGATATCGTCCAGCCCGTGGCGATCGCGACAGAGCGCGAATTCCTGCTCTTCATCAACGGCGAGCCGATCGAGCCTGCAGGTGGCGAGACGCGTGAGCTGACCGAGCCTGCAACGGGCGAGCCGCTCGCGCGGGTTGCGGTCGCCGACGAGACCGACGTCGATCGCGCGGTCGAGGCAGCGCAGGCGGCGCTCGCGGGGGACTGGGGCAAGACCCCGCCGACCGAGCGCTCCCGCCTGCTGCACGCGCTCGCGGACGCGATCCAGGCCAACCGCAAGGAGCTCGCGGAGCTCGAGGTTCGCAACGTCGGCAAGGCGATCTCGTCGGTCAAGGCGGAGCTTGCGCAGGCGATCGAGAACTTCCGCTTCTACGCCTCGGCGATCGGCTCGATCGCCGGCCGCTCGAACCCGATCGGCGGCTCGCTGCTCTTCTACTCGCTGAAGGAGCCGGTCGGCGTCGCGGGCCAGATCGTGCCCTGGAACTACCCGCTGATGATGACGAGCTGGAAGCTCGCCCCGGCGCTCGCGGCCGGTTGCTCGGTCGTCCTGAAGCCGGACTCCGCGACGCCGCTGAGCGCGCTACGCATCGCCGAGCTCGGGGGTGAGGTGGGATTCCCACCCGGCGCGATCAACGTCGTTCCCGGCCCGGGGACGACCGTCGGAGCCCATCTCGTCAAGCACGCCGGCGTGGACAAGATCGCGTTCACGGGCTCGACGGCGACCGGCGCCGAGATCATGCGCCTCGCCTCGGACACGATCAAGCGAATCACGCTCGAGCTCGGAGGGAAGAGTCCGAACATCGTCTTCGCCGACGCCGATCTCGGCGACGCGATCCCGAGCTCGGTCTGGTCGATCTTCTACTCCGCGGGGCAGAGTTGCGAGGCGCGGTCGCGGGTGCTCGTGGAGAAATCGCTCTACGACGACTTCGTCAGCCGCTTCGCCGAAGGCGCCCAGCAGCTCAAGGTCGGAGACCCGCTCGAGGCGGAGACGCAGGTCGGCTCGCTGATCTCGACCGAGCATCGCGACAAGATCCACGGCTTCGTCGAGCAGGGCCGCGCGGAAGGCGCCGAGATCGTCGCCGGCGGGAACATCGAAGCGATAGCTGGAAAGGGCGCGTTCTATCCGCCCACCGTCCTGGCGAAGGTGGACAACCGGATGACCGTCGCCCAGGAGGAGATCTTCGGGCCGGTGGTGACGGTGATCCCCTTCGAAGACGAAAAGGACGCGATCAAGATCGCCAACGACAGTCGTTACGGCCTGATGGCGACGGTGTGGACGGGCGATCCCGCGCGCGGCCACCGGCTCGCGAGGCGGATCAAGGCGGGCACGGTTGGAATCAACATGCCGTACACCGCGTTTCCCGGCATTCCGTTCGGCGGCTACAAGCAATCGGGCTTCGGCCGCGAGCTCGGCCTCGAGACGCTCGATCTCTACCTGGAGACGAAGAGCGTTCTGGCGTCCACCAGCCCGAAGCCGTTCAACCCGTTCGGCCTCTAAGGCGCCGTTTGCGGCGCCGACCCGCAGGACGCGGGGGGTTGCCGGCGCGTCCGTCTGAAATGACCGGTCGATGGGCAGGAAGCCCACCGTTCGATCTGTAAACAGGTATCGCTGGGCGATCCTGGCCGCGGGCACCGGCGGCCAGGCGGCGTATCTCGCGCTGCTCAGCGCGCCGGCTGTGCTTGCGCCGGCGCTTCGCGACGATCTCGGCCTGTCCCTGACGCAGGTCGGCGTGCTGATCGCGGCCCCCTGGATCGGCCCGATCTTGACGCTCCTCCCCTGGGGCCTGCTGGCGGACCGAGTGGGCGAGCGGCGAGTCCTCGCCGCCGGGCTCGGCCTCTGCGGCGCCCTGGCGGTGCCGGTCGCCTTCAGCTCCGACTTCGCGGCGCTCGTCGTACTGCTCGGCCTCGCGGGCGGAGCGGGCGCGGCGGTCAACTCCGCCAGCGGCCGCGCGGTCATGTCGTGGTTTGGCGCCGAGGAGCGCGGCCTCGCGCTGGGGATTCGGCAGACGTCCACACCGCTCGGAATCGCGATCGCAGCGCTCGCACTACCGGCGATCGAGCGTGCAGGCGGCCTCGAAGCTGCGTTTAGCTTCGGGGCGGGGTTGGTGCTTGTCATGGCGGTCGTCGGCGGGATCGTCGTCCGCGACGTTCCCGGCCAGAGCGAGGTGTCCGAGGCGCCGAAGGTCCTCCGCGACGCGCGCCTCTGGGTGATCGGGGTCGCTGGCGGCCTGTACCTGGTCGCCCAGATCGCGGTCACCGGCTTCCTCGTTCTGTTCTTCCACGACGAGCGCGGCTTCTCGACGCAGGAGGCGGCGCTCGTGCTTGCGGTGATTCAGGTGTTCGCCGTCGCGCTTCGGATCGGGCTCGGCCGCTTGAGCGACGTTCGGCAGAACCGGATCGGCCTCCTGCGCCTGGTCGGCCTCGCCGGGTTCGCGTCCCTCGCCTTGACTGCGGTCGTCCTCGACGCGAGCGACGCGGTCGTGGTCGCGGCCTTCGTGCTCTCCGGGATGCTGACGATGAGCTGGAACGGGCTCTCGTTCACGGCAGCCGCCGAGCTCGCCGGGCGCGGGAGAAGCGGCGCCGCGATCGGCTTTCAGCAGACGATTCTCTCGTTCGTCGGCGCCGCCGCGCCGCCGGCCTTTGCCGCCGTCGTCGACGCGAGCTCGTGGAGGTTCGCCTTCGCGCTCGGTGCGGTCTTTCCGCTGGCAGGAGCGCTCTTGCTCGCGGCGCGATCATGAGCAGGACGCGGTTGATCGAGCGGCTGGACGAGCTGTACGCGATCGGCGCGACCAGGCTTGCCTATACGCCTGAGGAGGACGCCGCGCACGAGCTGGCGGCGCGCTGGATGCGCGAGGCCGGCTTGGAGGTGGCCGTGGACGCGGCGGGAAACACGTTCGGCCGTCGCGGTGACGCGCGCGTCTGGAGTGGATCGCATCTCGACACGGTTCCGAACGGCGGCAAGTTCGACGGAGCGCTCGGCGTCGTCGCGGCGATCGAGGCCGCCGACCGGTTGCCTGAAGCTCCACTCGTCGCCGTTGCGTTCCGCGCCGAGGAGTCGGGGCCGATGGGAAGCCGTGCGCTCACCGAGCAGCCGGAGGCGTTCCTCGAGCTCCACATCGAGCAAGGGCCGGTGCTGGAGGCGGCCGGAGAGCCGCTCGCAGTCGTCACCGCGATCGCGGGCCTCGCGCGCGGCGAGGTCGTCTTCGAGGGCCGGGCCGACCACGCGGGGACGACTCCGATGGACGCGCGCGACGATGCGCTCGTGAAGGCAGCGCGCTTCGTGCTTCACGTGCAGGAGTGCGCCCGGGACGAGGCCGTGGCGACCGTCGGACAGCTGCAGATCGATCCGGGTGCGGCCAACGTCGTCCCGGAGCGCGTGGCGGTCACCGTCGACGCGCGGGCGCCCACGGTTGAGCGGCTCGACGCGCTGATCGCCGCCATCGACTTCGAGCCGAGCATTCGGTATGAGCCGATCGAGCTGGACGGTGCGCCGTTCGAAACTCTGCGCAAGCTCCTTCCGAACGCTCCCCGGCTCGTCTCCGGCGCGGGGCACGACGCGATGGTTCTGGCGGCCTCGGGGGTCGAGACCGGGATGTTGTTCGTACGAAGCCTGAACGGCGGCGTGAGCCACTGTCCCGACGAGCTCTCGAGCGAGGACGACGTGAACCTCGCCGTCGACGTCCTGACCGCCGCTCTCGAGAGGCTCAGCTCTCGCTGAAGCGGATCGGCTGCGCGCCCTCCCAGAGGACGCGGCGGCCGAGCTCCGGAAGCTGCTCGGTGCCCTCGACGATCGTCGCGAAGTGATTGCCGGCGAGCTGTCCGGCTTTGCTGGCGAAGCAGCTCGCGCCGTACGGGAAGAGGATTTCCGTCTCGCTGACGCCGCCGGGGTACAGGAGGATCTCGCCGGGGGACGGGTAGCTCGTCGCGTTTTCCGGGCCGATCCCCGTGTCGAGCTCGCCGAACGGGATCCAGGCCGACTCGCCGCTCCAGCGCGCCTGGATCAGCTTGCTCTCGAGCGGCAGCAGTCGCCTGAAGGCGGCCACGGTCGCCGGCGCGTCTTCTGCTTCCAGCCGCGCGACGAAACGGACGTCTCCGACGACGATCTCGATCATCTGAACCTCGCACCTTGACTGATCCAGCGTCCGAGCAGGTCGCGCTCCTGTTGCGTCATCCCGGTCATGTTCCCGAGCGGCATCGCCTTCGAAATCACGGCCTGCTCTTCGATCGCGTCGGCCTGGCGCGAAATCTGCTCAGGCGTGTCGAGCACGATGCCCTTCGGCGCGGTGCTCACTTTCGTCGGATGGTCGGAGTGGCAGGGCGCGCAGCGCCGCTGGACGACGACCCGTATGTAGGCAGACGAGACCAGCGGCTTCCCCGACGCAGTCTTGGTTTCGTCCGGCTTGATCGCCAGCGCGAGCCCGGCGAGCGCGAGCGCGGCCGTCACGGGAATCGCCCAGACCGTTCTGCCCTCGTGGCGGAGGTTGAAGAAGTGACGCGCCCAGGCGCCGATCGCCATCAGCACGACCAGCACCAGCCACTCGTGCTCTCGGCCGTACAGCACCGGGAAGTGGTTGCTGATCATCGTGAAGACGACGGGCAGCGTCAGGTAGTTGTTGTGGACGGAGCGCTGCTTGCCGCGGATCCCCGCCGCCGGATTCGGCTCGCGCCCGGCCTCCTTCGCGCGAACAAGCTCGCGATGGCCGGGGATGATCACGAAGAAGACGTTGGCGACCATGATCGTCCCGAGCATCGCGCCGATCTGGATGTACAGCGCCCGCCCGCTGTAGAGGTTGCTCAGGCCGTACGTCGCCGCGGTGACGAGGCCCGCGAGCGCAGCCGCGAGCAACAGCGGCCACTGGGCGAGCAGCCGGCAGAGCCAGTCGTAGACCAGCCAGGCGACCGCCAGCAGGCCGACGCTGATCGCGATCGCCGTCGCCTCCGAGATGTCGGCCACGCTCTTGTCAATCAGGTACGTGTCCGCGTTCAGGTAGTAGACGACGATCAGGAGCGCGAAGCCCGTGAGCCACGTCGTGTACGCCTCCCACTTGAACCAGTGCAGGCGCTCGGGCAACGACGGCGGCGCGACGCGGTACTTCTGCACGTGGTAGAAGCCGCCGCCGTGAATCTCCCAGGCCTCGCCGCCGACGCCTTCGGCAGCGTCGGACTCTCGCCTGGGCTCGCTCAGGTGGTTGTCGAGCGCGATGAAGTAGAAGGACGAGCCGATCCAGACGATGCCCGCGATCACGTGCAGCCAGCGGAAGACGAGATCGAGCCAGTCGTTCAGGTAGGCGTCGATCGCGATCATCCGCGGTTCCGGTCTCTGGCGATCGCGACGAGCTCGCGGAGCCCCGTCTCGAGCTCTTCCTCGCGCGTGCGCGCCAGCCGCTCGCGCAGGACCGGGACGAGCGCCGAGCGCGGCCTGCGGTTGACGAAGACGACGAAGCGGAAGCCGAACTTCTCCTCGTAGGCTCGGTTGAGGCGCTGGAGCTCTGCCAGCACCTCCGGCTCCTCGCCCTTCTGCTCGCCGGAGCGCTCACCGATGCGGGGATGAGTTGCCAGCGCCTCGACCTTGGCCGCCTCAGGGAGCTCGGCGATCACGTCCTCGGCGCGCTCTAGCGGGTCGTCCAGCTCGGCCAGCCGGTCGACGAGCGGCGTGTGCCCACCGAACAATTCGGCCAGCTCGGCGGGCGTCAGCTTCCGCGATACGTCGTGCACGAGTAGGGAGCGACGAGCAGCGGGACGTGGTAGTGCCCCTCCTCCAGCGAGAGCTCGAGCTCGACGCCTCGAAGGAACGGCGACTCCGGCCGAAAGACGAGGCGGTAGGCGCCGGGCTCCAGCTCGCCCGCGAGCACTTCGATGCGCCCGTCGCCGTCCGTCTCCCCGCTTCCGACGAGCTCCTCGCCGCGATAGAGCTCGACCGCGACGCCGACCGCCGGGGCACCGCGTTCAGTGTCGAGGACGTGGGTCGAAACGGAGACGCTCATTGGGTGAACTTCTCCGCCTGGCGCCGATGCTCCTGCGCGATCTCGCGCTCGTCCGCGCGCACGAGCTCACCGTCGCGAACCACTTCCTCACCCGCGACGATCAGCCGGTCGACCCGATGCGGGCCGCCGAGCACGAGCGCCGCGAGCGGATCGTCCGCGCCCGCGAACTCGAGCCGGTCCGTGCGCCAGACGGCGAGATCGGCGCTCTTGCCGGGCTCGAGTGAGCCGATGTCGTGGCGCCCGAGCACGGCCGCGCTGCCTCGGGTCGCGAGGCGGAGGGCCTCCCGGGCCGTGAGGGCGGCCGGACCGTCTCGTCCGCGTGCGCAGAGGAGCGCCTGTTTCACCTCGAGCAGCAGATCGCCCCGCTCGTTCGAGGCGGACCCGTCGACGCCCAGGCCGACGGGCGCGCCTGCGTCGAGCAGCCGGCGAACGGGAGCGACTCCGGCTCCGAGCCGCAGATTCGAGCTGGGACAGTGCGCAACGCCGGTCGAGGTCTCCGCCAACCGCGAGACGTCGCCGTCGTCGAGGTGGACGCAGTGCGCGCACCACACGTCCTCCGCGAGCCAGCCGAGCTCCTCCAGGTAGTCGACGGGACGGCAGCCGTAGAGCTCCTTGCAGTACTCCTCCTCCTCGCGGGTCTCGGCGAGGTGCGTGTGCATGCGCAGCCCGTGCCGACGGGCGAGCTCGGCCGACTCGGTCATCAGCCGGCGGCTGACCGAGAACGGGGAGCACGGCGCGACCACGACGTCGCCGTGTGAGGCAAGCCGTTCGGTGTCGGCCAGGATCGCGTCCAGGTCCTCGACGAGCTCGTCGGGCGGCAGCCCGCCCTGCGAAGCGCCGAGATCCATCGAGCCGCGCGAGGCGATCAGCCGCACGCCGAGCTCTTGCGCGGCCTGGAGCTCGGCCTCGACCAGCCCGTCGGCTCCGTTCGGAAACACGTAATGGTGGTCGAACACCGTGCCGCAGCCGGAGAGCGCAAGCTCCGCGAGGCCGGTTCGCGCAGCGGCGTACTCGGACTCCGCGTCGATCCTCGACCAGAGCGGATAGAGCGCCTTCAGCCAGGAAAAGAGGTCAGCCTCCTGCGCCCGCGTCCGCGTCAGGGTCTGGAAGAGGTGATGGTGCGTGTTGACGAGCGCGGGGGTGACGAGCGCGCCGTGGAGGTCCTCGCCGGCCTCCGGCGGCTCGCCGGCGCCGAGCTCGGCCACCCGCCCGTCCTCGAGTCGGATCCAGCCGCGCTCGTGCTCCGTGCCCTCGTCGTCCATGGTCACGACGTGGGCGTTGGTGAGGAGCACGCTCACCCGGCCTCGAGCGGGACGAGCTCGAACCGGTCGACGTCCACGAGCCCGCGGTCGGTGATCTTGAGGCTCGGGATCACCGAGAGCGCGAGGAACGACATGGTCAGGAACGGCGTGGCGCCCTTGCAGCCGAGACGCGCCGCCGCCTCGTTGCACTCGCTGCTCTTCGCGACGACTTCGGCGAGCGGGGCATCAGACATCAGGCCCCCGACGGGCAGGGGCAGCTCGGCCAGAACCTGTCCGCCCTCGATCGCGACGATCCCCCCGCCGAGCTCTGCGAGATGGGCGACGGCCGCGGCCATGTCCTCGTCGTCGACGCCGACGGCGACGATGTTGTGCGCGTCGTGGGCAACGGTGGAGGCCAGCGCTCCCCGCGCAAGTCCAAAACCGCGGACGAACCCGAGGCCGACACGTCCGGTGCCGAGGTGGCGCTCGACGACGGCGATCTTGGCGAGATCGCGGCCGGGATCGGCGACGGCCCGACCGTCCTGGATCGTCGGTTCGTCGACGAGCGACTCGGTCACCACCTGCTCCTCGACGAGGCCGATCACCCGCGCCGGGCCGCCGTCCCAGGGAAGCCGGAAGCGATCGGCCGAGACCGAAGGGATGCGCACCGTGTGCTTGACCCACTCGGGCACCTCGGCCCGGGCGATCTCCGGAACCGGAGCTCCCGCCTTGAGCACGAGCTCCGGCTCGAAGCGCTCGAGGTCGGGGAGCAGGAGCAGGTCGGCCTGGTATCCCGGCGCGATCGCGCCGAGATGGTCGAGCCGGTGCCAGAGAGCAGGGTTGAGCGAGGCCAGCACGAGCGCGTCTTCCGGCGGCAGGCCCCACTCGACCGCGTCGCGGACCATGCCGTTGAGATGCCCTTGCTCCGCGATGTCGTCCGGGTCCTTGTCGTCCGTGCAGAAGGCGATCCGCGACGGGCCGAACTCGGCGACGAGCGGCAGGAGCGCACGGAGGTTGCGCGCCATCGAGGCTTCGCGGATCAGGACCCAGATGCCGGCGCGCAGTCGTTCCCGGCCCTCCTCGACCGTCAGCGCCTCGTGGTCGGAGCGGATTCCGGCCGCCGCGTAGGCGTTCAGGTCCTTGCCGAGCACGCCGGGTGCGTGGCCGTCGACGTGCGAGGCGCCTTCGAGGCCGAGCTTCTCCAGCTCGAGCGGGTCGCCCGAGATGACGCCGGGAAAATTCATCATCTCCGCAAGCCCCAGGACGCGCCTGCGCCGCAACAGGCCCTGGAGGTCGCCGGCGGTGAGGGCGCGTCGCGGCGATTCGAACTTTGACGCGGGCACGCAGGACGAGGCCATGAAGTACACGTCCAGAGGGAGGCCGGCGCAGAAGTCGAGCAGCCAGTGGACGCCATCCGTCCCGAGCACGTTCGCAAGCTCGTGCGGGTCGGCCACGACCGTGGTCGTCCCCAGCGGCAGCAGCAGCCGCGCGAGCTCGTCGGGCAGCAGCTTGGGCGATTCGAGGTGCATGTGCGCATCGATGAAGCCGGCCACGACGAAGCGCCCGGATGCGTCGAGGACGTCGCCTCCCTCATAGTCGCCGAGGCCGGCCACGTAGCCGTCGACGACCGCGACCTCGGTTTCGAGCCACTCGCGGGTGAAGGCGGAGAAGACGCGGCCGTTGCGAATCACGAGATCCGCGGGCTCGTCGCCGCGCGCAACGGCAAGTCGGCGAGACAGGTCGCGCTCCATCCCCGACATCGAATCCTCTCACGCTGCTGTTTACGCTTCTCCGCGTGGAGGTCTTCACGCCCAGATCGCTTGACGAGGCCGTGCGGATCAGGGCCGAGCGGCCGGAGGCGCTCCCGATCCAGGGCGGCACCGACGTGATGGTCGACCTCAACTTCGACCGCGCGCGCCCGGCCGCCCTGCTCAACCTGAACGAGGTCGCCGAGCTTCGCGGGTGGTCGAGGGAGAACGGCTCGCTCCGTCTGGGCGCGGGGCTGACCTACACGGAGGCGATGGAGAACGAGCTCGCCGAGCTGTGCCCTGCGCTCGCCGAGGCCTCGCGCACAGTCGGCGGGCCACAGATCCGCAATCGGGGAACGATCGGCGGCAACCTCGGCACCGGCTCGCCCGCCGGCGATGCGCTCCCGCCGCTCCTGATCGACGGGGCGGAGATCGAGCTCGTCAGCACGCGAGGAGCGCGGCGGCTACCGCTGGCCGACTTCCTGGTCGGCCCGAAGCAGACCGCGCTCGCGCCGGACGAGCTGATCACGGCCGCCTGGGTGGCGCCACGCGGCGATGCGCAGACGTTCATGAAGGTCGGCCCCCGGAACGCGATGGTGATCGCGGTCGTCTCGCTGGCGCTCGCGGTCGACCGCGAACGCGGAGAAATGCGCGCCGCGTTCGGGTCGGCCGGGCCCGTGCCGACGCTCGTGTGCGCGCCGCTTTCGGAGCGCGTGGCGTTTCCGGAGCTGGTCGCCGACGCCGCCAGTCCGATCGACGACGTCCGCGGCACGGCCGGCTACCGTCGGCACGCGTTGCGCGTCCTCACCACCCGCGCCCTCGAGCGCTGCCTCGCATGAGACGTCGCTTGCGATGTCGACTTCAGGACGCGCGAGCTTCGCTCGTGCGTCCGTCTGAAAAGGCCGGTCGACACGTAGTTCATCGGAAGATTGACCTATGAAGATCACAATCACCGTCAACGGCGAGCAGCACGAGGCCGAGATCTGGGAGGGGGAGAGCCTGCTCTACGTGCTCCGCGAGCGGCTCGGCCTTCCAGGCTCGTAGAACGCGTGCGAACAGGGCGAGTGCGGCTCGTGCTCGGTGCTGCTCGACGGCAGGCTTGTCTGTGCCTGCCTGGTGCTCGCCGCCCAGGCCGAGGGCCACCAGCTCGTGACCGTCGAAGGACTGGCCGACGACGACGGCGTCCAGCCGGTGCAGGAGGCGTTTGCGGAGACCGGAGCGGTTCAGTGCGGCTTCTGCACGCCGGGTTTCGTCGTCGCGACCGCCGACCTGCTCTCTCGCAATCCCGATCCGAGCGAGGACGAGATCCGCGAGGCGCTGTCCGGCAATCTCTGCCGCTGTACCGGCTACGCGAAGATCTTCGAAGCCGTGCGAATGGCCGCCGAGCGATGAGACGTCGCTTGCGATGTCGATTTCAGGCCGCGCGGGCTTTGCTCGTGCGGCCGTCTGAACTGACCGGCCGACACGAAGAAGGTTTGAAGGTGCGGCTGTGAGCACGGCTCGAAAGCTCGAGCTCGGCCGGGTCGGCGAGAGTGTCCGGCGCGTCGATGCGATTCCGAAGGTGACCGGGGAGTTCGCCTATTCGAGCGACCTCCACGCCGCCGGGATGCTGTGGGGGCACACGGTCCGCAGCCCGCACCCGCACGCGCTGATCCGTTCGATCGACATCGGAGAGGCGCTCGCGTCGCCGGGCGTCCACGCGGTGCTGACGCACGAGGACGTGCCGGGCGAGAAGCTCTACGGGCTCGAATTCGCCGATCAGCCGGTGCTCGCGATCGATCGGGTCCGCTACTTCGGCGAGCCGGTGGCGATCGTCGCCGCGGAGCATCCGGAGCAGGCGCGCCGTGCGGCCGAGCGGGTGCGCCTCGCATACGAGCCGCTCGAGCCCGTCGTCGATCCGGAGCGGGCGACCGAGCAGGAGCCGCTGCACCCGGACAATCCGACGGCGGGCCACGGCTTTCGAGAGGACCCGCGTCCGAACGTCGTCCGCTCGATCATCGTCCGCCACGGCGATCCCGACGCGGCCGGTGAGGTCTCCGTCTCGGGCGTCTACGAGCTGGGAATGCAGGACCAGGCGTTCCTCGGCCCCGAGTCCGGCCTCGCGGTTCCGGACGGCGAGGGCGGCGTCGACATCTACGTCGCGACCCAGTGGGTGCACGTCGATCGCGACCAGGTCGCACCCTGTCTCGGACTCGATCCGCAGCAGGTGCGGATCCATCTCGCCGGGGTAGGCGGCGCGTTCGGCGGCCGCGAGGACCTCTCGATGCAGGTGCACGGAGCGCTGCTCGCCCTGCACACGAACCGTCCGGTGAAGATCGTCTACGGGCGGGAGGAGTCCTTCGTCGGCCACATCCACCGCCATCCGGCGAAGATCTGGGCCGAGCACCGCGCAACCCGGGACGGCAAGCTCGTCTGCGTGCGGGTTCGCGTCCTGCTCGACGGCGGCGCGTACGCGTCGAGCTCGACTGCGGTCACCTCCAACGCGGCGTCGTTCGCCTGCGGCCCCTACGCCTTGGAGAACGCGCTGATCGACGTCACCTGCGTGTACACCAACAACCCGCCGTGCGGAGCGATGCGCGGCTTCGGCGCCGTGCAGGTCTGCTTCGCGCACGAGGCGCAGATGGACAAGCTGGCGGCCGCACTCGGGATCGACCCTGTCGAGCTGCGCCTGCGCAACGCGCTCGCGCCCGGCGACTCGCTGCCGACCGGGCAGAAGATCATGGGCTCGCTGCCCGTGGCCGAGGTGATCCGGCGCTGCGCGGCGCTGCCGCTGCCGGAGCCGGAGGAGCTGCCGCGGGATGCGATCCGCCTGCCCGGCGGAGCCGGCAACACCACGCGCGGAGAGGGGGTCAAGCGCGGGGTCGGCTTCGCCGTCGGCTTCAAGAACGTGTGCTACTCGCACGGCTTCGATGACTACTGCGCGGCCCGCGTTCGGCTCTGGCCGGCGGCGGACGAGGAGCTCGCGGCCGAGGTCCATTGCGCCGCTGCCGAGGTTGGGCAGGGCGTCACCAACGTCATCCTCCAGGTCGCGCAGACGGAGCTCGGGACGGAGAACGTCGCCCTGGCGCCCGGTTCTACCGCGACAGTCGACTCCGCGGGATCGTCCTCGGCCTCGCGCATGACCTGGATGGCTGCCGGCGCGGTCCGCGACGCCTGCCGCGCCGCGCTCGAGGAGTACGAGCGCACCGGGCGAGAGGTAAGCGTCGAGCGGGTCTACCGCCATCCGGAAACCGCGCCGCTCGACCCCGACACGGGTCAGGTGACCTCCGACCGCGCTCACGTCGCCTTCATTTGCGCCGCCATGCGCGCCGTCGTCGAAGTGGACACGGAGCTCGGTCTGACCCGGGTCGTCTGGCTGGGCACGGCTCAGGACGTCGGCAAGGCCGTCAACCCGCAAGCCGTCTACGGGCAGATCGAAGGGGGTGCGGCGCAGGGGCTCGGCCTCGCGCTGATGGAGGAGATCCAGACGCGGGACGGCCGGATCACGAACGCGAGCTTCACGGACTATCTGATGCCGACGACGCTCGACATGCCTCCGGTCGAGGCCGACCTCGTGGAGGAAGCCGAGCCGGACGCCCCGTACGGCGTCAAGGGCGTCGGCGAGCCGCCGACCATGGTCGCGACGCCGGCCGTCGTCGCCGCGCTTCGCCACGCGAGCGGCCGCGAGCTGACACGCGTGCCCGTGCGGCCCGACGACCTCGTCGGGCTCTAGCGCGTTCTATTTTCCCCTAGGCGCCGGTTCGGTCGGCGGCGGTCTGCGGAGCGGCGGCGCCGGCGAGGGACTCGCCCTCCGCTGCGATCGTCTCCGCGCTCTCGCGTCGCACGACGAGTGCGACCGAGGCCAGGATCACGATCGCACCGATCACGATCTGCCACGTGATGCTCTCGCCGAGGACGATCGCACCGAGCGCAATCGCGATGACCGGGTTCACGTAGGCGTAGGTCGAGACCTGGCCGATCGGCGCATTCGCGAGCAGCCACGCGTACGCGGTGTAGCCGATCAGGGAGCCGAAGAAGACGAGGTACCAGAAGCCGAAGATCGAGCGGGCCGAGTAGTTGGCGGGATCGAGCTCCGACGGCGAATAGGCGAGCAGCGCGATCGGCAGAAGCGCGATGCCGCCGACGAGCATCTCGAGCGCCGTCGCCGCGAACGCATCCCGCGGCATCGGGAGCCGGCCGGAGAGGAATGAGCCGACCGCCCACATGACCGACGAGAGCACGACGAGCAGGACCCCGCCGACTGTCGCTCCGTGCCCGCCCGGCCGGACGAGCAGCGCGACGCCGACGAAGCCGACCGCGACGCCTATGAGCGCCAGCGCGTCCGGCCGTTCGCGGACGAGCAGCCGGAGCACGACCACCCAGAGCGGGACGGCGCCGATGATCAGCGACGAAAGGCCGGTCGGCACGTCCTGTTCCGCGACGAAGAGGACCGCGTTCGCGCCGGGGAGCAGCAGGCCGACGACGACCGCGCCTCCAAGCTCGCGCCGCGAAACCTGAAGCCTGCTCGCCCCGCGGCGCCAGGCGACCCAACCCGCCATCAGCGCCCCCGCGATCAGGAACCGAACGGCGACCGCGAAGACCGGCGGGATCGTCTCCCCGGCCAGCTCGATGCCGAGGTAGGTCGAGCCCCAGATGATGTAGACCGTCCAGAGGGCGATCCAGACCTTCGCCCTCCGGGACACGGCTCCACGATAAGCAATTAGGCTCGCGACGTGCCGGAGCCCAGCCGCCCCCAGCCGCTCGATCCTTCGGCGCTCGGCTTCGAGCGGATCCTCTACGAGAAGGCGCCGCCCCGCGCGACGATCACGCTCAACCGTCCGGAACGCCTGAACGCGTTCGATTTCCAGATGCTGCGCGAGCTCGCCCGCGCCGCCGAGGACGCTTCTTGGGACGACGAGATCCGCGCGGTCGTGCTCACGGGTGCGGGGCGCGCGTTCTGCGTCGGCGCGGACCTCAAGTCATGGGCAGACGACTACCTCGGCAAGCCGAACGAGTACTGGAAGTGGTTCGGCGCGTTCAAGGATGCCCACGACCGCTTGCGCGAGATCGGCAAGCCGACGCTGGCGAGGATCAACGGCATCTGCGTCGGCGGCGGCAACGAGTTGCAGATGGCCTGCGACCTGGCCGTGATGGTGGACGACACGTACATCCGACACGTCGGCCCGGAGCACGGCTCCGTTCCCGCCGGCGGCGCCACGCAGTGGCTGACAATCTTCGTCGGCGACCGCCGCGCGCGCGAGATCGTGCTCATGTGCGAGGAGATCCCCGCGGCGCGCGCGGCCGAGTGGGGGCTCGTCAACTGGGCGGTGCCGGCCGGCGAGCTCGACGCGAAGGTCGACGTGGTGGTCGAGAACTTAGAACGGAAGCTCCCGCAGACGACCCGCTACGCGAAGCAGCACCTGAACTTCTGGAAGGACCTGGCGTGGCACGAGACGATCAATCACGCCCGCGACTGGCTGGCGATCTCGATGGCGACCGACGAGCCGCGCGCCGCCATCGAGCGCTTCCTCGAGAAGGACAAGAAGCAGGGCGAGTGACCCACACAACCCGAGACTTTGTGTTGCATCACTTGTGTCCCCTCCCCCTCTTAAAGGGCGCTCTCCTCCTTGGAAGAGGGGGGTTTGGAGGAGAAGTGATGCAACACAAATGCAAGGCGACGTTGTGAGCGAGCAGCTCGTTCTCATGGAGCGCGAGGCGCCGATTGCGACCGTGCTCCTGAACCGTCCGAAGCAGCTGAACGCGCTCTCGGACGAGTTGATGGACCAGCTCGTCACGGCGCTGCAGGAGCTCGACTCCGACGACGAGATCCGATGCATCGTGCTCGGGGGCTCCGAGCGCGCGTTCGCCGCGGGCGCCGACATCGGCGAGCTGGCGCAGGCGTCTGCGATCGACCTCTACTACCAGCGGCGCGTCGAGCGCTGGGACGCCATCCGCTCGCTCTGGAAGCCACTAGTCGCGGCGGTCTCAGGATTCTGTCTCGGCGGCGGCTGCGAGCTGGCGATGTCCTGCGACCTGATCGTCGCCTCGGAGACAGCCGAGTTCGGCCAACCCGAGACCTCGCTGGGGATCATCCCCGGCGCCGGCGGGACGCAGCGGCTGACGAGGGCGGTCGGCAAGGCCGTAGCGATGGACGTGGTCCTGAGCGGACGGCGGCTGTCGGCGCGGGAGGCGCTCGAGGCCGGCCTCGTCGCCCGGGTGGTCTCGAAGGAGGCCTGGCTCGACGAGGCCAAGCGGGTGGCGCAGGAGATCGCGTCAAACGGGCCCGTCGCGACACGTCTCACCAAGGAGTCGGTCAATCGCGCCTACGAGACGACGCTCGCCGCCGGCCTGGAGGCCGAGCGCCGAGCCCTCTACCTCGCCTTCGCGTCCGAGGATGCGAAGGAGGGGCTCAGCGCGTTCACCGAGAAGCGCAAGCCCGAGTTCAAGGGCCGCTGACCCTGACCTAGCCGACGTAGACCGGCGTGTGGACCGGGACGATGTTGTACAGCTCGATCACGTCCGGGATCGCCATGCGAATGCAGCCGTGCGAGGCGGCGTGGCCGAGCGAGTACGTGGCGTCGGTGCCGTGGATTCCGGCACCGTCGTAGATCCCGAGCCAGCGCGCCTTCAGGGGGTTCGAGGAAGTGCCGCCCGGGATGACCGAGCCCGCGAGCGACCCGGCCCAGGAGGACAAGGGCACGTGCCAGGCCGGATTGATCGCCTTGTTCTGGATGTGGTAGAGGCCCGCAGGAGTCTCGAGCCCGATCTGGCCGACGGCGATCGTGTACGTCTTCGCCAGCTTCAGATGCCGGAACAGCCGGAGCTTGAACTGGCTGCGGTTGATCGTGATGTAGAAGGGGTACTTCTGCGCGAGCCGTTGGGTCGTGACGCGCGGCTTCATTGTCCTCGTCGGCACCCGGACGACGCGCGAGCCCGTCGGATCGAACAGCGCGCGCGCGATTGCCCACCGCAGCCGGACCGTTCTTACCGCGATTCCGTCGCGGGCGGGGCGAACGGCGAACTTGGTTGCGGATGCGGCCAGCGTCGCGTCCTGGGGCGGCCGCTCGACGGCGCTCCGAACGCGATGGACGAGCGCCCGCACCTCGTAGCTCGAATAGCGAACGCGAACCGGTAGCCGTGCGCGGACCTCGCCGCCCGCGAGGCTTCGCACGGCGCGTCCCACGAAGAAACCGTCACGGCTCTTCGCCAGCGCCTGCCGAACCATCGCGTTCGCATCGAGGCGAACCTTCGAACGGGTCGCCGAGAGGACGAACCGCTGGTTCTGGAAGCGGACGACGACCGACCGGGCGACCCTGACCGCGAGCGCCCGCCTGAGCGTCTCGCGCGCTCTCGCGGCCGACAGCCCGCCGATGTCGACGCCGCCGGCCGTAATGCCCTTCGCAATCACGTCCGATCGAGCGATGTCGTAGGCGTAGAGCGCCGTCGCTCCGGTTCCGAGCACGGTCGCGACGGCAGCCGAAAGGACGATCACCCACCGCCGTTTCATCTCCCCCTATCTTTACCCGCGCGTCGGCTGCTTATTCCAGCAGCTCGTCCGGAACGAGCGGAAGCCTCAGGACCTCGCCGCCTCGCACGACTGTGAGCGTGACCGCGGTTCCGATCAGGTCCCCGGCCATCAGCCGCTGGAGGTCGTCGACCCGCTCGATCGCGTTGCCGTCGAGCGACACGATCACGTCTTCGGCGCGCAGCCCGGCGCGGGCGGCCGGCGTGTCCTCGACGACCTGGACGACCTCGAACCCGGCCTCGCGCTCGAGCTGGCGGGCGAGGCGCGGTGGAAGGGGTCGCGTCCCGCCGGCGACGCCGAGGTACGCGCGCCGAAAGCGTCCGTCGGTCATCAGCGCCGCGACGATCCGGCGCGTCGCCTCGTTGATCGGCACGGCGAGGCCGAGGCCCATGCCCGCGACGGCGGTGTTGATCCCGACGACACGTCCGCTGCCGTCCGCGAGGGCGCCGCCGGAGTTGCCCGGGTTCAGGGCGGCATCCGTCTGGATCACGTTGTCGACGACGCGGACAGCCGAGCCGGAGCGCGTCGGCAACGAACGGCCCAGCGCGGAGACGACGCCGGCGGTCACGGAGCCCGCAAAGCCGTTGGGATTTCCGATCGCGACGACGAGCTGGCCCACCCGAAGGCGCTCGGCGTCACCAAGCTCCGCAGGCGAAAGGTCGCGCGCGCCGGCGCGCAGAACGGCCAGGTCGGAGAGCGGATCGGACCCGACCACCTCGAACTCGATCTCGCGGCCGTCGACGAAGGAAGCGCGGCCCCCGCTCGTTCGCACGACGACGTGCGCAGAAGTGAGCATGAACCCGTCCGGCGTGATCACGACCGCGCTCCCGCCGCCCTCGAGCGTTCGGCCGCCGCGCACGCGGCGACGGACGCGCAGGTTGGCGACGGACGGCGCGAGACGCTCGGCGACCGTGGTGACGGCGCGCGAGTACGCGTCCAGGGCCTCGATCTCGTCGGGCCCTTCGCTCTCGAGAATCGCGTCGATGAAGGTCAGGTCCGCCATCTCCGCTGAACGTAGCAACCCGGTTAGGGTCTGCGGCATGGCCGAGGTCGAGACCAGTCGCGACGGCGCGATCCTGACCATTCGGTTGAACCGGCCAGACGTGCTCAATGCCGTCAACCAAGCGGTGCACGAGGCGTTGTGGGAGGGCTTCAAGGAAGCCCGGGCGCAGGACGTACGAGCGGTGATCCTGACCGGCGAGGGACGGGGCTTCTGCGTCGGGCAGGACCTGACCGAGTTCCAAGAGTCGGCCGGAGACATCGGCGAACGCCTACGCGGCGGCTATCACCGCACCATCCTCGGGCTGCGCCGCCTGGAGAAACCGGTGATCGCCGCAATTAACGGCCCTGCCGCCGGTGCCGGCCTCTCGCTTGCCTGTGCCTGCGACATCCGTATCGCGGCCGATGCCGCCTCGTTCGTGCCCGCCTTCATCAACATCGGCCTGGTGCCGGACTCCGGCTCGACGTACTTCGTTCCCCGCCTCATCGGGCCCGCGCGAGCCTTCGAGTGGCTCTGCTCGGGCCGCCGCCTGTCGGCGGCGGAGGCGCATGCCTGGGGTCTCGTCTGCGAGGTCGTCGACGCCGAGGCGCTCATGCCGCGAGCCTGCGAGGTCGCGAAGGAACTGGCCGAGCTCCCGACGGCGGCGATCGGGATGACGAAGCGGCTGATCGACCATGCGGCGACGGCAACGCTGGACGAGCAGCTCGAGCGTGAGGCTCAGCTGCAGGCGGCCGCCGTCAAGACGGCCGATTTCGCTGAGGGCGTCGCCGCATTTCTCGAGAAGCGTGACGCGAAGTTCGAAGGGCGTTAGGATCCCGCCGTGGAAGAAGCGGCCCCTCCGGCGACCCCGACGACGGTTTCTGCGCAACATCCGATCCGCCTGCGCGTAACCGACGATCTGCGTCGCACCCGGCTGACCGTCTTCTTCCGGTTGATCCTCGCGATCCCGCATCTGATCTGGCTGTCCCTCTGGGCGGTGATCACGATTCTCGCGGCGATCGTGAACTGGTTCGCGACGCTCTTCATGGGCCGCTCACCCGACGGCCTGCACAACTTCCTCGCGACCTTCCTGCGCTACGCCACGCACGTCACGGCCTATGTCCTGCTGATCGCCGACCCGTTCCCGGGCTTCACGGGGAAGCCCGGCTACCCGATCGACCTCGAGGTCGACCCCCCGGAGCGCCAGAGCCGTCTCACGGTCTTCTTCCGCTCCATTCTCGCCATTCCGGCGATGATCGTCGCCAACATCCTCGGATATCTCTCGAGGATCCTGGCCCTCTTCAGCTGGTTCGTCGCGCTCGTGACCGGACGCGTTCCCCAGGGTCTCCGGAACTTCGCCGCCTTCGCGCTTCGATACGAGACGCAGACCTACGGCTACCTGCTGCTGCTCACGCAGCGCTACCCGAGCTTCGACGTCAAGGTCGAGGACTAGCCGCTCGACGCGCAGGTCGTCAGGCCGAGATCCTCCTTGCCGACCTTGTCCTGATTCTTCTCGAGCGTCTGCAGCTTCGCGAGCGAGGCCTGGAAGGCCTTCGAGTCGTTGTTCCGCGCCGCGTCGCGGAGCTTCTTCGCCTCCTCGACCTGGTCGTTGCCCGCCGCGACCCAGTCGTTGTACTTGGCCTGGAGGTCCTCCGGCGGCTTCAGATCCGTGAGCTCCTGCTGGCCCTTCTCGATCAGGGGGATCACTTTGTCGATCGTGTCGGCGATCTGGCTCGCGCCGGTGCCGCTCCCTGCCGTGGCCTTCGCGATCTGCCTCTCGTACTTCTTGCAGATCGCATCCGCCTTGGACCGGAAGTCCTCCGCCGACAGGCGGCCGTTGCTCGAGCCCCCGCCGCCCCCGCCGCAGCCGGCGGCGAGAACGGATGCGAGGAGCACGATCGGGAGGAAGCGCATGTGCTTAGCCTAGATGGTCTTGAACTGCTCGAACGGTTGGCGGCAGCCGTTGCAGTAACGAAGCGACCGGCACGGCGTCGGCCCGAAGATGTTCTCGAGCGTCGTGTCGGTCGACCCGCAGTAGGGGCAGCGGAAGCCGCCGCGTTGGAGTTGGACAAGCCGTAGCCTACGGCTCCCAGGATCACGCGGAGCGGGCGGAGCGAACCCTGAGGCGCGCAGCTTCTCGTGGCCCTCAGGCGTGATGCGATCCGTGGACCAGGAGTCGTCGGTTATCACGCGGATCTCAGGCTCGGCGCCGAGCTCGGCGATCTTCGCCGCCATCGCGTCCCGCATCACCTCGAGGGCTGGGCAGCCGAGGAAGGTCGGCGTGAAGTCGACCCGCACCCGGCCGTTCTCGATCTCCACGCCGCGGACGACACCGAGGTCGACGATCGAGATCGGTGGGATCTCGGGATCGGGGATCTCCGCGAGCGCGTCCCAGACCTTCTCTTCGGTCACCATGCCGCACCCGCGACCGACCGCCGCACCATCGTCATCTCCTCCCAGAGACCGGCCAGCTCTTGGCTGTGGTCGCCTCGCGCTTCGAGGAGCGGCTCCAGCTCCTCGAGCGCGGCCGTGAACCGAGGCTCGTCCTTCAGCCGGTCGAACCACATCCCCGCGTGCATGCGGTGGTAGGCCTCCTCGCGGTCGATCTTGGCCGCGAGGCCGGCGACCTCCTGATCACCCGATTGCTTGAGCGCCTCGAGCCGCGCCTGGTCGGCCCGCTCGTAGAGGACGTGGCGCGCGATGGTCTTCGCCCAGTCGGGGACGAGCCGGAGCTCTGCGAGCCGGGAGCAGCGGTAGTCCGCAGGATCGCGGTCGAACGCGAGCTCGTCGGCGGTCGTTCCGAGCTCGTCGGCGACGAGCTGATAGAGCGCCCGCGCGTGGCCGATCTCGTTCTGCGCGATCGAGGAGAAGGCGACGTCCTCCTCCAGGAACGGCGCGATCCCGGTCCACTCGGAGTTGCGCCAGCCGAGGACGAGCTCGTCGTCAGCGATCGGCAGGAGCAGCTGTGCCCGCTCGCTCACGCGCCTCCTTCAGCTTCTCCTTCAGGGGGTAGCCGTCGACCCGGTGGTAGTTCCGCTGCAGCTCGTCGATGAAGTCGTCGATCTCGTGCACCGCTTCCCGGGGGACGACCCAGAGCGCGACGGACTCCCCTCGCCGGCCGTATTGCTCGCGTGCGTACCACTCCGCGAACTCCTCGTTGGGCGCCTCGACCGAGCCGGCGTGCGCGAACGCCTGGCCCTTCCGCTCCTGCCGGAAAACCTCGTAGATCACGCCGCTTCGGCGAGGACGGCGAGCCGGACCCATTCCGTCTCCTCGCGCGTCGTGCGGCGGAGCTCGAGCCGCTCGGCCGTCTTCGGGCCATGGCCGGTGACCACGTGCTTGAGCTCGTCCCAGTCCGGCTCGGTGTACTCCCAGATCCCGTCGTCGCGCTTGCGCAGCTTCGGGTCGGGCACGGTCAAGCCGAGCTCCCAGATCTGCGGCACGTAGCCGTCGAGGAACTGCTGGCGCGCTTCCTCGTTCCCCTGCGACTTGATCCGCCAGTGGTACATCGGGTCGTCGTCCTTCGGGATCGGGTTCCCGTGGAACTGCATCAGCGGCCCCCACCAACGGTTCAGCGCCTCCTGCACCAGCTCGCGCTGCTGGTCGGTGCCGAGCATCATCGTCAGCACGACGTCGCGGCCGTGGAGGATGTGGAACGACTCCTCCCAGCAGATCTTCTTCATGATCCGCGCGTACGGGGCGTACGAGCACTTGAGCAGCGCCTTCTGGCTGATGATCGCCGCGGCGTCGACGAGCCAGGCGATCACGCCGACGTCACCCCAGGTCTTGGTCGGGTAATGGAAGACGTTATGGAACTTCGACTTGCCCGAGATCAGGTCGGCGAGGCACTGCTCCCGC
>JBKPHH010000052.1:0-8890 GCA_046729795.1 Actinomycetota bacterium | reverse complement strand
ATCCTTACGACCATTTAACGAATGCCCGAACGCGACTATTCGACGACTCCGCTGACCGAGAAGCTGGGCGCCAAGCCCGGCGCGAACGTGCTGCTCTTTTTCACCACGACGGCCGAGCAACTCGCCCAGCGGTTCAAGGATCTGAAAGGGACGCTCGATCCCGCGGACGGACTGTGGATCGCCTATCCCAAGAAGTCCTCCAAGCTCGAGAGCGATCTCTCCTTCGAGGACGTGCAACGCATCGGGCTCGAGGCCGGCCTCGTCGACAACAAGTCCTGCGCGATCGACAAGGACTGGACCGCCGTCCGGTTCGTCTACCGCCGCTCCGACCGGTGAGCTGGCCCGGCCTGGCCGACCGGCTCGAAGGCGAGCTGATCGTGCTCGAGCCGGTGTCGCCAGAGCACAAGGAGGGCTTGAGGCAGGCGGCCCAGGACCCGGAGATCTGGCGCTGGACGCGGCTCGACCTGACGGGCGTTCCAGACGCGTTCGACCGCTGGTTCGAGCGCACGCTCGCGGCAGGCGAGCGCGGCGAAGAGGCGCCGTTCACGACGATCGCGCGCGCGAGCGGGCGCATCGTCGGCAGCACCCGATACATGACGCTGCGCCCGTCCGACCGCGGGGTCGAGATCGGCTACACCTGGCTCGAGCCATCCGCGTGGGGAACGGGAGTGAACGTGGAGGCGAAGCTGTTGATGCTCAGGCGAGCCTTCGAGGAGCTCGGCTGCATGCGAGTCGAGTTCAAGACCGACGAGCGGAACGCCCTCTCGCGGCGGGCGCTGGAGGCTCTCCCAGCGAAGTTCGAGGGCGTGTTCCGGAAGCACATCATCCTCGGCCCGGACGAGATCCGCGACTCGGCCTACTACTCGATCACGGACGACGAGTGGCCCGAGGTGAAGGCGAATTTGCTCCGGCGCTTGGCCGCTAGCGCTGGACGCCCATCGTGATCGTGCCGAGGTAGCCGGTCCGGGTCTTCCGCAGGCGAAGCAGCGAGCGCATGCCGCCGTTTCGGTAGACGGAGTCGTTGGCGTTGCGCGTCCTCCGGCGCGGCCGACTGCTGTACGGAGTGCGTCGGAACACCGCGTCCGTCACGGCGTCCGAGAAGTAGAGCTGGCCCGTGTGGATGACGTTGCCGGCGAGATGCACCTTGACGTGGATGTGGACGGTCCGGCCGGGGTAGTAGCCCGGGTAGATCGTCTGGAAGACGGCCAGCCCTTGTGCATTCGTGCGCTGGATACCGCGGAGGAACGTCCGGTTGCGCTGGGCCGCCACGCCCGAGTAGGCGCCCGCCGCATCGCAGTGCCAGATGTCGACTGCAGCGCCCTTGATCGGCTTGCAGGTCGCAGCGTTGACGACCACGACGCGGAGCGTCAGCGGCACGCCGCGCTTGCCCTCCCTGATGTTGCGTCGGACGCGCTCGCGCGGGATGTAGAACGGCCCTTCGGTCTGCTCAGGTGTGAGCACGCACGTGACGGCGCCGGACGCGACGCCCGCGGGCCCGGCGCCTTCGGCGTCGTCCTGCGAGGCGAGCTTCCAGCCGCCGGCCGCGAGCGCGGTGACTAACCCGCCCATCCGAACGAGCGAGCCTTTTCGTGTGATCCGTTCTTCCATCGTCGCGAACCTAGCCTCCGCGCCTAAGAGACGAATAAGACTTAGAACACGAAGGCGAGCTCGCCAAGGTTTTGGCTGGGAAGTTTCAGCGTGCCCCGCTTCGCAACCACGAAGAGGCGCCGACCGCTGGGCGTCGTCTCGGCGAAGACGAGGCGGCGCGCTCCAACCCAGAAGCCGACTGCTCCCTTCGGCGGCATCGCCGAGCCGGCTGGGAGCTGCATGACTCGACCCGTATAACGACGCGAGAGCGCCTGTAGTGCTGGCAGTGGCGCCTCGCTACGACGAATCCGCTGGACTCGGTCACTACGAACGAAGTAGGCGAGATCGCGGGCGACCGCTCGCTCCTCGAAGAAGAGGCGGCCGCTCCGCGTCAATGGAACCTCGGCTGGAGCGTGATTCCCCAGCGCGTCGTTCCAGCGATGACCTCGCGGCCCGCTGATCTCGCACGCGTCGTACGGCGGAGGCAGGTCTCCCCTCAACGGGTCGCCACCGACTAGCTCGAAGCGCATGCGCCCTGCGGCGGCGGCTCTAAAGCCGGCCCCTCCGGTGTCGACAACCCAACGCCCACCGAGAAACCGAACGCGTGCGCATGAAAAAGCGACGCTGCTGGCCACGAACCGGCGCGCCCGAGGAATCATTGTGCGCAGATCGACGAGCGCGATCCCCGGCTGGTAAATGTCGACCACAACGCCGTCGCCGCTGCCTCGCTGGAGGTGCTTCCCCCTTCTAGGCGGGGTCACCAAGCGCGGCGGAGTAGCGGGTTTCCTCGCCGGCTCAGGCGCTGAAGGACACGATGAGCCTCCCTCGCAGAATACTTGCCTACCTGAACGGTCATACGCGACGATCGCCTTGACTCCCTCGGTTGGGAGACCAGTCGACCGGAGGTATGTGTTGCTCACGACGGGCACTGCCGCAACGAGCCGGTCGTGCTCGTCCAGCAAACCGACCTTGGCAACACCGTCCGCGGCAAAGCCTTGGAGGCGAAAGACATGCCACTCGGGGTGCTCTCTGCTCGCCTCCCAAACAGACTCGTCGAGGACAGGCAACTTCGCCGAGGGGAAGTTCCAGCGCTCGGCGCAGTGCAATGACCCGAGAAGGCTCCGTTGATTTGCTCGCCCTGTAGCGAAGCAGCGTTGCGGTCGTTGGCCTTTCAGGTCGACGACATAGAACCTGTATCCGCCGCGGTTCGCGAGGAGCCTGATCGACACGAGCCCGCCGAGTCGTCGGAGCCGTGGATCATTTGGCTTCGTCGCAAGGACACGCGTTCCAGAGCTCATCGACGCGAGCATCAGCTTCTCCTCGGGTGAGAGCCGGTTGGGGCTGACGGGGGTGCCGGCGATCAGGCCGCGAAGCCCCGGTGCATAGGCAAAGGCTGTCGAGACCCCGGCAATGACGAGGACGCCGGAGAGGATCGCAACGGCCGCCCTGCGACGCCGCGCCACCCGCGCGCGAGAAACCACGTCTTCCCAGTCACGCGGTGTATTCACAGTCCTACCCACGAGACGTTCGAGGCTCTGTTGGACCTGCGGGTCGATTTCGCTCATCGGGTGGCCCTCTCCATTTCGCTCCGCATCGCTGCGTGCGCCGCATTCAACGTGGCACCGACCGTCCCGACACTGATCCCGAGCAACTCCGCGATCTGCGAATAGTTGAAGCCGGCGAAGTACCGCAGGAAGACGATTTCGCGCTGACGGTCTGGCAATTGAGCGAGCACAGCGCGCACCGCAGCGTCGGCTGCGTAGCCGTTAGCGGAAACCGGCGCCTCGGCAGTCAGCATCAACGTGTCTCGACCCGCTTCCCGCCGGCGATCGCGGGCCTTGTTGAGAACGATCCGCCAGACCCACGCCTCGAGCGACCCTTCCGACCGGAAGCGTCTGCGCTTTCGCAGCGCCGTGGCAAAAGCATCCTGCACGACGTCAGCGGCCTCTCCGGCATCTCCAACGATTGCAGCCGCCACCGCCAAAAACCGGGGGTGTCGAGAGCGATAGATCCGCTCGAGCTCCTCGGGCTCAGCCGCGCCCACACTCATACGACGATTCTGAGCGGCGCTTTCTTTAGCACGGCTAGCATCCGGGGCGTGGCGAGTAGTCAATTTGTCCACGTTCAAGGGGTGCGGTTTCGCGATCTCGATCCGATGGGTCATGTGAACAATGCGGTTTTCCTCACGTACCTCGAGCAAGCCCGCGTGGCCTTCCTCAAGGAGGTCGGCGCGGCAACGGGGATCGAGGACATGAACATCATCGTGGCACGGGTCGAGATCGACTTCCGCGCCCCGGTGCGGATGGATCAGGAGATCCAGATCGCGGTGAACGCGAGCCGGTTCGGGACGAAGAGCTTCGACCTGGACTACGAGCTGCGCGTTGACGGAGAGGTCGTGGTCCAGGCGAAGAGCGTGCAGGTCGCCTACGACTACGAGCGGCGTGAGCCGATCGAGCTTCCGCAAGAATGGCGCGAGCGACTCGCGCTTGCGGCATAGGCCGTCGCTAGCATCAGGCGCGTGAACGACAAGCAGGCCTACGAGCGGCACACCCTGCCCAACGGGCTTCGGGTCCTGACCGCGCCCATCCCAACGGCGGAGTCGGTCACCTGCATGATCATGCTCGCCGCCGGCTCCCGCTACGAGACGCGCGACACGAACGGGATCGCGCACTTCGCCGAGCACATGTTCTTCAAGGGAACGGAGAACCGGCCGACCGCGCGGGACATCGGGCTGGAGGTGGACTCGCTCGGCGGCGAGTTCAACGCCTTCACGAGCAAGGAGTACACGGGGTACTACGTTCGCTGCGCGGCCGACTTCCGCGACACGGCGCTCGACGTGCTCGTGGACATGATCCGCAACTCGAAGTTCGAGCCGGAGGAGATCGAGCGCGAGAAGGGCGTGATCATCGAAGAGATGAACATGTACTTCGATACGCCGCGCGACTACATCTCCGGCGTCTACGACGAGCTGCTCTACGGCGACCAGCCGCTCGGCTGGGACATCATCGGGCGCAAGGAGACCGTCCGCGGGGCCACGCGCGACACGTTCACCGACTACATCGGCCGCTGGTACAAACCCGAGCGGATGGTGATCGGGATCGGCGGCAAGATCGAGCCGGGCCTGATCCAGTCGATCGAGCGCTTGCTCGGCGACCTCGAGCCGGAGAAGACCGGCGCGCCGCCTCCGGTTGAGGTGGCCGAGTCGGACGGCGCGCGGGTGAAGATCCACGAGAAGGCGTCCGACCAGGCCCACCTGATCCTCGGCGTGCCGAGCTACCCGCTCGACCACCCCGACCGCTATCCGCTGATGCTGCTGGCGACGATCCTCGGGACGGGGATGTCGTCGCGGCTCTTCAGCGAGGTGCGCGAGCGCCGCGGGCTCGCGTACTACGTCTACGCCCTGAACCAGAGCTACACCGATACCGGCTCGCTCTACTCACAGGCAGGCGTCGATATCAACCGCGTCGACCAGGCGGTCGAGACGATCGTGAACGAGCTCCGGAAGATCGCAGGCGAGACCATCGACTCGGACGAGCTGGAGAAGTCCCGTAACCTCGCCAAGGGACGCTTCGTACTGCAGGTCGAGAGCCCGCACGGCCTGATCATGTTCGGGCTGCGCCGTGAGGTGCTCGAGGGCCGTGTCGCCGAGCCCCAGGAAGTGCTCGACGGGTTGGACGCGGTCACCGCCGAGGACGTGCAGCGCGTCGCGCAGGACGTGATCGGCTCGAACGGCTTGAACCTCGCGCTGATCGGCCCGTTCGACGACGCCGAGCGGTTCGAGAAGCTGCTCGCCTGACTCGGGGACGCGGTCGCGCATTACGATGCGCCGACCGATAAAGCGAGGGGAGAGGAGAGTGCCTATGCGGTCGCAACTTCGCCCGCAGCTCAGGCTCTTGGTCGCCGTTGCCTTCGCGTTCGCCCTCGTCCTGGCTCCAGGCGTCCCGGCAGGACATGTCGGGCCGGGGCTCACGGGCGGCATCGACGCGAAGGTCACCGACGACAACTTGAACATCGACGGCGGAGATGCTGCAACAACGCCGAGCAAGGACGCGCGCAACCGCCAGTCGAACGAAACAACCGTCGCGATCAGCCCGCTTGTCTCACCGGTGACCGGACAGGCCGGTGACATCGTCGCCGCCGCGGCGAACGACTACCGAATGGTCCCGCACTTCGGGGACACCTGGATGCCGATCTACCTGTCGTTCGACGGCGGGACGACGTGGTTCGGACCGCCGCCGTTCCCAGCCGGCTACAACACGATGATTCCGGGTTTCCCGAACGACACGTCCGCGGCGGGAATCAGCTCGCCGCTGCACGGTCTCGACGGATCCGGCGATCCGATCATCCGCTTCGACGCGAGCGGAAACCTGTACGTCGGCGGGATCGCCTTCAACCGTAACTTCGACCAGGGAGAACGGCCGCTCGACACGGTCGTCTTCGTCGCGAAGTACCGGTACACCCCCGGCACGCCCGCGACTCCGAGCAGCACGACCTCGGCGGGCTCGCCGCCGCACTTCACCTACGCCGGAACGACGATCGTCGACCGCGGTGCGATCGGGTTTGCCGTTCCGGGTGTGGTCGGCTTCACGGGCAATTTCGTCGACAAGCCCTGGATGGAGATCGACGCCAACTCGCCGAGCGCAAGTCTGTGCTCCGGCAGCGTCTACGTCTCCTGGACGAGCTTCCACGGAGCCTTCGGGAACTCGCCGATCGTGTTCGCCCGCTCGAGTGACGGCGGAGCAACGTTCTCCAAGGTAACGGTCGTCTCGACCGGCGGTCCGCAGGGGACGCCGGTCAACCAGGGCGTCGACATCGCGGTCGCCCCGAACGGGACGATCTATCTCGCCTACGAGGCGCTCGAACGGAGCACCGGGGCGACGACGATCAACTTCGTCCGCTCGAGCGACTGCGGCCGGAAGTGGAGCCAGCCCGTCACCGTCGCGACTGTCAACGACGGCCAGGCTCCTGGAGTGGCGTTCCGGACGCCGACGTTCGCCTTCCTGGCGGTCGACAGCACGAACTCGAACATCGTCTATGTCGCCTACCAGCATCTGGTCGGCGACTACGACATCTACGTCCAGCGCTCGACCAATGGAGGTCAGCTCTGGGGACCGCGCGTGCAGGCAAACGACGACCCCGGCGCGAAGCATCAGGTCTTCCCGACCATCGAGGTCTCGCACGGCGCCCTGCACGTCGCCTGGTACGACTTCCGCAACAGTGTCACTCCGGCCAACGAGGCGCTCGACGTCTACTACGCGTGCTCGAACTGCGACGGCACGACGTGGCCGACGTTCAGTCACTCGACGCGCGTGACAGACGTCTCTCACAACCCCGAGTGCCAGATGTTCGGAGGCGGGACGTCAGCCTTCCACGGCGACTACATTGAGCTGGATGCCCGCTGGACGGGCGCCAACCATCAGGTCAACGTGGCGTGGGCCGACAACCGTGACGTGCCGCCGGCGCAGTGCGATCTGACGCCGGGCCCGAGTGCAACCAACAGCATCGGCAACCGCAACCAGAACATCTACGCCGACCACCTCACGGTCGCGCCGTAGCTTTCGAAGATCGGAGGGGCCCCGATCGCGGGGCCCCTCCGGTCAACTCTCGTCGGTTGGCTCGGTTGTGGCCCGATCCTTGATCTCGTCGACGACCGCCGGCTCGGCGAGCGTCGTCGTGTCGCCGAGCTCGCGCTTCTCCGAGACGTCGCGCAGCAGCCGCCGCATGATTTTTCCCGAGCGCGTCTTCGGCAGCTCGGGCGTAAAGACGATGTTCGCGGGGCGTGCGATCTTCCCGATCTTCTGCGCCACGTGCTCGCGCAGCTCCTCGAGCATCTCGACCGATCCCTCCTCGCCGCCCTTCAGCGAGACGAACGCGACGATCGCCTGGCCGGTCTGCGGGTCGTTGCGGCCGCAGACGGCGGCCTCGGCCACCTTCTTGTGGTCGACGAGCGCGGATTCGACCTCGATCGTCGAGATCCGGTGGCCCGAGACGTTCATCACGTCGTCGACGCGGCCGAGCAGCCAGAAGTCGCCGTCCTCGTCGATCCGCGCCCCGTCGCCGGCAAAGTAGACGTCGGGGTACTTCGACCAGTACGTCTCCCGGTAGCGCTCGTCGTCCTTGTAGATCCCGCGCAGCATCGCGGGCCACGGCCGGCGCAGTACGAGGTAGCCCCCGCCGCCCGGCCCGACCTCGTTGCCCTGCTCGTCGTACACGGCCGCGTCGACCCCGGGGAACGGCTTTGTCGCGGAGCCCGGCTTCGTGGTCGTGATCCCGGGCAGCGGCGTGATCAGAATCAGTCCGGTCTCGGTCTGCCACCAGGTGTCGACGACCGGCGTGCGGTCGCCGCCGATGTGCTCGCGGTACCAGACCCAGGCCTCGGGGTTGATCGGCTCGCCGACGGTGCCGAGCAGCCGCAGCGAAGAGAGGTCGTGCTTCTCGGCGTGCTCTGGCCCCCACTTCATGTGCGCCCGGATCGCCGTCGGCGCCGTGTAGAGGATGTCGACCTTGTAGCGCTCGATGATCGCCCACCAGCGGTCCTTGTCCGGGAAGTTCGGCACCCCTTCGTACAGGACGCTCGTCGTCCCGTTGCACAGCGGCCCGTAGACGATGTAGCTGTGGCCGGTGACCCAGCCCACGTCGGCGGCGCACCAGTACACGGAGTCCGGCTTGACGTCGAAGATGAAGTGGTGCGTCGTCGCGACCCCGACGAGGTAGCCGGCAGTCGTGTGGGCGATGCCCTTCGGCTTGGCGGTCGTCCCGCTCGTGTAGAGCAGATAGAGCAGGTCCTCGGCGTCCATCGGCTCGCATGGACATGACTGGGGGTCAGACCCCTGGACCTGTTCGACGAGGTCGTGCCACCAGAGGTCGCGGCCTTCCTTCATTGCGGGCCCCTCGCCTGTGCGGCGCAGGACGATGGAGTTCTTGATCGTCGGCGTTCGCTCCAGCGCCGCGTCGGCGTTTTGCTTCAGCGGCACCTTGGCGCCGTTTCGCCAACCCTCGTCCTGCGTGATCAGGTACGCGCACGCCATGTCGTTGATCCGGTCGGCGAGCGAGTCCGCCGAGAACCCGCCGAAGACGACGGTGTGCGGAGCGCCCAGCCGCGTGCACGCGAGCATTGCGATCGGAAGCTCCGGGACCATGCCCATGTAGATCGCGACCGGCGTCCCTTTCCGGACGCCGAGCTCCTTCAGCGCGCTCGCGAAGCGGACGACCTCGTCCTGCAGGTCGGCGAAGGTGATCTCCCGCCGCTCGTCCTCGGGCTCGCCCTCCCAGTAGTAGGCGACCTTGCCGCCGTTGCCGGCCT
>JBKPHH010000051.1:0-45600 GCA_046729795.1 Actinomycetota bacterium | reverse complement strand
GTCGATCACGACGCGGAGCGGCTCGAGCGCTTCCACGTCGATGAACGAGAGAACCTTCTCGACGAAGGCTGGATAGATGTCCTGCTCCTGCACCTCGCCCCGTCGGCTCGGCTCTCCGAAGCCGCGCAGCGCCCGGTCGCGGATCTCCATGAGCCCCGACTCGCCCCCGACGGGGAGTGCTCCGCGACGGACGATCTTCATCCCCGTGTACTCCTTGGGGTTGTGCGAGGCGGTGACGGTGATCCCGCCGTCCAGGTCGAGCTCGCCGACGGCGAAATAGAGCATCTCCGTTCCGACCATGCCGATGTCGACGATGTCGGCTCCGCCGTCCGCGGCGCCCTCGATCGCGGCCTTCGCCATCGACGGAGAGGAGGTCCGCATATCGCGGCCCACCGCGATCTTCCGCGGTTCGAACTGCTCGACGTAGGCTCGGCCGATCGCGAACGCCCCTTCCTCGTCGAGCTCCGTCGGATAGATCCCGCGGACGTCGTACGCCTTGAAGACCTTCGGGTCGAGCACGGGCTGATCGTATGGGAACCCTCGCGGCCCGGCCGGTGTAGGAAGATCGTCCACGGACGAAGGAGACGCGATGCGAAAGCTGCTGGCGATCGCCGCGCTCGCGCTGCTGGCGCCGGCGACGGCGTCCGCAAAAGAGCTCATGAAAATGGAGGTCTGCGGCCCGTCGGCGTGCGCCGCGATCACCGACAGGGCGCAGCTCGCGCGGATGGGCGAGGGAGGCGTACGCAGCACGACGCCGGCCCTGGCGCCGTACTACAAGCTCGTCTACACGATCGACGTGCCCCCCGGCGAGAGTGTCGGGGCGACGTTCGAGACCTACTACCTGCCGGGAACCGGCATCCAGGGGCTCGGGCGGGACGATCGAGGGTTTGCGACCTGGTGGAAGCCGAACACCGAGTTCCGCGACGCGATTGCGTCAGTTGCCGCGGGCATCAAGCCGTTCGCGAAGCCGCAGATCACCGAAGTTTCGATCGGCGGCAGGGTTGTCGCCAAGCCGGCGAGCTACGAGCGGCTGCTGACGCTCAATACCCGCCGCGGGTGGCGCGGCGTCCGCGATTGGCGAAGGGTCTGGTTCGTCACCGATCGGCCGAGCCCGTGGTCGGACGGCGCGGTGCTGCGTTACTCGCCGAAGCGGGGCTACATCCACCGCGACGGCAAGACCATGGTGCTGCCGAAGGCGGTTGCCGCGCGGATGCGCGCGGGCACGGCTCTGAGCGGCGGCGCAATCGCCTGCGGTCTCGTGTTCGCGGGGTTGCTCGCCTTCCGGATGCGGCGGCGCGGCTAGAAGCGCCACAAAAAATGGCGACGAGCGGGGCATTTTGGCGCCCCGCTCGTCGTTTCTACACTTATGAGCGTGGAGCGAAAACTCGCGACCGTGCTGTTCGTCGATCTGGTCGACTCGACCTCACTGGTGTCCTCGAAGGACCCCGAGGTCGTGCGTCGCCGTGTGAACGAATACTTCGAGCGTGTCTCGCACTGTGTGACGACCCACGGCGGCATCGTGGAGAAGTTCGCCGGCGACGCGGTGATGGCCGCCTTCGGCATTCCGCAGGCGCACGAGGACGACGCCGAGCGCGCCGTGCGCGCAGGGCTCGCGATCCTCGAGAGCGTCGCGGAGCTCGAGCTCGAGGCCCGCGCAGGGGTCGAGGCCGGCGAGGTCGTCGCGGACGACGGCGACTCCACGTTCGCCACCGGCGCTGCGGTCAACCTCGCGGCCCGGCTGCAGCAAGCGGCCGCCCCGGGAGAGCTCCTGATCGGCCCCGGCGCCCATCGGCTGACGCTGGGGATGATCGAGTTCGAGGACGTCGGCCCGATCGACGTGCGCGGACAGGACGAGCCGGTGTGGGCGCGCCGGGCAATGAGCGCGATTCGAAACGGAGGCGGTCCCCGAAGCCTCGCCGCGCCGTTCATCGGCCGCGAGCGCGAGGTCGAGCTCCTGGAGAACACGTTCGACCGCTCGGTCCACGACCGCCGGCCGCACCTGTTCACGATCTACGGTGAGCCCGGGGTCGGCAAGAGCCGGCTCGCACGGGAGTTCGCAGAGAGCATCGAGGGCGCGACCGTCCTCGCCGGGCGCTCGCTGCCCTACGGCGAGGGGGTCACCTACTGGCCGCTCGCCGAGATGGTCAAGTTTGCCGCAGGAATCGCGGACGACGACCCACTCGACGTCGCGATCGAGAAGCTCCGCGACACCTGCGAGGACGAGGTCGTCGCCGACCTGCTCGGCCTCGCCTCAGGCGTCCTGGAGGCCGTGCACGGCGAGCGGAGCCAGCAAGAGATCGCCTGGGCCGCGCGCGCGTGGGCGCAGCGGATGGCGCAGGAGCAGCCGCTCGTCCTCGTATTCGAGGACATCCACTGGGCCGAAGATCCGCTGCTCGAGCTGATCGAGCACCTCTCGGAATGGGTTCGCGACGCGCCGCTCCTCCTGGTGACGATCGCCCGGCCCGAGCTGCTCGACAACCGTCCGACCTGGGGCGGCGGGCGTTTGCGGGCGACCGCGATCGAGCTTGAGCCGCTGGCGCGGAACGAGAGCGAGGAGCTGATGGCGGCCCTGCTCGAGGGCGACGAGCTCTCCGCCGAGGAGCGGACGCAGCTGCTCGACAAGACCGAAGGGAATCCGCTCTTCGTCGAAGAGACCATTCGGATGATCACCGAGGAGGGCCTCGACGGTGCCGCCGCGCGCATTCCCGACACGCTGCAGGCGCTGATCGCCGCTCGAATCGACGGGCTCCCGTCCGATCAGAAGATGCTGCTCCAGCGCGCGGCCGTGATCGGGCGCATCTTCTGGGGCGGGGCGATCGAGCACTTGGCGCCAGAGGCGGACATCGCTTCCCTGCTGGAGGACCTGTTGCTGCGCGAGTTCGTCCTGCCGGAGCAGCGTTCGACGATCACGGGCGAGACGGCGTACCGCTTCAAGCACGTCCTGATCCGTGAGGTCGCGTACTCCGGGCTCTCGAAGACCGCCCGCGCGGAGCATCACGCCCGCTTCGCCGGCTGGCTGAAGGAGCGCGCCGGAGAAGAGCTGCTCGAGATCCGCGCGTATCACCTCGACGAGGCGACCGAGCTGCTCGGCGAGCTCGAGGGCGCTCCACCTGAGGAGCTCGCGCACGAGGCGGCGGCCGCGCTCGAGGAAGCGGGGAAGCGTGCGCTGGCGCGGGAGGCCAACCGCTCCGCGAGGAAGCTATTCGTGCGCGCGGTTGAGCTCGAGCCGACGCTCGAGCGCCGCTACCAGGCGGCCCGTTCGGCCTGGCGGCTTGCCGACCTGCCGACGGTCTCGATCGAGATGGAGCGCGTTCGGGCGGACGCCAAGGACGCAGGCGATCCGCGGATCGAGGCCCGTGCCCTCAGCGCTCTCGCTGAGGTGACGATCTTCCGCCACGCCGACGTCGGCGAGGGGCAGACCCTCGCGAAGCGGGCCCTCGAGGTGGCTGAACCCGACGACCTGCATTCGCGCTTCGATGCGTTGAACGTGCTCGCCACCGCCGCGTACTGGACCGGCGACGTCACTGAGAGCGAGCGCTACGCGCACAAGATGCTCGAGGTCGCGCGCGAGATCGGCTTGCCGTACTTCGAGAGCCGCGCCGCAATCGAGCTGGCGGGCATCTATCTCGCCCGCGGCGACGACGAGGAGGCCGGGCGCCTCATCGAGGAGGCGCGCGAGCTCGCTGAACAGAGCGGTTCGCTCGTTGCCCGTGCTTGGGTCCTGAGCTCTGCCGGCGACCTGCATGGTCATCGCGACCAGCTGGACCTGGCGGAGCAGGAGCTCGAGCAGGCCCTGGAGCTCTTCGGGGAGGCCGGCCACGGGTCGCTGCTCGGCCGTGTGTACTACCGCCTCGCGCGCGTGGTGGCGCAGAAGGGCGATTTCAAGCGGGCCGAGCGCCTCTATCGCGATTCGATCCGGGTGCTGAAGCCGCTCGAGGATCGCGGCACGCTCTGCGAAAGCCAGCGTGGCCTGGCGCAGCTGCTGCTCGAACAGGGCAACATCGACGAGGCGGAGAAGTACGCGCTGCTCGCGCGTGAGACGGTCGGCCCGCAGGACGTGACGTCGCTGTCGACGACGGCCGTCGCTCTCGGTCTCGTGCGCGCCGCTCAAGGCCGCGACGACGAGGCCGAGGCACTGCTACGCGAAGCGGTCGACCGAATCTCGGCGACCGAATGCATCAAGTACACGCACGAGCCGATGCGCGAGCTGGGCCGGTTCTACCGCGACCGCGGCCGGGACGAAGAGGCGGACGCGGTCGAAGGGCGGCTCAGCGACCTCACCAGCACCTTGCGAATCTCCTGATGTGACTCCTCGGTCGGCGACTCGCTGATCACGGTCGCCGGCCGGGCGTAGCGGGAGAGGGCCTCGCCGAGCGGTCCCGCCTGCAGGGTCCCTTCCCCGTACGGCAGGTGCTTCGTCTCGTTGCGGTTGGCGTAGGCGATGTCCGAGAAGTGGATGTGGAACGGCGCGCCGCGCGGGAGGAGCTTGTTTGCCTCGGAGAGGATTGCCCGGAAGTGCTTCGGCTCCGTGAAGGCGCCGTCGGAGGTCGCATGCAGGTGGGCGAAGTCGAGCACCGGACGAATCCAGCCGCACCGCGCCGAGATCGCGAAGACGTCCGCGGCGCTGCCGAAGTCGTTCACGCGGCCCATGATCTCGACGCCGAACGGCACCGCCCGGCCCTTGCCCTCGAGCCGTGCTCGCAGGTCGGCGAGCTGCTCGCAGACGCCCTTGAGCGCAGCCTTGCGGTCGCGTCCGAGCAGGAAACCCGGATGAAAGACCACCAGTTCGGCTCCCGCGGCGACGGCGATCCCGGCTGAGTGATCCAGCATCCCGACCGCCATCCGGTACTTCTTGTCGCGCTCCAGATGACCCATGAAGCCGGCGATCGGCGCGTGCACCGAGAGGACGATTCCCGCCTCGCACGCGAGCTCCCCGAAGCGCTCCGCCCAGGGGTAGTCCATCCAGAACCCGCTCTCGAAGTCGATCTCACAGGCGGTGTACCCGCGCCTCTGGAGGATCGAGATCGCCCGCTTCGGGCTGTCGCGGGAAGGGACGCGCGCGGGGCCGAAGTTCAGCTTGCCCATGCGGCAACGCTATACCGTCCGACCGCCGCACTACCCTGCGCGCATGGCCAAGAAGCCGAGCCGAATCGACCTTCTCGAGCTCGACATCGACCTCCGCCTGACCGATCTCTGGCGCGAGGCGAGCGAGATCGGGGAGTGGAACATCGAGGTCGTCGCCGCGTTCATGCGGGCGGCCTACGGCAAGGGCTACTGCGACGCGCTGACCGAGGATTCTCCGGGGTCGCTCTGCGAGGAGCACGGCTACCGGGTCCCGTCGCGGCGCCCCGCTCCCGCAGCCGAGTTCTAGTCCCCCACTAGAATCGATTTTCCCTGCTGAAGGCGCCGCTTGCGGTGCCGTCTTCAGGATGCGCGGGCTTTGCCCGGGCATCCGTCTGAAATGACCAGTCGACGCGCTTGATTCAATTGCGAATGCGCCTATGAGCTGGGAACTTCTCCTTGGTGTACTGCTTGCGATCGCGTGCGTCGTCTTCGTCGCGCTTCCGTTCCTGCGTGCTGCCGACTCCGACGACGATCGCCTCGACGAGCCGGGGGAGGCCGAGCGAGGGCGCCTCGAGCTGGCCGAGGAGCGGGACCGGACGCTTGCGGCGCTCAAGGAGCTCGAGTTCGACCACCGGACGGGCAAGGTGAGCGACGAGGACTACCGCGACCTCGTCGGCCCGCTGCGCCATCGCGTCGCCGCCGTGCTGCGCGCGCTCGACGAACGGCGCGAAAGGGTCAAGGACGACAGAGCGAGGGTCCGTGGCTAGCTGCACGAACTGCGGCAGCGCTCTTCCGCACAAAAGCCGCTTCTGTCCCGAGTGCGGAGCGCGCGTGTCCGCGCCCGGGGACACGGCCGTCGACGAAATGCCGACCGAGGAGACCGGGGCGGTGCCGGTCACAGTCGTCCGCCAGCGGCCGCGCGTTGTCGAGGCGGCGGCGCGGGTCTCACAAGGCCTTTTCGGACAGGTTCGCGCCCACGCGGGTGCGACCGCGGAGGCCCTCGGCGCGTATTCGACGGCCAAGGTCGAGCTCTTCCGCCTGCGGCGCGAGCTGTCCGAGCTGCTGGCGCAACGGGCGGAAGCTGCGCGCGCTTTGGGCGAAGCGGTGTACGGTGGCGACGAGCAGGCGCAAGAATCCGCTGCAAATCGTATGCAAGAGGTCGACGAAGCAATCGTCGCGAAGGAGGGGGAGATGAACGAGGTGGCCGAGAAGACGAGCGAGCGAATCGAGCGGGCGCACCTGCACGTGCGGCCCACCCAGGTGGTCGAGCCGCCGGCTCCCGAACCATCACCGGTGCCTTCCGATCCGCCCGGCCCGGTCCACGTGCCCGAGCCGTCGCCGGTTCCGTCAGAGCCGCCCGGCCCGCAGCCGGTTCCGGAGCCGCAGCCCGAGCCCTCACCACCCCCCGGACCCGCGCCGCCCCAGGAGGAGTAGCTCCGAGCGGCGGGGCAGGGACGCCCGGCCGGTTCCCGAACATGATCCCGATGTTGAAGCGGCTCGTCCCGGCGCTCGTCGTCGCCGTGCTGTTGCTCGCTCCCGCAGCGAGCGGCGACGTGACGACCCGCAAGGAGTCGATCGACGCGCGGCTATCCAACCTGCACGCCCGGATCGAGGCTGCGCAGCGACAGGAGCGCGCCCTCTCGGCGCAGATCGCCGACGTCACGTCGAGGATTCGTAGCCTCGAGGCTCGCGTCGGCGACGTCTCAACGCGTCTCGCGACGCTGGAGCACGATCTCGCTCTCTACCAGGAGAAGCTCGACCGGCTCACGGCGCTCTTCCAGCTCGAGACGAAACGGCTCAACTTCCTTCGCCGGCAATACCAGGTGGCCGTCGAGCGCCTGAGCGCCCGGCTCGTCTCGATCTACGAGACGGACGACATGGACACGGTCAGCGTCCTGTTCTCCGCCACGAGCTTCACCGATGCGATCGACCAGCTCCAGTACATCAACGAGATTGCCGCGCAGGACAGGAAGATCGCGGGCGAAGTCGCCGACGCGAAGGAATTGGCCCGGATCGCGCGCGAACGGACGAAGAAGTTGCGCGCCCGCGTCGCCGCGACGACGCGGGTGGTCGCCTATCGGACGGCCCAGGTGCGACAGGCGCGTGACACGCTGCTGGCTTCGCAGCACGAGCTCTCGTCGTCACGCGCGCGAAAGCAGAGCTCGCTCGTGAGCGCCCGCGCGGCCGAGCGCGCGGCCGCAAGCGAAGCTGCGGCGCTCGCCAAGGTCAGTGCTCAGCTGGGCGCGCAGATCGCGGCCGCGCAAGCTTCGAACGCGAGGTCTTCGCCGATCGACTCCACGGCGTCCTCCGCCGGCCTGATCTGGCCGGTCAACGGTCCCGTGGTCAGCGGGTTCGGGATGCGCTGGGGCCGGCTGCACGCGGGGATCGACATCGCTGTCCCCTATGGAACGCCGATCCACGCGGCCGCTTCGGGCGTCGTCATCTATTCCGGGTGGATGGACGGCTACGGGAACCTCGTCGTGATCGACCACGGCCGTAGCCTCGCGACGGCGTACGCCCACCAGTCGAGCATTGCGGCCGGCAACGAGCAGAGCGTTTCACAGGGCCAGGTGATCGGCTACGTGGGCTGCACGGGACACTGCTTCGGGCCGCACCTCCACTTCGAGGTTCGCATCAACGGTAGCCCCGTCGACCCGCTGGGCTATCTGTAGCGACACCACCCGTATCCTTTTTCTGAAGTCATACGTTTTTAACTTGTAAGTCATACGAGGGGCGTTGTCACGTGCCCTCGAACGACTACATCGTCTCCCGACGGCGCCGGCCGCCTGCGATTACAGGCGGCCCGGCGCTTTCTGGGGATGTTTTGGTGTTTTCGGCTCGTTGGGGCTGGGAACACTTGCGCGGCCTCTCCCACTCACAGCACGGAAGAAATGAAGGGAGAAACGAAACATGCTTGCTCTGCTGCTCGTGCTTCTGCTGGCGATCATTCTGTTCGGGTTGGGGTTTGCCGTGAAGCTGCTGTGGATCATCGCCGCGATCGTGCTGGTGATCTGGCTGATCGGATTCGTGGCCCGCGGCGCCGAAGGCGCCCGCTGGTACCGCTGGTAGACCGCTAGGCCAGCCCGAACGTCTGCGCGAGGAGGAAGACGTTCAAGGCCGAGATCAACGCCGCCACCACGGTTGCGGCGACCGTGGTGGCGCGCTGGTTGACGAGCGGGCCCATGATGTTGCGGCGGCTCGTGAACATCACGAGCGGGATCAGGGCGAACGGGATGCCGAACGAGAGCACGACCTGGCTGATCACCAGCGTGCGCGACGGATCGACCCCGATGCCGATCACGACCAGCGCGGGGATCATGGTCACTGCCCGCCGCACGAAGAGCGGGATCCGGCGGCGGATGAACCCCTGCATGACGACCTGGCCCGAGAGCGTGCCGACGGTCGAGCTGGAGAGCCCTGACGCGAGCAGCGCAAGCGCGAACAAGGCGCTCGACGCGCCCCCCAGGATCGGCTCCAGCGTCTTGTGCGCACCCTCCAGCGAGTCGACGTTCTTCAGGCCGCTCTCGAAGAAGACGCTCGCGGCCATCACGAGCATCGACATGTTGATCACGCCCGCGATCGACATCGCGATGATCACGTCGATGCGCGTGTACTTGTAGAGCTTCTTCGCCTCCGCGTCGTTCCGGGGGACGACGCGGTTCTGCAGCAGCGCCGAATGCAGATAGATGACGTGGGGCATCACCGTCGCGCCCAGAATCCCGACCGCGAGCAGCACGGACTCGGAGCCCGCGAAGGCGGGGACGACCGCGTGGTGCGCCACCGACCCGAGCGGGGGATCCGCGTAGAAGAGCTCCGCGACGTACGAGACGCCGATCACGCCCACCATGCCCGCGATCACGGCCTCGAACGGGCGAAAGCCGTAGCGCTGGAGCCCGAGGATCGCGAACGTCACCACGCCGGTGATTAGCGCGGCCGGGAAGAGATCGATCCCGAGCAGCAGGTGGAAGCCCAGCGCCGCGCCCAGGAACTCCGCCAGGTCGGTCGCCATCGCGATGATCTCGGCCTGAATCCAGAGCCCGATTGTGGTTCGGCGGTGAAAGCGCTCGCGGCAGACCTCGGGCAGGTTGCGTCCAGTCGCGATGCCGAGCTTGGCGGAGAGCGTCTGGATCAGCATCGCCATCAGGTTCGAGGCAACGATCACCCAGACCAGCGTGAAGCCGAACTTCGAGCCGCCGGCGATGTTCGTGGCGAAGTTGCCGGGATCCATATACGCCACACACGCAACGAATGCGGGCCCGAGGAACGGGAGAATCCGAAGCGGGTGCGGAGCTCCGCGGAGGACGCGTTCTGCGGCGCCGATCGGCTCCGCGGCAGCGACGGCGTCTGCGCGCGTTGCCATCATGCCCGAAGTGTAGCCAAGAAGTTAGGCTTGCCTAAACTTTCGCGACGTGCAAGTCAGGCAGGTTGCGGTGCCGCTCGGCGATGTCGAAGCCGTAGCCCACGAAGAACTCGTCGGGAACCACGAAGCCGGTGTAGCGAACGGGCAAGTCGTCGACCAGCCGGCGGTACGGCCGGTCGAGCAGCGTGGCGATCGCGAGCGAACGCGGGGAGCGAAGGCGGAGGACGCTACGGAGATAGTTGAGCGTGAGGCCGGTGTCGACGACGTCCTCGACGAGCAGGACGTCGCGATCGGCGATCTCGAAGTCGAGGTCCTTGACGAGCCGAACGCGCGAGTGGCCGCCGACCTCGCCGCCACCGAAGGCGGCCAGTTCGACGAAGTCGATTGCGTGCCCCGTCGGCAGCTCCCGCGAGAGGTCGGCTAGGAAGACGAAGCTGCCCTTCAGGAGTCCCACGAGCAGCAATTGCGTGGCGTCGTAGTCCGACGAGATCTCGGCTCCGAGCTCGGCCACGCGCGCGCGAATCTCCTCGGCGCTGAGGTAGACGTCGCCGATCGCGGGTTTGGCGCTCAGCGAAGCTGGTACCGCTGCGCGAGGCGTTCCAGGTCGCGCTTGTAGAAGAGCTTGACGCGCACGTCCGGATAGCGCTCGCGCAGCTTCCGGAGCTTGCGGTTCTTGCGGGTCACGAGCGGCTGCCGCATCGTCGTGACCTCGAGGTAGAGATCCTGGTCGGGGAGGTAGAAGTCGGGCGTGAAGGCCTCCGTTATCCGGCCGGACTCGTCCTCCTCGAGGGCGAAGGTCCGTGGCTCATATGCCCACGGAACGCGGTAGTAGTCGAGGATCTGTGCGCACTCGCGCTCGGCGTCATTTGCGAAGCGCGGCGGCGCTGCCCCCCGATATGCCTGGAAATCGCGCAATTTTGCGGCCGACAACAAGGGTAGCAGCGGCTTCGGATGCGGCCTCGGGCCGGAAATTGGTATACGGCGCCACGAAAACGTGACCCCGATCCGTCTCGTCCCCCAGAATCGCGCCTTCTTCGAGCTCTACTCGCGGGCGTCCGCGAACGCGGTCGAGATCTCGCGGCTGCTCGTCGAGCTCCTGGAGAAATTCCCGGACGACGGCGACCTGATCGCCCGGATCAAGGAGCGCGAGCACGAGGGAGACCACCTCACGCACGAGATCGTCAACCTACTCAACCGCACCTTCGTGACGCCCTTCGACCGGGATGACATGTACCGCCTCGCGGGCGCGCTGGACGACATCTGCGATCACATCGACGAGGCCGCGGACAACCTGGCGACGTATGGGGTCGAGCGCGTGCCGGAGAAGGCGCGTGCGCAGGCGGACGTGATCCTGAGGGCCGCACGCAACCTGGACGACGCGATCGGCAAGCTCGAAGGCTTCAGAGATTCGAAGGCGCAGCTGATCGAGCTCCGCCGGCTCGAGGACGAGGGCGACCGCCTCGCCCGCGACGCGATCGGCGAGCTCTTCAGGTCGGGCCAGGACGCGATCGCGATCATCCGCTGGAAGGACATCCACGAGCGTCTCGAGGAGGCCGTTGACGCGCTCGAACACGCCGCGGACGTGCTCGAGGCCATCCTGGTCAAGAACCGCTAGCCCGGCGTGAGCGGCGACGTCCTCCTCGTCGTCGTGATCATCACGGCGCTCGCGTTCGACTTCACGAACGGCTTCCACGACACGGCGAACGCCGTCGCGTCGTCGGTCTCGACCCGGGCCCTCTCGCCGCCGATGGCGGTTCTGGTCGCCGCGCTGGCGAACCTCGCCGGGGCGTTCGTCACGACTGCGGTGGCGAAGACGGTCGGCAAGGGGATCATCGACACCGGGCTCGCGACCGAAGAGACGATACTCGCCGCGCTCCTCGGAGCGATCACCTGGAACCTGCTGACCTGGTGGTTCGGCCTGCCGTCGAGCTCGTCGCATGCCCTGATCGGTGGGCTCGTGGGCGCGGCGCTCGCGCAGTCGGGCTCGACCGGGGTGAACTGGCACGGGCTCGCCCACAACGTCGTCATCCCCGGCGTGATCGCCCCAACCCTCGCCTTCGCCGCCGCCTTCGTCCTCCTGCTCGCGATCTACTGGCTCCTGGTCTGGATCACCCCCGGGGTCGCGAACCGGACCTTTCGGCTCGGCCAGCTCGTCTCCGGCACGTTCATGGCCTTCACGCACGGCGCCAACGACGCGCAGAAGACGATGGGCGTGATCGCGCTCGCGCTCTTCACCAGCGGCAAGATCGACTCCTTCTACATCCCGACGTGGGTGAAGGTCTCGGCAGGCGTCGCGATTGCAGCGGGTACCTACGTCGGCGGCTGGCGCATCATGCGAACTCTCGGCCAGCGGGTGTTCAGCATGGAGCCTCCGAGCGGCTTCGCCGCACAGGCGACCGCGGGCGCGACCATCTGGGCCGCGACGAAGTACGGCTATCCGCTGTCGACCACGCACGTCATCTCGGGCGCCGTCATGGGGGCCGGCGCGACCAAGCGGTTCTCCGCGGTGCGCTGGGGGGTCGCCGGCAACATCGTGATGGCCTGGATCCTCACCATTCCGGCGGCCGCGCTGGTGGCTGCCGCGATGTACTGGCCCGTCGTCGCGATCTTTTAGCGGCGAGACGGCTCTACACTTCGCCCATGAACGCGAAGCGCGACGCGTTCACGATCGCCCACATCTCCGACATTCATTGCGGGGGACCGGACTTCGTGCCCGGACTGATGGAGCGCGCGATCAACGAGATCAACGAGGTCGGCCCGCGGATGGTCATCTGCTCGGGCGACCTGACCACCTTCGGCTTCAAGCAGGAGTACGCGATGGCGAGGGCGTACATCGACCGGCTGCGGTGCGACTCGATTGTCGTGATCCCCGGTAACCACGACTCGCGGAACGTCGGTTACGTCCATTTCGAGGAGATGTTCGGTCCGCGCAACCATGTGCTCCGGGTCGGCGGCGTCACCGTGGTCGCAGTCGACTCGACGGAACCCGATCTCGATCACGGACAGATCGGCCGGGGGCGCTATACGTGGATCGAGGAGCAGTTCGCCGAGCCGGCAGATCTCCGGATCTTCGTGTTGCACCACCACCTGCTGCCCGTCCCTGGTACGGGCCGCGAACGCAACATCGTCTACGACGCCGGCGACGCGATCGAGTGCCTGCAGCGGGCCGGGGTCAATCTCGTCCTCTCCGGCCACAAGCACGTCCCGTACGCGTGGCGCCTGGAGAACATCTTCATCGTCAACGCAGGCACGGTCTCGTCCCAGCGCCTGCGCGGGAAGACCCGGCCTTGTTACAACCTGATCGAGATCAGCGAGACCCACGTGGACGTGTGGCGCAAGTACCCGTTCCACGGATCTGAGCGGATCATCCAGTTCTCGACCGAGACGCTCGAGTTCGAGAAGTACACGGCGCGGATCGAGGGCGAGGTGACGACGCGGTCATGACTCGCGCGCTCGCGCTCATCGACGGGGAGCACTACCCGCCGGTTGTGCGAGACGCGCTGGCCGAGCTCCCGTTCGAGTTCGTCGGCGCGCTGCTGGTCGGCGGGACGGAGAAGCTCCGCGGCGACGGGGGATACGGCGTGCCGCTCGTCCAGTCGCTCGACGAGGTCGAGGCGGACGCGGTCGTGGACCTGAGCGACGAGCCGGTGCTCGACCCGCGTAGCCGCATGTGGTGGGCGAGCCAGGCGCTCGCTCGCGGGCTCCCTTACGTGGGGCCGGACTTCCGGTTCGACCCGCCCGAGCTCCCGCCGCTCGTGTCGATCCCCTCGCTCGCGGTGATCGGCACCGGCAAGCGGGTGGGGAAGACGGCCGTGACGGCGCACGCTGCGAGAGTGCTCTCGCGAAGGAGCAAGGTCGTGGTCGTGGCGATGGGCCGAGGCGGCCCGCAGGAGCCCGAGATCGTCGAGGTCAGGCCGACGCTCGAGCGTTTGCTCGAGATCTCGCGGGCCGGGGGCCACGCGGCGTCTGACTACCTGGAGACGGCGGCGCTCGCCGGCGTCGCGACCGTCGGCTGCCGGCGGGCGGGCGGCGGCCTGGCCGGCCGAGTCTTCACGTCCAACGTCCGGCGGGGTGCCGAGCTCGCGGCGGGGCTGCAGCCCGACGTGATCGTGTTCGACGGCAGCGGCGCGGCGATTCCCGGGGTCTCGGTCAACAAGCGGATCCTGGTGGTCGGGCCGGGACAGGATGCGACCGAGTTCCTCAACCCCTATCGCGTGCTCATCTCGGATCTCGTGCTCGCGCTCGGAGGCGCCGACGCGGCGCCGATCAAGGAGCTCAAGGACATCCCAGTGATCGGGATCGACCTGCGGCTTGAGCCGCTGGAGCCGATCGAGGGACGGGTGGCGGTCTTCACGACGGGCCCGGCCGCGATCGATCACCTGAACGCGGACGTCGTCCACGTCTCGCGGAATCTCGCCGACCGTGCGGCGCTTGCGCAGGAGCTCGAGTCGCTCGAGGCCGACGTGTATCTGGTCGAGATCAAGGCCGCCGCGATCGACGTCGTCGCCGAGGCCGCGTCGGCGCGGGGGATTCCGGTCGTGTTCGCGAACAACCGGGTGGTCCAGCTCGAGGGCGGGCCGGATCTCGATTCCACCTTGGAGGAGCTCGTGGCGGAGCCGGTCGCATCATGACCGAGCGCCGGCATCGCGAGCCGCTTCCGCTCGGCGGCGAGGACGGCGTCCCGTTTTCGAAGGGGCTGCTCGCGCGGCACCTCGTGGCCGCCGGTGTCCGCGCCGATCGCGCCTACGAGCTCGCATCGCGCTGTGAGATCGATCTCAACGCGACGAACCGGACGACCCTCACCCTCGAGCGCCTGGACGAGCTCGCGCACGAGACGCTCGGTGCGGAGCAGGGCGGCAACGTGGCGCGGCAGCTAAGGCTCTACCGCCAGGTCTCCGAGCTCGAGCTTCCGATCCTGATCCTTGTGGGCGGTGCCACAGGGACAGGGAAATCGACGGTCGCCACCGAGCTCGCCTACCGCCTGGGGATCACGCGCGTGACGTCGACCGACTTCGTCCGCCAGACGATGCGCGCGTTCTTCTCGCGGGACTTCATGCCCTCGATCCATTTCTCGAGCTTCGAAGCCTGGCAGGCGGTCGAGGACGAGGAGGATCCTCGTCGTGTCGTGCACGGCTTTCTCGAGCAAACGCGCAACGTGCTCGTCGGCGTGCAGGCGGCGATCGAACGGGCGCTCCAGGAAGGCTGGTCGATGGTGCTCGAGGGCGTCCATCTCGTCCCCGGGATGATTCCGCCGGTCGAGGGGGCGCTCGTCGTGCAGTTCGTGCTCGCGATCGACGACGTCGAGGAGCACGCGTCGCACTTCTGGATCCGAGACCATGCGTCCGAGGGGGTGCGGCCGTTCGACCGCTACCTCGAATCGCTGGGGGACATCCGGGTGATCCAGGACTACATCGTCGAGCGTGCGAAGCGCCAGGGCGTCTCCGTGATCGAGAATGCGGACGTGGAGAACGCAATCGCGAGCGCCATGGGCATCGTGCTCGAGAGCGCCGAGCGGGTCGAGGCGGTCAGTTGACCGAGACGGCGCAGGAGCCCGAGGTCTCGGAGGCGAGTCGGTCGAATGACTACTGCCTGTGCGAGAGCTTCGCGCGGGTGACCGAGCGCGCGGCGCTGGCCGGCGCCCGCTGGCTCGGGAGAGCCGACCAGGAGGGCGCGGAGGAAGACGCGTCGTCGGCCATGCGCGGGGCTTTGGCGGCGCTGCCGATCGACGGCCGGATCGTGATCGGGGCCGGTGGGCAGGCAGGTGAGCTCGCCACCGGCGACCGGATCGGCGCCGGCGGCATGGAAGTGGATCTCGCGCTCGACCCGCTCGAGGGGCGCGGCGTCGTCGCGCGGGGTGGGACCGGTGCGATGTCCATGGTTGCCGTCGGCGACCCGGGTACGTTCCAAACGCTTCCAGACATGTACATGCGCAAGATGGCCGTCGGCCCTCGTGCGCGGGGCGTCATCGACCTTCGCCTCCCGGTGGGGGACAACATCAAGGCGATCGCCGACGCGTTCGGTCGGAGCGTCAACGACGTGACGACGATCGTGCTCGACCGCCCGCGCCACCACGACCTGATCGAGGACATTCGCGCTTCCGGCGCGCGCATCAAGCTGATTCAGGACGGCGACGTGACCGCGTCAATCTCCGCCGCGATCCGCGGGACGAACGACCACCTCGCCGTCGGTATCGGTGGGACTCGCCAAGCAGTGCTGGCCGCGGCAGCGCTGCGCTGCCTCGGGGGTGAGCTGCAGGCGCAGCTCTGGCCGACGAGGCGGAGCGAGTTCGACGAGGCGCGCGAGTCGGGGATCGAAGATCCCGAGCGCATCTTCACCATGGACGACCTCGCGCCCGGCGAGGTGATCATGGTCGCGACGGGCGTCTCGAACGGGGACATTCTGCGGGGGGTTCGGTTCCTGGCGGACAGCGCTCGTTCGCACTCGATCGTCATGTGCACGCGCTGCAACTGGGTGCGCTTCGTCGACGGGATTCACTTCTTCGCGCGTGAGCGGCGCGAGGACGTACGTCTCCTCGGCTAGCATCGAGACATGCCGACGAAAGACGATGTCGTCGAGGCCCTGCGCCAGGTCGAGGACCCGGAGCTCGGCATGGACATCGTGGAGCTCGGGTTGCTCTACGACGTCGAGGTCGACGACTCGAAGGTGAAGGTCCGCTACAGCCTGACTTCGATGGGTTGCCCGGCCGGCCCGATGATCCAGCAGAACGTCGAAGAAGTCGTGCGGGCGATGCCGGACGTCGAGGACGTCGAGACCGAGCTCATCTGGGACCCGCCCTGGACGCCGGAGAAGATGTCCGACGACGCGAAGTTCATTCTCGGTTTCGGCTAGCGCTAGCGGGTCGACCGGTCATTGCAGACGGACGAGCGGGCGAAGCCGAAGCCCGCACGTCCTGAAGTCGGCGCCGCAAGCGGTGTCTTAGTCGGTTTCGGCTAACCGACCGGCCGAAACGGACATGACAAGGGGTCAGACCCCTTTACAATTTCGGTTCTGCGGAAATCGCCCGATTTGCAGGTCTTTTGACCCAAACGGCCACAGCGCCCGCGCACTTGGCCGAAATGGGCTTTCTGTACCTTTCGGGGTCAGACCCCCGGACCTGGCTGTTGTGGCCTAGGCGGGGATCCGGAGCACGATTTTCCCGAACTGGTCGCCGCGCTCCATGCGCTCGTGGGCTGCGCGGGCCTCGCTCAACGGAAAGACCTCGTCGATCACAGGGCGCGCGCGCCCGCTCGCGACGAGCTCGTAGACGCCTTCGAAGTCTTCTTTCGTGCCCATCGTCGACCCGTAGATCGTCAACTGCTTCCACCAGACGCGGTGGAGCTGGGCGGGCGGGTTCGGACCGCTGGTCGCGCCGCACACGACCACGCGCCCCGCAGGCCGCGCGACCGCGAGCGACGTCTTCCAGGTCGCCTCGCCGACGTGCTCGACGACGACGTCGATGCCCTCACCGTCCGTGACCTCCTTCGCGACCGCGGCGACGTCCCCCGTCGCGTGGTTCACCACCGCATCCGCACCCAGCACGCGGGCCCGCTCGAGCTTCGCCTCGCTCGAGGAGGTCGCCAGAACCCGCGCTCCACGGGCTTTCGCGATCGCAAGCGACGCCGTGGCCACGCCACCGCCGATCCCCCAGACGAGCACCCATTCGCCTTCTTGCACGCCTGCTTTTGTGACCAGCATCCGGTAGGCGGTCTCGAACACGAGCGGAAACGCGGCCGCTTCCTCCAGCGACATTCCGTACGGGATCGGATAGACGTTCGTCTCCGGAACGGCGATCAGCTCGGCGTGCGTGCCGTCCGAGTGCTCGCCGATCACGAAGATGCCGCCCTCTCCGTGGTCGACGCCCGGGTTGATCACGACCTCCTCGCCCGAGTCGACGCGGACTCCGGCGCCGTCCGCACCGAGGATCCTCGGCTTCGGGACGGAAGGGAGACCCTTTCGAATCCACAGATCGAGATGGTTCAACGATGCGGCGCGTAAGCGCACGAGCACTTCACCCGGCCCGGGCTCGGGATCCGGCGCGTCCTCGTAGCGCAGAACCTCGGGCCCGCCGTCCTCGTGGATACGCACGGCCTTCATGGGGGCACAATGTTTCCATGACTGCTGTCGAGCTCGAGCGGGCCGCGGCGGAGCTCGGCATCGACGTCGTCGGTGCGGCTCCGGCGGAGCCTTACGAGCGAACGGAGCGGCAGATCCGGAACCGCCGCGAACGCGGCCTCTTCGCCGACATGCGCTTCACGATGGCCCAGCCAGAAGTCTCCTGCCATCCGGAACAGCTCCTGCCGAACGCGAGAACGGTGATCTCCGCGGCTCTCTGCTATTACGCGCCCTCCCGAGAAGCCCCGCCCGCGCACGGGCGACTCCCCCGCTACACGTGGAAGGACTACTACGCCCGGTTGCGCGACAAGCTTGACGCGCTCGGCCGGCGGATCGGGGGCGAGTACCGCGTCCTCGTCGACGAGAACCAACACGTCGATCGCGAGGCCGCGGCCCGCGCCGGCGTCGGCTTCTACGGCAAGAACACGATGCTCATCACGAGGCGGTTCGGGTCGTGGGTCGTGCTCGGCACGCTCGTCACCGACGCAGAGCTGGAGCGGACGCCCCCGCTCGAGCTGGACTGCGGCTCCTGCACGCTCTGCATAGAGGCCTGTCCGACCGGAGCGCTGGACGAGCCGGGGACGCTCGACGCCGAGAAATGCCTGTCGTACTGGACGCAGTCGGCGAGGCCGATCCCTGACGAGTACCGAGCGGAGCTGGGCGACCAGGTCTACGGCTGCGACATCTGCCAGGACGTCTGTCCTTGGAACCGCGGGATCGAGAAGCGGCGAGCGGGCGATGCCGACGACCCGGGCGAGCCGTTCGTCTCGCTCGTCGAGTGGCTGGAGGCCTCCGACGAGGAGCTCCGGCGGCGCTACGACCGGCTCTTCGTCCCGCGGAACGATCCCGGCTACCTGCGCAGGAATGCGCTGACAGTGCTCGAGAACCAACTCCGGCGGCACATCGAGGCGGTCAAGGCATGAACCGCGAGCACCAACGGCTCCGGACGATGGGCCGCTGGTTCTCGACCGTGCGCGTCCTGGTCGTGCCGCTCGCGGTCACGCGCGTCGCCGTCGCCGACTTCCCGGAGGGCTACGAAAGCTGGGCTCGGCTCGCGTGCGGGGTGCTCGCCGCGGGAGCACTGGTGCTGTTCGCGCTCACGTGGCGAGAGCAATCGACACGGTCGCTCCGCCGCATCGCCGAGGTCGCCATCGCCTTCGACACGGCGATGGTCTTCGCGTTCATCTTCCTGTTCGCCTACGTCGAAGGCCAGCCGACCTGGACGCTCTTCTACCTGCCGATCGTCGAGGCGGCGCTGCGCTTCGGGCTCCGCGGCGGGATCGCTACGGCGATCGTGACGGCCCCGTTGCTCGCCGCTGCGGAGTGGTTTCGCGCCGACCGGTTCGACCCCGGCGGCTACCACTTCGATGCCGTCGCCCTGCGCGCCGGCCTCGGCCTGCTCATCGGGGCGGTCACAGGCCACCTCGTCGACTTGCTGAAGAGCGAGACCCGGCGCGCCGAGGATCGGGCGAGCGAAGCCGAGCGGCTGCGCGACGCCCTCGGCCGCCGCGCCGACCTCCTGGACGCGGCGAACCGGGCCGCGCGGGCGCTGTCGTCGTCGCTCGAGCTCGACGAGGCGTTCGACGCGTTCATCCGCGAGCTGCGCGGGCTGGTTCCGTTCGACCGGGTCGCGCTGGTGATGGCCGACCAGGGATCGGCCCACGTGATCGCGGTCGCGGGCCGGGGCGCCGACGAGGTGTTTGCCGCCGGCACCCGGCAACCCGTCGCCGGCACGGTGCTCGAGCACGTCCTCGAGACGAACCAGTCCGTTTACCGGCCAGACATGGACGACTGCCGCTACGACGAGGAGGACGAGTTCCTGTCGCTTGGATTGCAATCTCGGCTGATCGCCCCGCTGCTGCAGGGCGCGCGCTCGATCGGGATGGTCTCCATCGTCCGGCGCGAGAAGGACGCGTTCTCCCCGGACGAGATCGAGCTGGTGAGCTTGCTCGGCCGCCTCGTCGGTAGCGCGGTGCAGAACATCCGCGCCTACCAGGCCGAGCGCAGGACGGTGGAGGAGCTGCGGCGGCTTTCGGCTCTTCGCGCCGATTTCGTTGCGCTCGTCTCACACGAGCTGCGCGCGCCGATGGCCTCGGTGATCGGCTCGGCCCGAACCCTGCAGCAGCGCTGGCGAGAGCTGAAGCCCGACCAGCGGGAGTCCTTCCTCGCGCTGATCGCAGATGAGACCGGCAGGCTCGCCGATCTGATCACCGACGTGCTCGACACGTCCCGGATCGAGGCCGGCACGTTCGGCTACACGTTCACGGACGTCGACGTCGGCGTGCTCGTCGAGGACAGCGTCGCAACCGCGTCCGTCGGACTGGACGAGGTGACGCTGCGGGCGGAGGTCGAGGACGGGCTCCCATCGGTCCGCGGCGACCGCGACCGGCTGCGGCAGGTGCTGACGAACCTGATCGACAACGCCGTCAAGTACTCACCGGCGGGCGCCGAGGTCGAGGTGCGCGTCTACCCCGAGAACTCACAGGTCCGCATCGACGTGCGCGACGAAGGTCCCGGGATCGCGAAGGCGGATCAGCGCTTGATCTTCGAGAAGTTCAGCCGGGGCAAGGCGGCCGGCGCCGGAAAGCCGGGCACCGGGCTCGGCCTTTTCATCGCGCGCTCGATCGCCGAGGCGCACGGAGGATCGCTGGACGTCTGGTCGACGCCGAACAGGGGCGCGACCTTCACGCTCGCCCTGCCGGCGACCAAGGCCAAGAGCTAGAGCTTCACGCGCACGCGCGAGAGGCCGAGCTCGCGCTGGAGCTCGCGTGCGCGCGCGGCGATGCGGCGGCGCAGGTCGACCGGCTCGAGCACGACCGCTTCGCCGCGGAACGAAAGGATCTCGCCGATCAACCAGTCCTCGCTGCCGACCGGTCGCTCGGTAACGGCGGACCCGTCGGACAGCGGCCGCGCGCCCTTTTCGATCTCCCAGCGGGCGACCTCGGGCGAGTACCAGATCAGCACCTGCCTGGCGCCGCGCAGCTCACCCGGATCGAACCCTTCTCTCGGCTCGAAAGCTTGCTTGCCGAGCTTGGCGCGCCGCATGCGGTCGAGCCGGAACGAGCGTTCGCCGTCGCGGGTCCTGTCCCACGTGTGGACGTACCAGTACGGGAGCCGCCGCTCCAGCGAATACGGCTCGACGAGGTGCTTCTCCGCGGTCTCCTCGCCTTCCTTGAGGTACTCGAGCTCCACCAGCCGGCGCCCGCGAATCCCTGCCGTCAGCGTGGCCACGAGGTCTTCCTCGGCCTCGTCCACGTGCGGCTCGGGCGTCTGCAGGAGCTCGAATTCTCCGAACGTCTCCTCGAGCTTGGCGCGCACTCGGTCGAGCGGCGTCCTCGCGTCGGCCGCGATCATCGGGCCGACGAACTCGAGCGCAAGCCGGATCGCCCGGGCTTCGAGCGGGGTCAAGCGCGGCGGCGCCCGGAACGTGTCGCCGAAGAGCTCCTTGTCCACCCGCACCTTCCCGTTCTCGAGCTCTGCATAGATCGCGTAGCAGCCGCCGCCGAAGTTGACGAGGTTCAGCAGCGACAGATGCTCCTCGAGCTGGTCGGGCGGGATGTGGAACTTCTCGATCAGCTCCTGGGCGTCGACGACGGCCTCTCGGCGCTCGCCGCAGCGGTCGAGCAGGTACGCGAGCAGCGCCTGCAGGACCGCGAACCGCTCCGGCGCGACCGGACCCGCGGTTCGCTCGATCGCCTCCTCCTCTGAGCGCTTCCGCTCGGAGGCGAGCTTCTGCGGCGCTCCTTCGTGCCGATCGCGCACGAGCCGAAGGCCGCGCGCGACCTCCCGCCGCAGGTCCTGCGGCTCCTGCGGGGCCGCGCGGCCGTCCTGGCGGAGGATCCAGCCCGCAAGCTGGGGAAGCGCCGAGTACTCGGTGACGAAGACGCCGTCCTCGAGCCGGCCGTGCTCGCCGTAGGTTCGCTCGAGCCACCAGGCCGTATCGCCGCCCACCTCGATCCGCGCCTCACCGGCGAGATCGCCGATCTGCCACGGCGGCCGGCCGCGGTAGACGTCGATGTCGAACTCGGCGGGAAGCCTGAAGTCGCGCTCACGTCTGGTTGCGAACCGGATGTCGCCGCGGAGCCTGGAGACCCTGAACGTCCTCATGTCCTCGCGGTCGAGGTCGTTCCCGACCACGTACCAGGCGCCGTTGTCCTGGAACAGCGCGTAGGGATTGAGCGTGCGCTCGGCCTCGTCGTCCCGCGAGATCGACCAGTAGTTGAACTTCACCGTCCGCTGCTTCGAGATCGCCGCCTCGAGCTTGCCGAGGCGCCCCGCCAGCTCGGCGGAGTACTCGGGGTCGAGCACCTTCACCCGGCGGTCCGTGTCGGTCGCCGCCTCGGCGAACCCGGCCCGGCCGAGTGAAAGGTTCTGCAGCGCGAGCCGGAGCGGCTCCGCGTAGGCGAACTTCCCCTCGAGCAGGTGGAACGCCGTCAGGAGCGCGGCGAGCTCGTCGTCCTTGAGGTCGAGCTGGGGGAGGAAGTAGAGCTCGGTGCGCATCGTGTAGAGCTCCTCGCCCGTGTACTCGTCCCGCTGCGAGTGCAGCGGCACGCCGAGCGCGATCAGCTCGGCCCGGTCGGAGTAGAAACGGCGCGCGAACGCCTCGTCCGACATCTCCTGGTAGCCCTCGACGTTGCCCTTGATGTCACGGGCGGTCACCGGCCGCCGCTCCGCCATCAGGAAGGCGACGAGCGAGAGCTGGCGGATCAGCTTGTCGGTGTCGTGCGACAACGCCCCGCGAGCTTATCGCCCGAAGGGCCGAAGACTAAGCGGCGACTTTGGTGCGCTCGAGGTGCTGATGCGAGGGGCAGTAGTCGCGATCGGGCAGCGGGGTGCGCTGGCACGGCTTGCCCTTGCGCGTCGTCGCCCGACAGCGAGCCACGCCGCCGTCGAAGGCGCCTGCCTCGATCTGGCTCTCGATGAACGCCACGGCCGCCGAAACGCCCTCGTTCACGGCCCAGGCCACCTGCGCCTGCGCGGTGATGGGGAAGTAGCGCCGGATGTCCTGGAACAGGGCGCGCTCGGGCTTCGCGAAGTAGAGCGGGTCGCTCGCGAGCCGCTCCATCGTCTCCTCACATGCGACCAGGACCTGGCGTCGGTACTCGATCCGTACTTCGGGACTCACGTATGGATCGACGAGGTCCTTAATCGACCGGTAAATCGCCCTCGAGTATTGATACATGCAGGCCTTCAACTGAGCAATTCGCTCGTCCATCTCAGTATCTACCCGCTCTCATTAATCCCCCGCAAAGCTTTGTTAAGTGGCGATTAATACGCACGCCGGGTCTGCTTCGAGCGGCGAGTCTATACCCTCACGGCCCTGTTACAAAGTCCGTTTCCCGGTTGCCGCTGGAGTAAACGGTTCAGGGGGTGATCCGGCGTACGTAGGCGGCCTCGAAATCGTTCGCGCGGGCCTTGGAAAGACCCGCCTGCGCGTCGTCGGCCGAGTCGTAAATCCCAGTGAAGACGACGAGGTAGCCGGGGTGCAGGCTCGAAAAGCGTGACGAGTCGAGGACGCCTACCTGCGGGAGCCCGCTTTGAAGCGCACGGCGCGCCTGTGACTGGGCCGTCCGCCGGCCCGTCGTGGTGGGATACGAGAAGAGGACGACGGTCCAGCCGGCCTTCCCCGACGGCCAGCTGACCTGGGTCGGCCTCGGCGCGGGTGGCGGTTGCGGAGGCGCCGTCGGCGTCGTGAGCGTCGGTTCCGGCGCGCTCGGCAGCGTGCTCGTCTCGGTCGGGATGACGGTCGGATTCGTCGCCCGGACGGTGCCCTGCGCCGATTCGTCGTCGTTCGTGAAGTAGATGGCTGCGGCGGCCCCAAGTGCGGCGACGAGCAGTCCCAGCAGCGCCGGCCACATCCAATCGCCTGGGTACCAGGAGAACCGCTTTCGCCAGGCGTCGGAGAGCCGTGAGACGACGCCGGTCGGATGGGGGAGCCGCAGTCCGCATTCCAGGCAGTACTCCTGGTCTCGGTCGTACGGCGTGCCGCAGCGCGGGCACTCCCGCGGTACCGCGTCCGGCGATGCCGGTCGGCGTTCGGGGGCCTCGGGGGGAGCCGTCGTCATCTAGCCGTCCCAGCGGTCCGGCGGCGGCTCCGCACTCGCGGCGCCCACCCCCGACCGCTCGATCACCGTGGCCGCATCCTGTTCGGGCTGCTCCGCCTGCTCCGCTTCGACCGTCTTGCCGCAGCTCGGACAGAACTCGGCGTCCGCAGGCAGCGGGTGGCCGCAGCGGACGCAGGCGACGACCGGCTGATCTCCCGCCGGCCGGCCGCAGTTCGGACAGAAGTGCGAGCCCCAGTAGATCGGCGCTCCGCACTCACAGCGGCCGCGGGGATGGCGGCCGGCGGTGGCAGCCGACAGCATCGAGTCGAGCTCGTGGAGACGGGATTCAAGGCCGACGATCTCGCGGCAGTGCTCGAACAGCAGGTCTTCGCGCAGCTGGTCCCGGCGGTACATCTCGAGCATGAGCCCGCCCAGGTCGCGGATCAGCTCCTCGCGCGCACGGAGAATGGCACGGCGCTCGCGGCGGAGCGCTCCGGGGGACGGCGCTCGCCGGACGAGCCGGGCGCGGCCCTTGGGCCGGCGCCGGAGGCGGAAGCTAGGCAACCGGAAACGCGCCACTGCTGGTCAGATCGTAGTTACGGAGCCGGCTCGGTCGCGCGGCGGCCAAAGCCGGCCAGGAAGAGCACCAGCAGGACGATGCCGACGATGCCGACCGGGATTCCCACCCATGGCAGGAAGAACAAGAAGACGACCCCGATGACGATGAGCGCGAGCGCGAGGGCGATCACGTCCTTTCCGTTCCCGCCGGACCCGGCCCCAAACGCTAGAGATCGATCACGACGACACGTTCTTCAGTCAGCTCTCGAACCGCGTAGGCGGGGCCCTCGCGGGTGTTCCCGGAGTCCTTGACGCCGCCGTAGGGCATTTGGTCGGTGCGGAAGGTCGGAGCCTCGTTGATCGTGACGCCGCCGAACTCGAGCTCATGGGCGGCGCGCATCGCCGCGTCGATCCGCTCGGTGAAGATCCCGGCCTGCAGGCCGAAGTTCGTCCCGTTGGCGAGCTCGATCGCCTCGTGGAGCGTGTCGAAGGCGCTGACGGTGCAGACGGGGCCGAAGACCTCCTCGCAGCTGACCTTGTCCTTCGGGTCCGGATTCGCGATCACGGTCGGCCGAATCAGCTCGCCGTCCAGGTCGCCACCGGTCAGGATCTCGCCGCTCGACTCCCGGATCCACCCGAGGATCCGGTCGCGGGCGTCCTCGTCGATCACCGGCCCGACGTCGGTCTCCTCCTCGGCCGGGTCGCCCAGCTTGAGCGCCTCGACCCGAGGGATGAACTTCCCCACGAACGCGTCGTAGGCGCCGCGGTCGACGTAGATCCGCTGGACGGAGATGCAGCTCTGGCCGGCGAACGAGAACGCGTTCGCGGCCAACTTGTCGGCCGCCAGCTCGATGTCCGCCGTACCGTCGACGATCACGGGCGTCGAGTTCCCGAGCTCGAGATTGACTTTCTTCTTCGGGGCCCGCTCCTTGAGGCCCCAGCCGACGGTCCCCGAGCCGGTGAACGTGATCGCCTTCACCCGGTCGTCCGAAACGAGCACGTCGCCGATCTCGGATGCGGAGCCGACGAGGACGTTGAGCCAGCCGGGAGGAAGCCCGGCCTCGTCCTCCAGCTCGGCGAGCAGGAGTGCCGACAGCGGTGTCTGGCGTGCGGGCTTCAGCACAACCGAGCAGCCGGCCGCGAGCGCGGGCGCAAGCTTGTGCGCGACGAGGTTGAGCGGGAAGTTGAACGGGCTGATCGCGCCGACGATTCCGATCGGGCGGCGGAGTGTGAAGGCGAACTTGCCCTCGCCGGCCTGGGCCGCGTCCATCGGAACGACCTCGCCTGCGAGCTTTCGTGCTTCCACCGCAGCGAAGGTGTACGTCGACATCGCGCGCGCGGCTTCGACGCGCGCGGCCTTCATCGGCTTGCCCGCCTCGTCGGAGATCAGTCGCGCGACCTCGTCATGCCGGCGGCCGAGGGAGCCGGCGACCTTGACGAGGATCTCGGCGCGTTTGTGCGCGGGCAGCGGAGCGCGCATCGCCTCCTCGGCTGCGTCGATCGCACGCTTCGTCTCTTCGGCGCCTGCCTTCGCGACTCGGCCGAGGGTCTCGCCCGAGTAGGGCGACCGAACCTCGACCCAATCGCCCGTCTCGTGCCACTCGCCGCCGATCGGCAGCAGTTTCTCCGACGTCGTCATCGCCACGGAGTTGAGTGTAGTGCGCAGACCCGGGCCCATTGACCCGACCGCCCGGAGAAGAGATCCTCTGCGCGTTCAGTTGCCGTTTCGAGGGGAGAGTGAGGAGATGAAGCTCGGGTTTCCTGGGCGGCCCAGGCACGCCGTGCTCGCGGTCGCCGCATTGACGTTGCTTGTGACGCCTTGTGCGCTCGCCGGGGGACCGGGGGGCGAAGGCGTGACGCCCGACAAGAAGGCGTTTTTCGATGCTCGCCAGACCGCGACCGCGCAGAAGGAGCTACGCGGCCGTGAGGCAAGGCTCCGCTCTGCGCCTCCGGCGGCGGCCGCGGCACTCGATCGCTCGCTGGGCACGGAGGGCGTGCTTTCGCTCGACGCGCTCACGTCGACCGCACGCATGGTGGGGCGCACCGATGGTTTCCTGACAGGGCGAAGCCGGTTGGCGCCGTCGGCGATCGCGCTTGCCTACGTGACGCGGAATGCCGCTGCGATCGGCCTGAGCCGGCAGGCGCTCTCGTCGTTCAAGCTCGTTCGCGATTACGTCTCGATCGATGGGACGCACCACTTGTTCTACGTCCAGACGATCGGCGGCGTACCGGTCTTCGGCAACGGCCTGAAGGCCAACGTTACGAAGGACGGCCGGCTGATCAACGTGCTCGGCTCGCCGCTGGGCAGCTTGGCTGTGGCCACGTCATCGCCGCGGATCACACGCAGCGAGGCTGCCGCGGCCGCAACGCTGGACGCGGGTCTGGCCGCCGTCCCGCTCAAAGGTCAATCGGCCAAACCGGTCTATTTCCGAACTGTCAGAGGCACGCGCCTCGCGTACCAGACGATCGTCGGCTCGGGCTCCGAGCAGTACCTGAGCGTCGTCGACGCGGCGAGCGGCTCGATCCTGTACCGGAACAGCCTGGTCGACTATGCCAACGCCCAGGTGTTCGACTTCTACCCCGCTGCCCCCGCGGGCGGGACGCGCCGGTCAGCCTCGCTCAACGCGTGGCTTCCGGCCGGGGCAACGACGTTGAACGGCCCGAACGTGCATGCCTATTCGGACCTCGACGACTCGGATACGGCCTCCGCAGGAGAGGAGACGGTCAAGGACGCGACGGGCAACTTCAACTTTGCCTTCTCGACCTTCAACGGGAGCGCTTGCGTCAAGTTCGTGCCCTGCACCTGGAACCCCAACCAGAAGTTCTCGTGGAACCAGAACAGGAACGAGAGCGCGACACAGCTCTTTTTCCTGATCAACACCTTCCACGACCACCTGGCGGCGGCTCCGATCGGGTTCACGCCGGCTGCGGGGAACTTCGAGGGCAACGACCCGGTCCAGGGCGAGAACCTCGACGGCGCGAACACCGCGGGCGGATTTCCGGACGCGAACCACGTCGACAACGCCAACTTCGCAACGCCGCCCGACGGGATCCCACCGCGCATGCAGATGTTCCTGTGGCATCAACCGGGAACGAGGTTCCCGAGCGAAGACCCGTTCATCGCCGCCAACGGCTCGGACGAGGCGGACATCGTCTACCACGAGAACACACACGGGCTCTCGAACCGACTCGTCGTCGACGCCAGCGGCAACTCCACCCTCGGTGGGGGCCAGGCCGGCGCGATGGGCGAGGCCTGGAGCGACTGGTACGCGGCCGACTTCCTCGCGAATCAGGGCTTCCAGCCCGACACGGCCGCGCCGGGTGAGGTCCGGATCGGCAATTACGTCGGCTGGGGCAACGACCTGATCCGCACCCAGCCGCTGGACTGCCCGGTCGGCGGCGGCGGTTCCGCCTGCCCGGGCGGCGCGGCGACGGGGCCCGGTGGCTACACATACGGTGACTACGGCAGGATCATCGGCCGCCCCGAAGTGCACGCCGATGGCGAGATCTGGGGTGAGACGCTCTGGGATCTCCGGGACGCGCTCGGTTCGGCGAAAGCGGAGAGCCTGGTCACACGAGCGATGGAGCTCTCGCCGGCGAACCCGTCGTTCCTCGACATGCGGAACTCGATCCTCCAGGCCGACGCAGTCGCGGGTGGCTCGAGCCACAACACCATCTGGTCGGTCTTCGCCAAGCGGGGCATGGGCTACTTGGCCGGCACAGTCGACGGCGACGACTCGAAGCCGGTTGAGGACTTCAGCCTGCCGCCGGCTCCCGACACGTCTCAAGGCAAGCTGATCGGGTCGGTCGTCGACACTGACACCGGCAAGGCGCTCGCCGGCGCGACGGTCGCTTTCGGCGGCCACAACTCCGGCTTCCCCGGCGACCTGGCCGCGTTGTCAGACTCGAACGGACGCTACTCGGTGAACGGCATTTTCTTCGCGACCTACCCGAAGGTGTTCGCGGCCGCCCCAGGCTACGACATGGCCGTGCTTCCGAGCCTGACCATCGACAAACCGACGACGACGCAGAACTGGTCGCTCCGCCGCGACTGGGCGGCCCTGCGAGGCGGCGCGTCGGTCACCGACTTCAGCGGGCCCGACTACACCGACTTCGGCTGCGGGCCGAGCGGTGCCATCGACCAGTCGCTCGGGACCGGCTGGGGCAGCGACACCGACGAGAACGCGACCGCGACGGGCCGGGTCACGCCGAAGTTCGTCACGGTGAAGCTGCCGGTCGCGGTCAACATCGCCGAGATCGCCGTCGACCCGTCGAACACGTGCGGCGATCCCGGCAGCTCGGCGACGCATCGGTACACGATCGAGACCTCGACTGACGGGCAGACGTTCAAGCTCGTCAACCAGGGCGTGTTCTACGCCGCGAACCGCGGCCGTCTGAACACCTTGACGCCGCTGGCGACAGACGCCGTCTCGGCCGTCCGCTACGTGCGGTTCACGATGGTCAACCCGATGGTCCCCGAGACGGGCAACTCGTGCGACAACGCGCAGAACTGCGGCGATAACGGCGTCCCCACCCGGTGCGGGCCGAACGCCCCGAGCCCCGGCAACTTCGGGGGTTGCACGTTCATGGACATGTCCGAGATCGAGATCTACGGTCGTCCGGCCTAGCCGCAGTGAGGAGTCGAAGGGGAAGGGCCGCCTGCGGGGCGGCCCTTCCTCGAGGCTACGCTTGCCCCGATGAATGAGGCGCTGATCGTCGACGCCGCCCGCTCGCCGATCGGCAAGCGGGACGGCTCGCTGGCGAAGATCCGCGCCGACGAGCTGGCGGCGCAGGTGCTCAACGGCTTGCTGTCGCGGGTCGACCTCGATCCGGCCGAGGTGGAGGACGTCCAGCTCGGTTGCGTGAGCCAGGTTGGCGAGCAGGGCTGGAACATCGGCCGCATGGTTCCGCTCGTCGCCGGCTGGCCCGAGACCGTGGCCGGGACGACCGTCGATCGCCAGTGCGGCTCCTCGATGCAGACGAACTTCAACGCAGCCGCCGCCGTCTGGGCCGGGCAGCTCGACGTCGTCGTCTCGGCGGGCGTCGAGAACATGTCCCGAGTTCCAATGGGCTCGAGCGGCGGCGACCTCTCCGACGTCTTACTCGACCGCTGGGAGATCGTGCCCCAGGGAATCTCCGCGGAGGAGATTGCGGACGAATGGGGCTTGACCCGTGAGCAGCTCGACGAGTACTCGCTCGAGTCGCACGGCCGGGCGATCGCCGCGATCGACGAGGGTCGGTTCGAGCGCGAGATCGTGCCGATCGAGCTGACGAACCCGCACGTGGGCACGCTCTTCGGCGTCGACGAGACCCCGCGCCGCGACACCTCGGCCGAGAAACTGGCGCAGCTTCCGCCCGCCTTCCGCCCGGACGGCAAGGTCACGGCCGGCAACTCGAGTCAGATCTGCGACGGGGCGGCCGGGGTCCTGATCACGAGCGAGGACGCCGCGTCCCGGCTCGGCTTCGAGCCCCGGGCGCGCTTCGTTTCCTTCGGGCTGTCCGGCGTCGACCCGCACCGGATGCTGCACGGCAACCCTCAGGCGTGCGAGAAGGCGCTGACGAAGGCGGGCCTCGGCTGGGATGACATCGGCGTGATCGAGGTGAACGAGGCGTTCGCGTCAGTCGTCCTGCAGTTCGCCAAGGACGCGGGGCTCGAGGACCGGTTCGAGGACATCAACCCGAACGGCGGCGGCATCTCTCTCGGGCATCCGCTCGGCGCGACCGGCGCGCGGATTACGGCCACGTTGGTCAGCGAGCTCGAGCGTCGGGAGGCGCGCTACGGGATCGCCAGCATGTGCATCGGCTTCGGCCAGGCGATCGCGGCCGTCGTCGAGCGCGTTTGAACTGGCTCCTCATTCGGGGCGGGATGAAGCCGCTCGAGGCGCGAGTCGATCCGAACGAGCTCAGAGCTCACTCCTCTTCGAAGCGGCCCTCGGTCCAGCGGGGCGACCACGCGATCCTTTACGCCTCCGTTTGGCAGGCGGTCTTCGCGGTCGTCGAGGTGGTGGGCGAGCCGCAGAACGACCCCTCGCGAAGACGCTGGTCCTGGCGCTTCCCGATCCGGCCGCTCGTCGTCGTCCGCGACCTGCACGATGCGCCCGCCGTCGAGGAGTCGGGCGTCTTCCCGCAGAGCGTGTGGCGGCACTCGCACATTCGGCTGACGCCGGAGCAATTCGCCGCCGCGAAGCAGCTCATCGAGGCGGCCGCCCTGACAGGGTCGGGCACCTGAAGGCCTTCGACTTCGACTCGGCTGCGACGAGCCCGATCGGGCCGGCGGCGAACGTCACTCCGCTCGCGGCCGGCGAGTCGGCGCACGTCGTCTGCATCCGGCTCGGCCCCGGCGGCGTTCTGCCTCGGCATCCGGCGGCCGCCGACCAGCTCTTCGTCGTCGTCCAAGGCCATGGGTGGGCGAGCGGCGGCGACGGCGCCGAGCAGGAGATTACGGCCGGAACGGCGGTGTTCTGGGAGGCCGGCGAGGAGCACGAGACCCGCACGGACGGCGGCCTGACAGCGATCGTGGTCGAGGCCGAGCAACTGGGCCCCGGCTAGGATCGCGCGCCGTGGAGGTGCGCAAGGTCGGTGTCGTCGGGCTCGGGACGATGGGAGCCGGAATCGCGCAGGTCAGCGTCCAGGCCGGGTTCGAGACGATTGGCCGCGAAGTCGGCGACGAGCTCGCCGAGCGCGGCCGCTCGACGATCGAGCACTACCTCACGCGCGCCGTCGAGAAGGAACGCATGTCGGTGGAGGACAAGGATGCGGCGCTCGGCCGCCTCACGCTCACGACCGAGCTGTCCGACCTCGCCGACTGCGATCTCGTGATCGAGGCCGTGCTCGAGGAACTCGACCTCAAGCGCGAGGTCTTCGCGGAGCTCGACCTGGTCACCCGCCCCGACGCCGTACTGGCGTCGAACACGTCGGCGCTGTCCGTCTCCGAGATCGCGGAGGCGACCGAGCACCCGGAGCGCGTGGTCGGCATGCACTTCTTCAACCCGGCGCCGGTGCTTCCGCTCGTCGAGATCGTGCGCGCGGAGAAGAGCTCCGGCGAAGCGGTTCAGACCGCGTACGACTGGGCCGAGCAGGCAGGCAAGCAGCCGGTCAACTGCAACGACACGCCCGGCTTCATCGTCAACCGCATCTTGATTCCGCTCCTGAACGACTGCGTGCGCGTGCTCGACGAGGCGCGCGTGAGCCCGGAGGACATGGACAAGGCGATGAAGAACGGCGCCGGCTGGCCGATGGGGCCCTGCGAGCTGATCGACCTGATCGGGATCGACATCCACGTGCACGCATCCGAGGCGCTCCACGCGAAGCTGGGGGAGGAGCGGATGGCGCCGCCCGAGCGGCTTGTGCAGATGCAGCGGGAAGGGCGTCTCGGCCGCAAGAGCGGCCAGGGCTTCTTCAGCTACTGAACCCTGCGAGGCCGCCCTTGCGGGTGGGCGTCGCGAGCCATTCGAGCACGGCCTCGCGGGAGAACCGCCAGTGCCGGCCGATTCGCCGGCCCGGAAGCTCGCCCCGAGCGGCCAGCGACCGAACCGTTTTGACGTCGACCTGGAGCAGCTCCGCGAGCTGCTCGGCCGTCAGCACGTCGGGTTGATGCGAGGGCACCGCCCGGCCGACCACGACGTCCGCTCCCAGGTGGCGCTCAACCAGCTCGGTGATGAGCTCGCGCTTCGGCGTCTTCAGCTCGAACGAGGCGCGGTTGAGCTTCTCGGCCGCGGCTCTGGGCAGCCGGACGAAGAGCGCTGAGGTGTCGTGCGATATCGAGATATACTGATGATATCGTCCGCTGCAGTGGCGAGGAAGGCATTCTTGCTCGGGGGCAGTGGGCAGAGCGGGCGAGCGGTGATCCCTCGTCTGCTCGAACGCGGCTGGGAGGTGGTGGTCGGCAGTCGCGGGGAGACCGCTGTCCCGGACGACGTCCGGCACGTTCAGATCGATCGCACGGACGTGGCCGCGCTCCGCGCGGCGCTGGCGGGCGGATTCGACGTGCTCGCCGACTTCGTCGCGTTCGAACCTGAGCACGCGGATCAGTTGCTCGCGCTGAAGGACCTGGTCCGCTCCACCATCGTCCTGTCGAGCGGCGCGGTCTACGTGGACGCCGAGGGTCGCGGCTTCGAGCCGCCCGAGCTACCCCGGCTTCCCGTTCCTGTGAGGGAACGCCAGCCGACGACGACCGCCGAGCCAACGACCTACGCGACCAAGAAGGCGGAGATCGAGCGCAGGCTCCTCGGGCAAACCGACCTTCCCGCGACCATCCTGCGGCCGGGGACGATCTACGGGCCCCGGACGACGTTCTCCCGTGAGTGGTACTTCGTCAAGCGCGCGCTGGACGAGCGGCGGGTAATCGTGCTCGCCGACCGCGGCAGAAGCCGCTTCCACCCGGCGTCCGTGCACACGCTCGCCGAGCTGATCTGGCTTGCCGCAGAGCGTCCAGGCCGCCGCGTGCTGAACGCCGCCGACCCAGACGCGCCGGCGGTGCTCGAGATCTCGCGGGTCGTCGCCGCGGCGCTCGAGTACGAATGGACCGAGATCCTCGTCGACGGGAATCCCGGGGTGGGGGAGACGCCCTGGTCGATTCCGCATCCGCTCGTGATGGACATGACCGAGGCCGAGTTCGAGCTCGGTTACCGGCCGATCACGACGTACGCGAAAGCGGCACCGGAGACCGTCGAGTGGCTCGTCGACGCGACGAAGGACCTCGACTGGCGCGAGGTGCTCCCGCACTCGGCAGAGCACATGAAGGACGACTTCGACTACGAGGCCGAGGACGCGTTTCTGCGCGGGCTGGCGGGGGTCTAGCAGTTGCCATTTTTCGCCAATCTCCATACTTACTCTTCCCTTACAATCCGCTTATTCCGGACACACCTGCGGTCCCGATACTTAGCCATCGATGAGGCGCGCGCTCGTCACCGCTTTGCTCACCCTCGGCCTGATCGTGCCGGCGGTCGCCCTTGCGGGCGATAGCGCCGGCGACGACGGAACGCTCTCCGTGCGCTCCGGCAAGGGCCTGGTCGGGCTCAACCTCAGCCGCGGCGCCACGATCGGCCGCCTCGGGAAGGGTCGTCTCACCGTCGACGATTGGGTCGATACCGACAACACGCGGATCGACTTCTGGGGCTGTGAGCTAACGAGGGACATCGATGAGAACACGACGGTCTGCGCCGGCACGTACATCCGCTTCCGCATCATCGGCAATCGGTACCGGCTGAAGCTCACGGGCCGCGGGATCTTCCTCTCCGCCGTCGGCCAGGGCACTGTCACGCTCAACGGCAGCGGCGATCCCGACCTCGGCATCTACCGCGACGGCGTTTACTCGCTGAACGGCGACCCCTACAGGTCGCTCCCGGATGATTCGGAAACCTTCCAGCTGGCTCCGTCTCTCGACACGGTACGGCCGCCGGTGACCCGCTGAGACCGTGGCGACGCAGGCGCAGACGGTGCTGGTGGTCGAGGACGAGAGCTCGATCGCCTCGTTCGTCTCGCTCTATCTGAAGAACGCCGGCTACGGCGTCCGGGCCGTGGGAACCGGTCAGGAGGCGCTGGACGAGGTCGCACGCTCGCAACCGGCCTTGATCGTTCTCGACCTGATGCTTCCCGACATCGACGGCATCGACGTGTGTCGGCGGATCCGGCAGAAGCACGAGGTGCCGATTCTGATGCTGACGGCCCGTGACGAGGACGTCGACAAGATCATCGGACTGGAGGTCGGCGCCGACGACTACCTGACGAAGCCGTTCAACCCGCGCGAGCTGATCGCGCGGGTGAAGTCGATCCTTCGCCGCTCCGCGCCGGAGCGGCGCGAGCCGGAGACCAAGCAGCTCCAGCACGGCGACCTCTCGATCGACGCAGGGCGCCGCGAAGTGAAGGTCGGCGACGAGGAGATTCAGCTTGCGCCCAAGGAGTTCGACTTGCTCTGGGAGCTGCTCGACCATCGGGGGGTCGTCCTGACGCGCGACCAGCTGCTCGAGCGGGTCTGGGGCTACACCTTCGCCGGGGACACTCGCACGGTCGACGTTCACGTTCGTCAGCTCAGGCGCAAGCTCGGCGACGCCTCGCCGATCGTCACCGTCTGGGGCGTCGGGTACAAGGTCGCCCCCTCGCGCGACACCGTGAACGCGTAGCTTCCGAAAGACCATGTTTCGGTCGCTTCGCTTCCGACTGACGGCGTTCTTCCTCATCGGCGTCGTCGTTGCGGGGCTGACCGCGACGGCGATCGCCGGCCGGCTCTTCCAGAACTACGCGCGGAACCAGTCCCTGAACGACCTCAAGCGCGAGGCGGCCGGGCTGACGCAGCTGTACCAGCAGGAAGCGGGAAAGGAAGTCGCCGGACGAGCACGGTTCTTCGTTCCCTCGCGCCTCGAGCGGGCGACCGGAGACAGGATCTTCTATGCCCCCGTTGCTCCGGGGATCGATCCGTTCCCCGGGCAAAACCCCGGTTGGCGGACCATCTCCCCGGAGTTCGTCGACTTCGACAAGCTCGAAGGTCGCTCCGAGATGACGTTCGAGTTCACGCCTCCGCGTGAGGACAGGACCTTTCTCGCCGTGGCGAAGCCGGTCGCCTTCCGCGGACACGTGTTCGGTGCGTTGGTCGTTGCGACACCGAAAGGCGAGCTCCGCGCCGAGTGGGTGCGGCTCGTGGAGCGCCTCGCGCTCGCGTTCCTCGGCGGCCTGGCGGTGGCCGGATTGCTCGCGTGGTATCTCTCCCGACGCATCACCCAGCCCGTGCAGGCGCTCGCCCGCGCGACCGACCAGGTCGCGCGCGGGCACTACGAGGTCGACGTGCCCGATGTGCCCGGCGGAGGCGAGGTGGGCGACCTCGCGGAGCGGTTCCAGCAGATGACGGTCCGCCTGCGCGAGGCCGACGAGTTGGAGCGAAACTTCCTGATGACCGTCTCGCACGAACTGCGGACGCCGCTGACGGCGATCCGCGGCCACGTCGAGGCGCTGCGCGAGGGTGTGGTCGAGGACGAGGTCGCGCGGGCCGAGTCCCTCGACGTGATCGCGGCCGAAGGCGAGCGGCTGGAGCGCCTCGTTGGCGACGTGCTCGACCTGGCCAAGCTCGACGCGCACAGGTTCACGCTCGTCCAGGAGGAGGTCGACATGGAGCGGCTGATCGACCGCGCCTATGCGACCTTCGCCGGCGAGGCTCGCCGTCGGGAGATCGACTACCGGCGAACCGTGAAAGCGAAGCCGGTGATCGTCTCCGACGGCGACCGCGTGCTCCAGGTGATCTCCAACCTGCTCGCGAATGCCTTCCGCTGGACCCCCGACGGCGGGAAGGTGGAGCTCGAGCTGGTGCAGGCGAACGGCACGATCCGCGTGGCCGTCGACGACAGCGGGCCGGGAATCGGCTCGCAGGAGCGCGAGCGGATCTTCCGCCCGTTCTGGTCGCGGGACGGCGGCGGCACCGGGCTCGGACTCGCGATCGCCCGCGAGCTCGCGTTCGCGCTCGGCGGGACGATCGAGCTGCAGAGTGCACCGGGGAGGGGAAGCCGGTTCGAGCTGGTACTGCCGACCGAGCCCCGATGAGCTCGCTGCCCGAACGAACCGACGTCGTCGCTCTGCCCACGGAGCGGCGCCGTCGCGGCGCCCACGCCGTGCTGGCCGCCCTGCGTCCGCGGCAGTGGACGAAGAACCTGCTGCTCTTTGCCGGCATCGTCTTCGCGACGAAGCTGGGCGATCTGACGCGCTGGATGGAAGCCTTTGCGGCCTTCGCCGCGTACTGCGCGCTCTCGAGCGCGGCCTATCTGGTCAACGACGTGCTCGACGCGGAAGAGGACCGGCGGCATCCGGTCAAGCGGAACCGGCCGATCGCCCGCGGCGAGGTCTCGAAGGCGACCGCGCTCACGCTGGCGGCGGTGCTGGCGCTCGTCTCCCTCGCGCTCGTCGTCGCGCTCGGTCCGTGGTCGGTCGTGCTCCTCGTCTGCTTCGGCTTGCTGCAGGCGGCGTACTCGCTCGGGCTCAAGCACGTTGTCCTGATCGACGTGATGGCGATCGGCGGCCTGTTCGTCCTGCGTGCTGCGGCTGGGGCGGAGGCGGTCGACGTGCCCATCTCGCCGTGGCTTCTGCTGTGCACCGCGCTGCTCGCCCTGTTCCTCGCGCTGGCGAAACGCCGCGGCGAGCTTGTCCTGGTCGGCGCCGATCGAACCCCGGGACGGCCGGTGCTCGAGGGGTACTCGCTCGAGCTCGTCGACCAGCTGGTCTCGGTGGTCGCGGCCTCGACCGTGATCGCGTACTCGCTGTACACGTTCACCGCACGCGACTCGAAGGCGTTGATGGCGACGATTCCGTTTGTTTTGTTCGGCGTCTTTCGCTACCTGCTCCTGATCCATCGCCGGGACCTCGGTGAGGAGCCCGAGCAGGTGCTGCTGAAGGACGTGCCGATCCTGCTCGCGGTCGCCGGGTGGGTCGTGACAGCGGCGACGATCCTCGCCTTCACCTGAGACGCGGGCTCGTCCTCGCGGTTGGGCTCGCGGCGGCCGTCGCGCTCGGCCTCGGCCTCTATGCCGACTTCGACGAGCTCGGCCAGGAGCTCGGCGACTTTCGCTGGGAGCTCTTTCCGCTCGCGCTTTTGTTCACAGCGGTCAACTATGCGATCCGGTTCGGGCGCTGGGAGCTCTACCTGCGTCGCCTGAAGATCGACGTGCCGCTCGGCCGAAGCCTGTCGATCTTCGTCGCGGGGCTCTCGATGACGATCTCTCCGGCGAAGGTGGGGGAGGTCCTGAAGTCGGGGCTGCTCCGCCGGTCCTTCGACGTGCCCGTGCGGCGTTCGGCGCCGATCGTGCTGGCAGAGCGCGTGACCGACGCGACGGGCGTGGTCGTCCTCGCGGCCGTCGCGGGCGCGGGAGCGCTGGAGAGCTGGCTGCTGCTCGTCGTCGCGCTGGCGGGGGCGCTCGCGATCGTGCTCGCGGTGCGAGCGCCGCTCTTCGACCGGTGGGCGCTCGTCGGTGAGACTCGCGCGGCCGCGGCCGACCTGCTCGGCGCGCGTCTGCTGGCGGCGATGACCGTCGTGTCGGCCGTCTCCTGGTTCTTCGAGTGCCTGGCTGCCTACGTCTGCGTGCGCGGGCTCGACCTCGACGTCTCTCTGGGCGAGACGGTGGCCGTCTTCTCGCTCGGGAGCCTCGCCGGCGCGCTGTCGTTCCTGCCGGGAGGGCTCGGCGTCGCGGAAGCGAGCATGACCGCGCTCTTCAGGGCGATCGGCGACCTCCCGAAGGCCGCCGCGGCCGCGGCCACCGTGCTGATCCGCCTGGCGACGCTCTGGTTCGCGGTCGTGCTGGGGCTGATCGGGCTGGCGGTGGAGGAGCGCTTGGCCCGGCGTCAGCCGGTGCGGCGCTCTTCGATCCGGTAGACGATCGCGCCCTCGCCGCGCCCGAGGTTCTCCTCGAAGCGCGAGAGGCGCTCGTCGACCGACTTCCAGCCGGAGGTAATCAGGTCGATCAGGAGCGCGAGGTCGTCGACGCGGGCATGCTGTTCGGCGGCGAGGTCACCCTCGATGCGTTCCAGGCGCCGAATCGCCTGGTTCAGCAGCCCGTGGATCTCCGCGATGTGACGGCCGACCGGCAGGACCTGCTCGCGCAGACCGTCCTGCACTGCCGCCTCGACCCGGATCGGGAGCGTCGATTCGAGCTCGGCAGCCGCCTGCGCGAGGGATTCGAGCTCCCCGCGCGTCCGCTCCAACGTCGCCTCGACCACGGCGGGCTCGGGGCGCCCTTCCGCCACCGCCTGCAGGCGCTGCGTTGCGCGCTCGATCGCACCGTGATCCATCGAGGGCGACGGTACCGTGTCAGTCGGACGGTGAAGGTCTCAGAGCTGGACTACGAGCTCCCTCAGGAGCTGATCGCGCAACGGCCGCTCGAACGGCGCGATCAGTCGCGTCTGCTCGTCTTCGATCGCAGCAGCGGCGAGGTGCGCCATCGCCTCTTCGCCGACCTCCCGAAGGAGCTCGATCCGGAGACGCTCGTGGTCGTTAACGACACCCGCGTTCTGCCCGCTCGGATTCCGATCGAGCGGCCGCGCGGGGAGGTTCTGCTGCTGGAGCGAAGCGGCGACGACGGCCTGTGGGAGGGGCTGGCCCGGCCGACTCGGAGGCTTCGCGCCGGGCGGCGCTACGGGCCGGTCGAGCTGGTCGAGCATCTCGGCAAGGGACGATGGCTGCTGCGGCTCGACGGCGAGCCGGCAGGCGATGCGCCGCTGCCGCCGTACATCACCGAGCCGCTCGCGGATCCCAAGCGCTACCAGACCGTCTACGCGGAGCGGGAGGGCTCGGCTGCTGCGCCGACGGCGGGGCTCCATTTCACGCCCGAGCTGCTGGCAAAGCTCGACGTCGAGCGCATTACCCTGCACGTCGGGCTGGACACCTTCCGTCCGATCTCGGCCGACGACCTGGCCGACCACGAGCTCCACAGCGAGCGGTATGAGGTCTCTGCGGCTGTCTGGCAGCGGATTTGTGTTGCAAAGCACGTGCTCGCGATCGGTACGACGACGGTTCGGGTGTTGGAGTCCCTTGCACGCGGCGCGCCGCTCGCGGGCCGCACCGACCTGTTTATCACGCCGGGCTTCGAGTTCATGCGTGTCGACTCGCTGCTGACGAACTTCCACCTGCCCCGCTCGACGCTGCTCGCGCTCGTGATGGCGTTTTTGGGCATCGAGGAGACACGACGCCTCTACCAGGTGGCGATCGACGCGCGCTACCGGTTTTACTCGTTCGGAGACGCAATGCTCGTCCGCTAGAGACGAGCCCGTGCACACATGGACACACCCTTGACACGATCTCCATGGCCGGTCTGGACGAGTTCCAGGGTCAGACCCTCGTTTACAAACCGATGAGCTTCCGCGTGACCACCACCGAAGGCGCCGCGCGCGCCGGCGTCCTCCGGACCGCGCACGGCGAGGTGAGAACGCCTGCGTTTATGCCCGTCGGCACCAAGGCGACCGTGAAGGCGGTCGATCCGGACGAGCTCACGGAGCTCGGCGCGGAGATCGTGCTGTGCAACACATACCACCTCTACTTTCGCCCCACGCCGGACGTGATCGCCGAGCTCGGTGGGCTGCACGAGTTCATGGGCTGGAGGGGGCCGATCCTGACCGACTCGGGCGGATTCCAGGTCTTCTCGCTGCGGCACACGCTCCTCAAGGTCGACGAGGACGGCGTCTCGTTCCGCTCGGTCTACGACGGGGAGCCTGCTCGCCTCACACCCGAGCTCGCCGCCGAGGTCCAAACCAAGCTCGGCTCCGACATTGCGATGTGCCTGGACGTCTGTCCGCCCGCGACTGCGCCTCGCCCCGAACTCGAGCGCGCGGCGCGCATGACCGCGACCTGGGCAGCTCGGCAGCGCGAGGCGCCGCGGGGGCCCGGCCAGCTGCTCTTCGGAATCGCGCAGGGCTCTACCGACCCGGAGCTCCGGCGCCGCTCGATCGAGGAGATCACCGCGCTCGACTTCGACGGCTACGCGCTGGGCGGCCTGAGCGTCGGTGAGGACCGACACCTCATGTTCGAGACGACCGGCTGGGCGACGCCGCTCCTGCCAGAGGACAAGCCGCGATACTTCATGGGCATCGGAGACGCGGAGGGGATCCTCGAGGCGATTGGGCGCGGGATCGACATGTTCGACTGCGTGCTGCCGACTCGGCTCGGCCGAACCGGCACCGCGATCGCCCGCCACGGCCGGCTTAACCTCAAGAACGCGGGCTTCGCGCGCGACCCGCGGCCGATCGACGAGGCCTGCGCTTGTCCCGCCTGCTCCCGCGGATTTTCGCGCGCCTACATCAGGCATCTCGTCAATCAGCAGGAACTGCTAGGCCTGAGGCTCCTGAGTCAGCATAATTTGCGCTACGTGCTCGACCTGACCGCGGGGGCCCGCGCGGCAATCGAGCAGGGAGAGCTGGCCGCCTACAAAGCCGAGGCACTGGCTCAGACAGTCGCTCCTACCATGACTGGAGGCTCGTGGGCTACCTGATACCGATCGTCCTGCTGCTTGTTTTCGTCTGGATCCTGCTGATCCGGCCGCAACGGCGACGCCAGATCGCCCAGCAGGCGATGCTCGACCACATCGAGGTCGGCAACGAGATCCTCACCGTGGGCGGGGTCTTCGCGACCGTCGAAGCCATCCACGACGAGGAGCTGCAGGTCGAGATCGCACCGGGAACGAGCGTTCGGCTCGACAAGCGGGCCGTGGCCGCGGTCATTCCGGTCCAAGAGCCTGAGGAAGAGGCCGAAGAGGAGCCCGAGGAAGGGCTCGAACAGGCCCAAACGGGCCAACAAATTTCGGCAGGCGAACGCTAAGCTGCTCGGAGTTTTCGCGTGACCAACCGGCGTCCCCATCTCATCCTGCTCGGCCTGATCCTCCTGACGCTGGCCGCCGTCGTCGCGCTTGCGGTTCCGAGCTCGCCCGTCCACAAGAAGGTCACGCTCGGCCTCGACCTGCAGGGTGGCCTGGAGGTCGTGCTCAAGGCGGTTCCGCCCAAGGGGCACGAGCTGACTGACCAGGACCTCGACCGCTCGGTCAACATCATGCGGAACCGGATCGACAAGCTCGGCGTCTCCGAGCCTGAGATCCGCAAGCAGGGCTCCGACCAGATCGTGATCGAGCTCGCCGGCGTGCACGACCAGAAGCGGGCGTTCGAGATCATCGGCAAGACGGCGCAGCTCGAGCTCTACGACCTCGAGACGTCGGTCACCGGGCCGTCCGCGACCGGAACCGGCGGCGTGAAGCAGGAGCCGAGCCTCTACTCGCTGCTCGCGTCCGTCCAGGCACAGGTGAAGAAGGGCGCGCCCGAGTCGTACTACCTGTTCGACGCCAACAAGCGGCTCCGCGCCGGGCCCGAGAACGGACCGAAGGAGCTGCTCGCCTCGCTGCAGCGCCCGCTGAAGAAGCTCCCGAAGGGCTGGAAGGTGTTCGCCGTCCCGGAGAAGATGGTGGTCGTCAGCTGCGGTTCCGAGGAGACGGCCTGCCCAGGCGAGCCGGGCGGCGTCATCGCTCCGCCCCAGAAGGGGACGACCTACTACTACCTCTTCACGCACGACCTCGACAAGGGCGTGCCCCAGCTCACCGGTAAGGATCTGAAGCTCGGCGGCACGCGGCAGGACTTCGACGGCGGCAGCCCCGTCGTGCTGATGCAGTTCACCGGCCACGGCGGCAGCGAGTTCGAGCGCATCACGCGGGAGGAGTGGACGCGCGGGAAGACGCGCAACTCGCCGCAGCACTTCGCGATCGTGCTCGACCGCGAGATCAAGTCGTTCCCGCAGATCGACTACAACGACCGCTCGCTCGCGGGCGGCATCGGCGGCGGAAGCGCGCAGATCACGGGGATCGACTCGGTCGGCGAGGCGAAGGACCTCGCGCTCGTGCTGCAGACCGGTGCGCTCCCGGTCAACTTCGAGCCGATCGAGCGCACGGACGTGTCCGCCACGCTCGGGAAGGACTCCCTGCAGGAGGCCAAGATCGCGGCGATCATCGGGCTCGCCCTCGTGGCGATCTTCCTGCTCGTCTTCTACCGCTTCCTCGGCCTCGTCGCGGTGATCGGGCTCGGGATCTACGCGGCTTTCCTGTACGCGGCGATCCTGCTCTTCGGCGTCACGCTCACCCTGCCCGGCTTCGCGGGCCTGATCCTGACGATTGGGGTGGCCGCCGACGCGAACATCGTTGTCTTCGAGCGGATCAAGGAAGAGGTGCGGTCCGGGAAGTCCGTCCGAGCGGCGATCGCCGCCGGCTACTCGAAGGGCTTCCACACGATCATCGACGCCAACGTCGTGACCGTGATCACGGCGTTCGTCCTGTTCGCGCTCGCGACCGCGGGCGTGAAGGGCTTCGCCTTGATGCTGATGATCGGTACCGCGATCTCGCTGATCACGGCGGTCGCGGCGACGCGCGCGATGCTCGGCCTGCTCGCCGGGTTCCGCTGGTTCGACAACCCGAGCTTCATGGGCGCGCAGGGCCAGCAGACCGCGAAGTGGCTCCAGATCGACTTCATGGGCCGCCGCAACCTCTGGTTCGCGATCTCCGGCCTCGTCGTCCTCGTGAGCGCGATCTCGCTGGGCGTGAAAGGCCTCAACTTCGGCATCGACTTCAAGGGCGGGACGCAGGTCACGTTCAAGACGACGCAGCCGGTCGGGCTCGACGAGGTCCGCCAGGAGGCGCGCCAGATCGGACAGGGCGACGCCGTCATCCAGGGCCGCGGCAAGCAGATCGGTGACAAGTACGAGAACTTCCAGCTGCGGACGAAGTCGCTCTCGCAGGCCGACCAGGACACCCTGACTCGCGACCTCCAGGAGCGCCTACACGCGCAACCGCCGAGCGTGAAGAACGTCTCCGCGAGCTTCGGACGCCAGATCGCCGACGCCGCGATCAAGGCGATCCTCATCTCGCTGTTCCTGATCGTGCTCTACATCTCGGTCCGGTTCCAGTGGAAGTTCGCGCTACCGGTGATCGGGGCCCTGCTCCATGACATCGTGATCACGGTCGGCGTGTACTCGCTCACCGGCCGTGAGGTGTCGAATGCCACGGTCGCCGCGGTGCTGACCGTCCTCGGTTACTCGATCTACGACACGATCATCATCTTCGACCGCATCCGCGAGAACATCCCACTGATGCGGCGGGCGTCGTTCGCGACGATCGCCAACGTCTCGCTGTGGGAGACGATCCGCCGCTCGCTGGCCACGAGCTTCATCACGCTGCTCCCGGTCGGCTCGTTGATGCTGTTCGGCGGCGACACGCTGAAGGACTTCGCCTTCGCGCTGCTGGTCGGGATCGCGTCGGGCGCCTACTCCTCGATCTTCATCGCCGCGCCGCTGCTGACAATGTGGAAGGAGCGCGAGCCAGAGTTCGCGCGCCGCAAGGGCGTCGCCGAGCCTGCGGTAGCCGGAGACGGCCAGGCCGTGCTCGAGGAGGCGGAGGAGGCCGCGGCCGCGGAGCCCACACCGGATCTGTCGCCCGTCGCTGCGATCGAACGGGCAGTGTCGAGCGACAAACGCGAGCGACGTCGGCAGCGACGACGCAAGGCTCGACCTCATGGCCGCGCCCGATAACGGCTGGCGGGAAACCGCCGAGCGCCTCGCGCTCGCAAGCATCGGCGCCGTCTCGCTGACCGCCGAGCGCGCGGACGCGCTCGCGTCCGAGCTCTCCGAGCGCGGCGGGATCCGCAAGGACGAGGCCCGGGCGACGATCGAAGAGCTGATCCGACGCTGGCGCGGCGACGCGGTCCGGCTCGGCGAGCGCACCGGCGTCGGGCTCGCGAACATCTTCCGCGAGCTCGGGCTCGTCACCCGCGAGGAGTACGAGGAGCTCGAGCTCCGCCTCGCGCAGCTCGAGCACCGGCTGCGCCTGCTCGAGAAGTAGCGTGCGCCTACTGACGCGGCTCGGCGTCCCGAAGCTCTGGGACGAGGATCCGGAACGCCTCTGGGCGTACATGCGTTACTTCGTGCAGCCGGTGACGCTGGCGCTCGCGCCGGCGGCCGCCTACGGCGTCGACCGCGTCCCTCGCGAGGGGGGCGCCGTGCTCTGCGCCAATCACTTCTCGGGCATCGACCATCCGCTGATCGGCTCGTTCTGTCCGCGGCCGGTGTTCTACCTCGCCAAAGCCGAACTGCTCGACCTCCCCGTCGTCGGGGAGCTCCTCTCATGGACGTCGCTGATTCCGGTTCGACGGGGAGAGGGAGACCGGCAGGCGCTTCGGCGCGCACGCGAGGTCGTCCGCAACGGCAAAGTGATCGGGATGCACGTGGAGGGGACGCGGCAGCGACTCGGCTACCCGGGCCGCGTGCACGCCGGTGCGTTGATGATCGCCATGCAGGAGCAGGCGCCGATCGTGCCCTGCGGGCTCGACACGTTCCGCTGGTCGCCGACGAACCGACGAAAGTGCGCTGTCGTTTTCGGCGAGCCGTTCACCCTGGACGGTCTCCGGCGAAATCGCGAGGGCTACGCAAAGGCAGCGGAGATCGTGGGTGACGAGATCGTGCGGCTCTGGCGGCTGGCCGCCGAGGCCGCCGCGGCGGACCTGCCGGCGACCCTTCCCGACGGCAGCAGGCGTCACGGCCCGATTTCGCCCGGCTGGAGCCCGGACGGAGCCGGGCCGCTCTCCGTGTCACACTGATTGCATGGCGACCCAGCAGCAGAAGACGAGCAACTTCGGCCGCTTGTCCGAGATCGCGCAGGTCGCCGTCAAGCACGGCTTCGGCTACTTCCTCGAGTCGCACAAGCTGACAGACCTCCTCCCCTGGGGGAAGAAGGAGCCGATCGAGGACAGCCTGCCGTCGCAGCGCGGCCAGCACCTGCGCGAGCTGCTCGACGAGCTCGGGCCGACGTTCGTCAAGTTCGGCCAGCTTCTCTCGACCCGGCCGGACGTCGTGCCGCCCGACATCCTCGTCGAGCTGCAGGGCCTCCAGGACGACGTGCGTCCCTTTCCCGCCGTCGACGTCGAGCGCGTGATCCAGGAGGATCTCGGGCTGCCGATCGAGCGCCTGTTCGTCGAGTTCGACGAGCGACCGATTGCGGCCGCCTCGATCGGCCAGGTGCACCGCGCACTGCTTCCGAACGGCAAGCGCGTTGCGGTCAAGGTGCAGCGCCCGAACGCGCCGCGGCAGATCGAGGCCGATCTCGCGCTCCTCTACCAGGCCGCGCGAATTGCCAAGGAACGCGTCCGCGCGCTCGACTTCATCGACGCCGGCCTCCTCGTCGACGAGTTCGCCCGCTCGATCCGCCAGGAGCTCGACTACCGGCTCGAGGCGCGGAACGCGGAGAGTTTCCGGCGCAACTTCGCGGGGCATCCCCACGTGCGCATCCCGCGCGTGTACTGGAGCTACACGCGCCCGCGCGTCCTGACGCTCGAGTTCCTCGACGGAACGAAGCTCGCCGACCTCGACCTGACGACCTACTCACCGGACGAGCGACGTGCCCTCGCGTATGTGATCGCGGAGACCTGGATGGCGATGATCTTCCGCCACGGGTTCTTCCACGCCGATCCGCACCCGGCGAACATCTTCGTGATCGACCACCACGAGGTGATCGGCCTCGTCGACTTCGGCCAGGCCGGGAAGCTCACCGACGAGGACATGTCCAAGCTGACCGCGCTGTTCATCGATGCGGCGAACGAGCGCGTCGATGCGCTGCCGCGGCGGCTCTCGGATCTCGGCGTCCGCTATCCCAAGGAGCGCGAGGACGAGTTCACCGCCGAGCTGCGCGAGATGTACTACCGGTACTACGGCGCGAGCCTCGCCGAGATCGACCCGCTGCAGGTGATCCGCGAGGCCTTCCAGCTGATCTACCGGCTCAACCTGCGGCTGCCGACGCGCTTCCTGCTCCTCGACAAGGCGATCGCCACGCTCGGGTCGGTCGGCGTCGACCTCTACCCCGACTTCAACGTCTTCGAGGTCGCGAAGCCGTACGCGCGCAGCCTCATGGCCGAGCGCTTCACGCCGCGACGCGTCGCGCACCGAGCGCGTAGGGAGGGACTTCGCCTCGCCCAGGT
>JBKPHH010000050.1:0-22238 GCA_046729795.1 Actinomycetota bacterium | reverse complement strand
GTGAAGGCGTCGCCGCTCGCTCGGCGGATCGCCCGGGAGCGGGGGATCGACCTGGCGGCGCTCTCCGGCACCGGGCCCGAGGGTCGGATCGTCGCCGAGGACGTCGAGCGCGCCGAGGTCGGGGCGGCCCCCGCCGCGGCTCCCGCGGCTGCGCCGGCCGAGGTCGAGCGCGTCCCGTTGACCTCGATCCGCAAGACGATCGCCCGCCGCCTGACCGAAGCGTGGGAGGCGCCGGTCTTCCAGCTTGGGATGACCGCGAACATGACCAACGCGCTCGCGGTTCGCGAAAGGCTCGTCGAGCTGCACCCGGAGCAGAAGCCGACGATCTCCGATCTGCTGACGAAGCTCGCGGCCACGGCGCTCATGCGCCACCGCGAGCTCAACGCGACGTTCGCCGAGGACGAGATCCAGCTGCACCCGACCGCGAACGTCGGCATCGCGGTCGCGACCGAGCGCGGGCTGGTCGTCCCCGTCCACCGGAGCGCCGAACGCAAGACGATCGCCGAGATCGCTGCCGAGCGCGCTGATCTTGTCTCACGCTCGCGCGAAGGAAAGCTGCAGCAGGCCGACCTCGACGGCGGGACGTTCACGATCTCGAACCTCGGCATGTTCGGCATCGAGCGCTTCATCGCCGTGCTCAATCCGCCCCAGGTGGCGATCGTCGCCGTCGGCGCGATCGCCGAGCAGGCGGTTGTCGAGGGCGGCGAGGTGGTCGTCCAGCCGCGAATGGAGCTGACGCTGACCTGCGACCACCGGGCCGTTGACGGCGCGGTCGGCGCCGAGTTCCTGCGCACGCTCAAAGAGCTCGTGGAGCAGCCGGCGCTCGCCTTGTGATGCGCGTCTGGTACCGCGTCCGGGACTTCGATGCCGGCCGGGCCTTCTACAAGGAGAAGCTCGGCTTTGAGGAGACCTACGTGGACGAGGAAGGCCGCTGGGCGAAGCTCGAGCGCGGCGGGATGGAGATCGCCGTCGCCGAGGGCGAACCGACCGACGAGCACGAGGGCGGTGTCGCCACCGTCGACGTCGAAGACGTGAAGACGGAGGGCGATCGCCTTCGCGGGGCCGGGGTCGAGGTCGGCACTGTGCTCGAGCTCCACGGCGAGATGCGCTTGCTGGACGTCTTCGACCCGGACGGCAACCGCGTCCAGCTCGCCGAAGACGTCTCCCAGAAATGATCCGGCCCGGCGGAGCGCAGGACGTTCCGTTCATGAAGGACATGCTCCGGCACGCCTTCTACTGGCGCACGCCGACGGGCGACGAGGAGCCGCCGCTCACGCGCTACGTGGACCGCTGGGGACGTCGTGGCGACACGGTGCTGATCGCGATCGGCCACTTCCTGCCGGTGGGCGCGGCCTGGTACCGGCTCTTCGACGAAGGCAATCCCGGCTTCGGTTTCGTCGACGAGCAGACCCCAGAGCTCGCGATCGCCGTCGTCCCGAGCCAGCGAGGTCGCGGCACGGGTGGCCAGCTGCTCAAAGCGCTGCTCGAGCAGGCCCGTGCCGACGGCTACGGCGCGATCAGCCTGAGCGTCGACAAGGCGAATCCGGCGGTCGGCCTGTACAAGCGCTACGGGTTCGAAGAGGTGCGCGAGGACGACGGCGCCGTCGTCATGCGGGCGGAACTGAGCCCGGGTCGTTCTCGTTAGGATCGAGCCCATGGAATGCGACGTCGCAGTCCTCGGCGGCGGCCCCGGGGGTTACACGGCGGCGATACGAGCCGCCCAGCTTGGCGCCAAGGCCGCCTGCATCGAGAAGGAAGGGGAGCTCGGCGGCACCTGCCTGCGCATCGGGTGCATCCCGACGAAGGCGTGGGTGCAGACCGCGTTCGCGATCAAGGAGGCCGAGGAGACCTTCGCGAAGCTCGGCGTCCGGGTCGGCGCGCCGGAGCTCGACTTCGCGACCGCGAACCAGTGGAAAGAGGGCGTCGTCAAGCAGATGACCGGCGGTGTCGCGAGCCTGTTCAAGGCGAACGGGGTCGAATGGGTCAAGGGAACAGGCCGCTTCAAGGATCAGAACACGATCGCCGTCGAGGGCGGGGAGGACGTCACCTTCAAACAGGCGATCATCGCGACCGGTTCCTATCCGCTCTACCCGCCGATCGAGGGGCTCGACTCGGAGCTCTGCGTCGACTCGACGGGCCTGCTCGCGCAAACCGACGTGCCCAAGCGCCTGGTCGTCCTCGGCGGCGGGATCATCGGCTGCGAGTTCGCGTCGATCCTCCAGCGGTTCGGCTCCGAGGTGACGATCATCGAGATGCTGCCGCAGCTGATCCCGCAGGAGGACGAGGACGCGGCCAAAGAACTTGCGAAGCAGTTCCAGAAGCGCAACATCGCGCTCCATCTGGAAAAGACGTGCAACAAAGTCGAACAGAACGGCAACGCGCTCACCGTCCACTTCGGCGACGGCGAGACAGTCGAGGCCGACCTGATGCTGGTCGCCACGGGCCGTGGCCCGACGGTCGAGAACCTCGGCCTCGAAGACATCGGCGTGGAGTTCGACCCGAAGAAGGGCATCGCTGCGGACGAGCACCGGCGGACGACGCAGCAGCACATCTACGCGGTCGGCGACTGCGCCGGCTACTGGCAGCTCGCGCACACCGCGTTCCGGGAGGGCGAGGTCGCGGCCGAGAACGCCATGGGACACGACGCCGTGGTCGACAACCGCGGCGTCCCGCGTCCGATCTACACCGATCCGGAGATCGCCGGCGTCGGCCTGACCGAGGCCGAGGCCCGCGAGCAGTACGGCGACGACGTCGCCGTCGGCGTGTTCCCGTGGGTGGCAAACGCGCGTGCCGTGATGCAGAACGAGACCGTCGGCTGGGTGAAGTCGATCCACGAGACCCGCTACGGCGAGCTGCTCGGCATCGTCATGATCGGCCCGCACGTGACCGACCTGATCGAGGCAGGCGTGGTCGCGCTCGACGCAGAGGCGACGGTCGAGACAGTCGCCGACGGCATGGCAGCGCACCCGACGCTCTCCGAGGCCGTCAAGGAAGCGGGGCTCGTCGCGCTCGAGCGCGCGATCCACCTGCCGCCGAAACGGCGCGCCAAAGCAACCGCCTAGGGGCGAGATGATTTGCCGCGGTGCCGGGCTTTGCCCGGTGCCGCTGGCGCGAGTCGCCTCGAAGAAAAAAGAAGGGGGTTCACGGGGGAAACATGGTTTCCCCCATGCTGGAAAGCAACCGCTTAACAGGCCCGAACGTTAGGACCCCGAGCCGGGCGTCTCATCTGCGGCTGACCGTCGTCGCAGGTTCCTCCAAGAGCGCCCGGCTCTCCCCCAGAAGGATGCCGCGGTGCCCGAAAACCCACGCAGGAATGCCGCTTTCCACAGGCTGTGACGGACCGGTGGAAAACGTCCCACCTGCCCCTGTGGAAACTGTGGAAAACCTCTCTCGGAGACCCGGACGGTCGGGCCGCCTGCCGAAGATGGCGACTATACGGGTTCTTCCGGAAACTGTCGAAACGAGTTGCCGCTAATACCGAAAACTTTCGCGGAAGCCGTATCCGCGCAGCGGCAACCAGCGTTGTCGGTGCATGGAGGCTGCACAGGCGGCGTCTGGGCGGCGGCGTCTCAACAGCAGATCTCTGCGGCCGCTCGGGCCGCTCAAGGTCAGGCGCAGTTCGACTGACCGCGCGTTCGAGAGCTTCTACAAGGAGCACGTCGGCGCGGTGTACCAGTACGCCCTGGCGGTCCTGACGAACCCGGCCGACGCCGAGGACGTCACGCAGCAAACCTTCCTGAACGCCTACCGAGCGTTCCAGCGCGGCGAACGACCGCACAAGCCGCACAACTGGGTGATCAAGATCGCGCACAACGTCTGCCGCATGCGGTGGCGGCAGGCCGCACGCCGCCCGCAAGAGGTCCCGCTCGAGCAGGTTCGTGAGCCGGTCACGCTCGACGAGGACAAGCCGTCTGTCACTGATGTCCTTCGCGCACTGAGCCATCTTCCGTTCAACCAACGAGCAGTGCTGGTCATGCGCGAAGTGGAGGGGCGCTCCTACAACGAGATCTCGGAGATCCTCGGCGTCACCGTGCCGGCCGTCGAGGCACTCCTGTTCCGGGCCCGCCGCAAGCTGCAGGCGCGCCGCAAGGCGCTCGGCGTGCTCACCGCCGTTCCGCTGCCGCCCTCGCTCGCATCGTTCTTCGGCGGGGGCGGCCTCCTGGCCGCGGGCGGCGCGGTGGTCAGCTCCGAGCTCGTGCTCAAAGCCGCCGCGGTTGTCGCGACGGGAATCGTCCTGGGCGGCGCCGGCTACGAGAGTGTCAAGGCGGTCGCTGCCGACGGGCAAACGGAGGCTGCGGCTGCGCTAAGTCCCAGCTCGGTCAAGTGGGTGAGTCCGGCAGAACGCTTCACCGCGGCCGCACGACAGCACAGGCTCGCGACCGCCGCGTTCGCCCATCCAGGCCGAGCGGGACACGGCTCCCCGGCGCTTCGCCGCCGGGATCCCGGCGAGAAAGGCCCGCTGCTCGCGCCGGGTGGCTCAACGCCCGGCAATGCTTCACGCGGCCCCGCGCCGACGGTCGCCGAGCGGGCCGTGGGCACGGTGCCGGTTCAGGTTCCAGTTCCGAGCGCGCCAGCGCTTCCGAGCGCGCCAGCGATTCCCAGCGCGCCCGCGGTTCCGAAGCCGCCCGTCAACGTGCCGGTTCCCCCGCCGCCCGCCCTGCCGCCGTTGCCAACTGTAAGCGTTCCGACCCTTCCGCTACCCCCTCCGCCGCCAATCCTCAAATAAGGGCAGGCTGCAAGGAACGGGTTCTGGCAGCATCTGAAGTGATATGACGCCACTTTTGGCGCAAAGGTCCGACCGCGCGTTCGAGCGGATGTACCAGAAGCACGCCGGCGACGTGTATCGGTACGCGCTGGTCGTGCTGCGGAATCCGGACGACGCCGAGGACGTCACGCAGACGACCTTCATGAACGCATACCGCGCGTTTCAGCGCGGTGAGCGCCCGCGCGCGCCGCAGAACTGGCTGATCACGATCGCCCACAACGTCTGTCGGCAGCGCTTCCGCCAGGCCCAGCGCCGGCCGAACGAGCTCCCGCTCGAAGAGGACATCGCCGACACGATTCCGGAGGAGGAAGGGCCGACCGCGGACGATATTCGCCGCGCGCTCGGTCACCTGGCGTTCAACCAGCGTGCCGCGCTCGTCATGCGCGAGCTGGAGGGCCGCTCGTACCAGGAGATCGCGGAGGTGCTCGGGCTGTCGCTGAGCGCCGTCGAGACCTTGATCTTCCGCGCGCGCCGCGCCCTCCGCGAGCAGCTCGAGGGAGGCCTGACGTGCCACGACGCCGAGCTTGCGGTCTCGAAGCAGCTGGACGGACGCCTAGGGCGCAAGGAGAAAGGCCAGCTGCGCGCGCACCTGCGCGAGTGCGATGACTGCGCACGCTTCGCGCGCTCGCAGCGCGCTCAGCGCACGGCCATTCGCTCGCTGGCCGCGATTCCGCTCCCGTCCTCGCTCGCGTCGTTCTTCGGCGGCGGTGGAGGGGCGGTCGTGGGCGCCGGTGTTGCCACGAAGGCTGCTCTTATCGGTGCGACCGCGATCGTCGCAACGGGCGTGGGCGTCGAGACCGCGAAGCACACGACCGGTTTCACGCCGATCGGCGCCAAGGCGAAGGTCGCCGCGGTCGAGCCGAAGGACGTGCCGCGTTCGAACTCCAGGGGCAGGCAGGCATCGGCGAGCGGGCTCGAGCACGGCAAGGCGCTCGCCCTTGGCCAGGCCAAGCAGGCGGCGAAGGCCAGGGTCAAGCTCAAGCGCGCTCGGGCGATCGTCGGTCCGGCCGTGGTCGTGAACCCACCTGGCCGGGCGAAGCCGAAGAAGGCCAAGGCGGCCCGGCCCGCGAAGGTCGGACCGGCGCTGCGGATCAACCCGGTGCACGCCCGCAAGAAGCCGAAGAAGCCGAAGCGGATCGTCGGCAAGCCTCCGAGGCCGCCGCGCAATCTCACCCCACCTCCGCCGCCTCGCAAGCCGAAGAAGTAGACGCGCAAGAAATCTGCGCGAACGGCGTCTAGTAGGTGGGATGTGCCCTCGTCCCTACCGGGGCCCAGCCGTCCGCGGGCCCCGGACCCTTTCTCCTAGCGAGCGCCGTCCCCCGGAGGAGGGGGGCCGCGCTCGTACCTTGCTACGGTTCGGGTCGTGACCATTTTCAACAAGCGAAACGCGATTCTCGGCTGGGGCGTCTGGCAGATCGGCAAGCGCGTGGGGAAGAAGAAGGCGCGCGAGGCAGTGCCCGCTGTCGACGACGGGAAGCCGAACAAGTCCGCGGTCGCCCTGGCCGTCGCCGGTGCGATCGGCGCGCTGGCCTTCTGGCGCAAGCGCAAGGGCGCCGGTCCCGCCACCTCCGAGTAGCGCGCGGCCCGTCCGGTTTAGGTTGAGCCCAATCGACCGGGAGGGCCCGAAATGCGCATCGAATCATCAGTCACGTCGATCACCTGGATTCCGTCCGAGGCGATCTCGGGGATGCCGAAGCTCCCGTTCGAGATGGGAATCGCGCACTACGACGAGCCCCTGCCGGACAAGATCGACGATCTCGAGGAGCTACGGCGCCGTGACGCCTTCCGCGAGGCGAATGAGCTGCGCGCGTGGATCGAGGTCGAGGACGGCAAAGTGGTCGACCACGGCTACTCCGGCGGCGGACACATCGGCGTCCCCCGGCTGAAGATCGGCCCGCGCGAGATCGCCTTCCCGGCGGCGAAGTACCCTTTGATCCAGAAGGAGCCGGAGATGAAGAACGGCGCAGTTCGCTTCGTCCAGTCGGCGGGCGGGCACATGGGCCTGCCGGCGCCCCGGCGCGTGAAGGGCAAGCCGTTCTTCCGGATCAAGTCCGCCTCCGCGTGGACGACGCTCGCGCTGACGATCGACCCCGAAGGCCGGTCGTACGGCGAGCTCATCGGCGCCAGCCCGTTCCCGCGCCACTGGATCTACGACGACGACGGCAAGCTGATCGAGAAGTCGGGGACGATCGACTTCGAGAAGTGGTATCGCGAGTCACACGGCCCGAACACGCCCTGGGGCGAGGAGGACTCGCCCGCCTTCGTCACCGCGGTCGAGTCGGAGCTCGAGCGCACGCTGTCGTCGTCGATCATGCCAAGCGGAACGAAGCTCGAGCGGCGAAAGCTCGGCGAGGACGAGCCGCTCGTCGAGCAGGGCGATGAGGGCGACGAGCTCTTCCTGCTGCTGGACGGCGTCCTGCTCGTCGAGGTGGACGGGCGTCCCGTCGCGGAGGTCGGCCCCGGTTCGCTCCTGGGCGAGCGCGCGCTGCTCGAGGGCGGTCGCCGCACCGCGACGCTGCGGGCCGTGACCCCGGCCCGGGTCGCGGTCGTGCCTGGCGATGCCGTCGATCCGGCGGCGCTGCCGGAGCTCGCCGCGGATCGCCGTCGCGAAGAGGACTAGTCCTGGCGGGCGAGCCAGTCGCCCACGACCTGCATGTAGCGCCCGCGCTCCTCCATGTGCGGCACGTGTGACGACTCCTCGAACAGCACCCATTCGCAATCGGGGATTCCCGCCTTCATCGTCTCCTGCAGCGCCGGCGTCATCTCGTCGTAGCGGCCCGAGACGAGCAGCACCGGCACAGCGATCTCGCCGAGCCGGTCCTTCACGCTCCAGTCCTTGAGCGTGCCGACCCCGCGGAAGCCGCGGCCGATCAAGGTGTCGGACACCGTGGGGTTGCGGTCGTACCAGCCGAACGAGTCGACGAGCTCCTGGGGCCACGGTTCGAGCCGGCAGAGGTACCGATCGTAGAAGGCCTTGCACGCCTCCGCGTATTCCGGATCGTCGAGCGTTCCCGCATCCTCGTGGCGGTTGAGCGTCTCCTTCACCTCGTCTGGGAGCACCTCGCGAAGCCGGTTCACCTCGGCGACGAAGTCCGGACAGGAGGCGGCCGTGTTGGCGAGGACGGTCGAGCGCAACCCGGCCGGTTGCATGAGCGTGTACTCGAGCGCGAGGAATCCGCCCCAGGACGAGCCGAGCACGTGGTGGCGGTCGGCGATTCCGAGGGCCTCGAGGAGGTTCCCCAACTCGCGGAGGAAGAGCTCGACGGTCCAGAAATCACCGCCGCGCTCGGGATAGTGCGTCGAGCGGCCGTTCCCGACCTGGTCATAGAAGACGACGGCTCGATCTCCCGCGAGATCGGTCAGCGGAAGCAGGTAGTCATGCGACATTCCCGGGCCGCCGTGGAGGGTGACGAGGGGCGCTGCGTCGGCTTCGAGTTCGCCGACGATCCGGTACCACGTCTCTGCCGCGTCGCCGTCGATACGGAAAGGAACCGTGCCCTCGCGGTCGTCCACGGCGCTAGTCGCGCTGGGCGAGCCAGTCGCCCACGACCTGCATGTAGCTCTTGCGCTCCTCCATGTGCGGCGTGTGCGAGGACTCCTCGAAGACCGTCCACTCGCAGTTCGGGATCCCCGCCTTGAGGGTCTCCTGCAGCGCCGGCGTCGCCTCGTCGTAACGGCCGGAGACGAGCAGCACCGGGACGTCGATCTCCCGCAGCCGTTGCTTCACGTTCCAGTCCTTGATCGAGCCCACGACGTGGAACTCGCTGGGGCCGTTCATCGTGTGGTAGACGGTCGGGTCCTTCGCGATCCAGCCGAACGCGTCGACGAGCTCCTGCGGCCAGGGGTCGAGCCGGCAGACGTGGCGCTTGTAGAAGACCATGCAGGCTTCCTCGTACTCCTCGCTGTCGGTCGTGCCCGCCTCCTCGTGGCGTTTCAGCGTTTCCTCGACCTCGGGCGGCAGGTCCTGGCGGAGTCGGTTCGCCTCGGAGACGAAGTCCGGGAACGAGGCGGCGGTGTCGGCGAGGACGGCGGAGCGCAGGCCTGGCGGATGCGTCAACGCGTATTCCTGGGCCAGGAACCCACCCCAGGATGAGCCGAGCACGTGGTGCCGGTCGGCGATCCCGAGCCCGTCTGCCAGGTTGTGCAGCTCGCGCACGAAGAGCTCGACCGTCCAGAAGTCGGCGCCGCGCTCCGGATAGTGCGTCGAGCGCCCGTTGCCGACCTGGTCGTAGAAGACGACCGCTCGGTCTCCGGCGAGATCGGTCAGCGGCAGCAAGTAGTCGTGCGTCGCGCCCGGGCCGCCGTGCAGGAGGACGAGCGGTGCGGCTTCGGCCTGCAGATCGCCGACGACCCGGTACCACGTCTCCGCAGTGTCGCCTTCGACCCGGAAGGGGACCGTGCCTTCACGGTCGTCCACCGGGCGACCGTACAGGAGCCGAGGGCCGCCCGCCGGAGCGAGCGGCCTTCGAGGTTTTCGCTCGTTACGCGCGCGCCGCTGAAGTCGAAGTCGTCGTGCGAGCGCCCCAGAAGAGCATTCCGCCGACGACGATCAGCCACGCGGGGAGGCCCCAGACGAGACCTGCCCAACCGATCGGCGGAATCAGCATCACGATCCCGATCGCCACGCTGACCCACGCGAGCCAGGTCGACAGCACGCGGGTCCGCAACGCGACCAGGCCGGTGGCGAGCAGGAACAGCGCCCCGGTCAGCTCGGCCGCGAAGAAGAAGCCGTCACCGATTAGCCCATACGCCTGCCCGGTCGCGCCCGCGATGTCGTCGTCATGGAACGCCCCGGACATCGACGGGACGACCATGCTGATCAAGAAGATGCTCGTCGCGACTCCGCTGGCATACGACACGGCGGTCCACCGGCCGGCGCCGCCCTCCGCCGTGTGCAGACGATCCCGCAGGACGCCGAGGAATAGGAAGAAGAGCAGCGCACCGACGATGAACAGGAACCCGGCCGTGATGATCGTGTTCGTCTCGGCCTTGAAATAGAGCAACCAGCGGCCGGCCGGCGCGTCTTCGTCCGGCCTGTTGGCTGAATCCTCGATGACGAGAGCGACGATCCAGAATGCGACCGCAAGTGGTCCTGTGAGCGGCAGCAAGCGCTCCCAACGCCACGTTGTCACGAACCTGCCTCCTTTTGGGGGGATGTTGCGTGCAAATCGTGACAAGCACGTCGGCTGGAAAGGCAACGCGGCGGCCACTGTTGAGGCTGCCGCCGCGCGGTTTGTCGCCGAGCTAGCGTCGTCTGTCGACGGCGGCCTTGAGCTGGCCTTTAGTCATCTTCGAGCGGCCCTGAATCCCGAGACGCTTGGCCTCACGGTAGAGCTGCTCCTTGGTGCGCTCTCTGCCTTGCGCCATAACCCTCCTTTCGGGGTTTGGACGGCAATTCCGTGCCTACTCACCCGTTCGGGCCCGGCCTAAACCGCACAACTGCGCGCGGCGGCCGCCCGTGATGGGCAGCCGCCGGTCCTGCGCAATGCTTAGACGCGAACGAGCTCGGGCTTGCGCTCCTCGGCGGGGGTCTCTTCCTCCTCCGCCTTCGGCTCGAGGTCGAGGCGCTCCTCTTCCTCGCGCAACTCGCGCTCCCACTGCTCACGCTCGAGCTTCGACCAGCACATGGGTTACCTCCTCGTGCGTCGGGGTCGAGCTGAGATCAGCTTACGTGACGCGGAACGACGTGCGGAGCGTGCCCGCCGAGCCGCAAGAAACGATGATCGGCCAGCGACCAGGTGTGGTCCGCGTGCCGACCTTCCACGTCCAGGAAACGCGGCCCCCAATGGGGCGCTTCGGGTAGAGGCCCCTCGCCACTGACCTGCCACTCTTGTAATAGACGGCGATCGAGCACATGCGTGCCGGCGACACCGCTGCCACCAGCGTGGCGTAAGCGCCGTGCCGAATCGGCGACGTGACCGAAACGAGCCGTACGCGAGCATCCGCGGCCGTCGTGACGACGAGGCTGAGCGCGACGATGAGCGTCGCGAGAAGTCCTTTCAGTTTCATGTTCTCCCCTGTTGCCGAAAGTACGAGCACCTACAGTGCCGGACCTTTGCGGCCATGGCCATAGGCCGCATGGCTCATTTTGGCTGCCGAGCGACCTAGCCCTTGTGGAGCCGGTGCAGGCGCTGTCCGGAGGGCCGCGACTCGCGGCCCCTCCTTCTCAGCCGCGATCTATGTCTTCGCCGATTCTTTGCTCTCGATGCGGGCGACTCCCGCCGCCGGCGTGAAGATGCTCTCGTGCCCGTCCTCCCACCGCACGCGGTAGCGCGGCGGCTCGGCCTCGAGGACCTCTTCGATCACGCCGGTCCGGTGGGTCTGGCCCGCCCGTTCGGACTCGACAACGATGGTGGCACCGACACGGCCTTCCATCCCATTCCTCCTCGACTCGCTCAGGTGCTGTTTTACCGCGTTGAGCGCGCGGGCGAAAGCTGCTCTCACAGACAGAGGGGGCGGTGATGGCCGCCCCCTCCCTCAGGCTGCTGCTGCGTCAGCCGTGCAGACCCACGAGCCGGTTCCGGTTGTGCCGCAGAACCAGCATGAACGAAACGGCGAGCAGCATTGCGGCGAAGGCACCAAGCGCGCCGAGACTGGCGTCGCCCCAGTTGAACGAATCAGAAGCAGTCTGCGGCAAAGGCGTCGCTGCGACCACAGGCGTGTTGGTCACGATCGGCCGGCTGTCGACGGGCGTGGACACCGTCCCGTTAATCGGGAGCGCTACGTCCCTGCTGTCGACCGGCACGGACACCTGCGTCGGGCGGATCGGGATCGAGACGTTCCGGCTGTCGACCGGCACCGAGCTCGTCGCATGGATCGGGACCGCCACGGACCGGCTGTCCACCGGCACGAAGCCCTGCGCGCCGGGTGTCCCGTATGGCCCTTTGTCGGTCGGCATCGCGTGTGCGCCCTGTACGACCAAGCCTGACATCGCAAGCACAAGACTCATGACGCCCAGGATTCGCCAGTTGGTTTGGGGCTGGATCGGCATCTTTCCTCCTCCGGTTCGTGTCATGGCTCAACCGTATGAGGGCCCGGCTCGCACGTCGCTCGCGCGCACGACAGAAGATGTGTAAAGCTCGCGACACTTAGAGTCGAAGGGGTGGGTGCATGGAATGGGAGCCGCTCGCGGAGGTGCCGGCGGAAGACCTTCGCCAACTGCTCTCGATCGCCCGCCGACGCACGTTTGGCCGCAACGAGGTCGTCTTCCATCGCGGCGACCCAGCCGACTCGTTGCACCTCATTCGCAAGGGCTACTTCGTCGCGCACGTGACGACAGCGTTCGGCGACACGGTTGCGCTCGCGGTGCGGGGTCCCGGAGAGGCGTTCGGCGAGCTCGCATTGCTTGGCAAGGGGGGAGTTCGCGCAGCGACCGTCGCCGCGCTCGCTCCCGGCGAGACGCTCTCGGTGTTCCGCGACGACTTCCACCGCCTCGCTCAACGCATTCCGGCGGTCAACGCGGTTCTCGTCGGGCTCCTCGCCGAGGACGTGCGCCGGCTCTCGCGGCTCCTGGTCGAGGCCTACACGGTTGGGGCCGAGAAGCGGGTGATCCGGCGGCTAAGCGAGCTCGTGGGCGTCTATGGCGCAAGCGAGTCGCCGGTGGTCATTCCGCTTACGCAGGAGACGCTCGCCGGCCTGGCATTCACCTCGCGCGCGACGGTCAATCGGGTCCTGCGTGAGCAGGAGCAGCGCGGGGTCGTCGAGCTTGGACGAGGCCGCACTGCAATCCTCGACGTCGAGGAACTGAGGCGGCGTGCAGGGTAGTCTCGCGGTGGATGATGCCTCCGGCTGACGACGAGGAACCTCGGCCTCGGAAAGAGCCTTCGGTTCTGGAGCGGATCGGCTCGTACGTCGACCGTGCAGACCACGCCGACGTCGTCGGCCCGGAGCCGCAGGCGGCCGACGGTCGCGACCTGCGGTCCCGTCACCTGCTCTTCGTCTCGTCCTCGGCGGGCTACTCCTTGGTCGAGCGGGAAGGCTCACCGCCGGCCGTTGGTAGCCGCGTTGATGACGCGGAGCTCGATGGATCCTTGGTCGTTATGAAAGTGGGATCCTCGCCGCTTCCGAGAGACGATCGCCCGTGCGGATTCCTCGAACGCGTCGACTAATCGTCCTCGGCCTCAGCTGACCAAGGTGAACGCGGCGCTCAGCCGCCCGAGGCCGAGCTCGAGCTCCTCGTCCGGGACGGCGAGCGAAATCCGCGCCCAGCCGGCGCCGGAAGGGCCGAAGCCCTCGCCGGGCGCGACGCCAACGCGGTGCTCGAGCAGCAGTGTTTCCGCGGTCAGACCCTCCGGCAAACGGAACCAGAGGAAAAACGTCCCTTCCCCGACCGCGTCCATGACCTCCAACACCCGGTCGCGGCGGCGCTGGTAGGTCGCAGCCCGCTCAGCGACCGACTCCTGCGGCCCTGTCAGCGCTGCGATCGCGGCTTCCTGGATCGGCAGGAAGATCCCGACGCGGGCGTGGTCGTTGAACAGGTTGATCCGCTCGACGATCTCCGCGTTGCCCAAGACGAATCCGAGTCGCCACCCGGCCATCCCGTAGCTCTTCGACATCGAAAACATCTCGACGCCGACCTCCTTCGCGCCGGGCGTCGCGAGAAAGCTTTGCGGCTCGCGGCCGTCGAAGACGAGGTCGCCGTAAGCGAAGTCGTGCACGATCGCGGCGCCGGTCTCGCGCGCGAACTCGATCGCGGCCTCGAACGCGCCCTCCGGGACCGTCACCGCGCACGGGTTGTTGGGGTAGTTGAGATAGACGGCGGCGACGTCGTCGCGCGGAGCGCTCTCGAAGTCGGGCGCCCACCCCTGCTCGGGATCGAGCCGCACGTAGCCCGTGCGCGAGCCCGCGAGGGCGGGGCCCGAGGGGTAGTCCGGGTAGTAGGGGTCGGGGAGCAGGATCTGCGACGAGCGGTCGGCCAACGCCAGAGCGAGCTCGACGATCCCGGTCTTCGTTCCGGGAATGACGGCGACCTCGCTGTCCGGGTCGAGCTCGGCGCCGTAAACCGTGCGATAGCGAGCAGCGATCGCCTGGCGAAGCTCCGGCAGCCCGCGGATGGGCGCGTAGCCGTGCGCGTGCGGCCCGTTCGCAGCGTCCGCCAACGTGTCGATCACGTGCTGCGGCGGGCCGGTCTCGGGGTTCCCCCGTCCCAGATCGACGAGCGGCTCGCCCTCGGCGGCCGCAGCCGCCGCCACGCGCGCGAGCAGCGCCACGAAATACTGCTCCGGAAGTCGCTCGAGCCGGTGAGGTCGTGGTCGCACCCGTCGATCGTATGCCGCGGAAGGCTCGCTAGTCGCCGTCGTCGAGCGGCGGCGGATCGCGCCGTTCGATCGGCGAGGCGTTGATCAGCGACGTCGTGGTCTCTCCGTAGGCGAGGAAGCGGTCGAGAGTGACGCTCAGGTCGTCGATCGAGCGCAGGTGCACCTTGAGGAAGAAGCAGTCCTCGCCCGTGATGCGATGGCACTCGCTCACCTCCGGGATCTCGAGCGCGAGCTCCGGAATCCGCGGCAGCTGGCCCGCGGCCGGCTTGACGCGGACGATCGCGGTGAGCTGATAGCCGAGGGCGCGAGGGTCGATCTCGGCGCGGTAGCCGGTGATGACGCCCGCTCGCTCGAGCCGCTGCACGCGCTCGGCCACCGCCGGTGACGACAGGTTCACACGCCGGCCGAGCTCGGCAATGGAGACGCGGCCGTCCTTCGTGAGTTCCCCGATGATCTTACGGTCGGTTTCATCGATTCGCCGAAGATTGATGCCTTTTCCGCGCATAAGTCCGTCCTTCGTTGGGTGATAGGACTCTAATGCCTTCGATCGCCTATGTCCATTTTGGGCCGCTGCGGCGACAATTTCGTCATCGCCTACGCCGAAGCCCGCCCCTTCACAGCACGAATCGACGCCGTCCCGCCGCACGCCTACTTCGTCGGCAGCGCGGTTTTCCACTACCTGGGGCCGTCCTTCGCCGTCCTGCTCTTCGCGCGGGTCGACGTGCTCGGCGTCGCGTGGCTGCGGATCGCGTCGGCGGCGCTCGTCTTCGCCCTCTGGCGCCGCCCGTGGCGGAAGTTCCGCGCGCTCGACCGCGACGGGCAGGTGCTGATCGTCGCCCTCGGCGCTGTCTTCGCGGCCATGAATGCCTGCTTCTACATCTCGATCGACCGCCTGCCGCTCGCGACCGTCGCGGCGATCGAATTCATCGGACCGATCGTCCTGGCCGTGATCGGCGCGCGCACGTCGCGCAACCTCGCCGCCGTCGCCGCGGCGGCCTTCGGCGTCTACCTGCTGACGAACGTGCGCTTCGAGGGCGAGCCGGTCGGGGTCGCGTTCGCGTTCGCCAACGCCGCGCTCTTCACCGCCTACATCGTGCTCGCGCACCGGGTCGCGCGGCGCTCGGCGATGGGTGGGGTGGACGGCCTGGCCGCGGCGATGCTGTTCGCGCTCGTCTTCGTCTGGCCGATCGGCTTCTGGAGCGCGGCGGACGCGCTCGGGGACCCGATCGCGATCGCGGCGGGCATTGGCGTCGGCGTGTCGTCGTCCGTCATCCCGTACGTCTTCGACCAGCTGGCGATGGCGCGCCTGGCCCGCGCGACGTACGCCCTCTTCGTCGCCCTGCTGCCGGCGACGGCAACCGCGATCGGCGTCATCGTCCTCCACCAGCTACCGACACCGGTCGAGCTGGCCGGCATCGGGGCGGTCATGGCCGGTGTCGCCCTCCACCGCGAGGTCGCCTGATGGATCAGGTGCGGCTCGGCAACACGGGTCTGCGCGTCTCCCGTCTAGGCCTTGGGATGATGAGCTACGGCGAGGATCCGGGTCGGCCCTGGATGCTCGACGAAGCGGCGGCCGAGCCGATCGTTCGCCGCGCCGTCAAAGGCGGTTTCACCTTCTTCGACACCGCCGACATGTACTCGCAGGGGGCGAGCGAGGTCGCGACCGGTCGGCTGCTGCGGAAGCTGCTCCCGCGCGACGAGCTCGTCGTCTCGACCAAGGTCTATTTCCAGACCACACCGGGCCCGAACGGGCGCGGCCTCTCGCGCAAGCACATCCTGTCCGCGATCGACGCGTCGTTGCAGCGGCTGGAGCTGGACTACTTCGACGTGTACCAGATCCATCGCTGGGATTCGGAGACGCCGATCGAGGAGACGATGGAGGCGCTGAACGACGTCGTGAAGTCCGGCAAGGCGCGCTACCTCGGCGCGAGCAGCATGTACGCGTGGCAGTTCGCGAAGGCGCAGCGGGTGGCCGAGCGCAACGGCTGGACGCCGTTCGTCTCGATGCAGAACCACTACAACCTGATCTACCGCGAGGAGGAGCGGGAGATGATTCCGCAGTGCATCGACCAGGGCGTCGGGATCATCCCGTGGAGCCCGCTCGCCCGCGGCTTCCTCGCCGGCACGCGCACTCGTGAGGGGGAGCGGCGAACGAGGCGCTCGGAGACAGACCCGCTCCAGGACGAGTGGTACGGCCGTCCCGAAGACTTCGACGTCGTCGACCGGCTGGCGGAGGTCGCCGGCGAGCGCGGCGTGCCGCCCGCGCAGGTCGCCCTGGCCTGGCTGCTCCACAAGCCCGGCGTCACGGCGCCGATCGTCGGCGCGACGAAGCTCGCGCATCTGAACGATGCGCTGGCCGCGACGAGCCTGGCGCTATCACCGGACGAGATCGCACGGCTCGAGGAGCCCTACCGGCCGCGCCCGGTGCTCGGGCACGACTAGTACGTGAAGGTCACGTCGCCGGCGACGCGGGCCTTGTAGATGATGCACCGGCCGAAGATCGAGTAGCGGTAGTGCGTCAGCACGACCTCGAACATCCCGGAGCCGCCGGATGTGTCGCTCGTCTGAACGTCTTGCAGCCTGCCCGTGACGAGATATCGCTGGTTCGTGCAGCTCGGCCCCGTGCTGAGCGTCGTGATCTCGCCACCGTGGTGGGTGAACGTGCCGGTGACCGAGTCGAACGTCCAGCCCGGGCCCTTCGTCCCCATCTCGAACGAGCCCCCGTTGACGTAGGTCGGCGTCGAGCCGAGCGGGTCGTGCTCGACGGAGGCATTCCAGACGCCGGTGTCGCCCAGGTTTCCGGAACCCGTGCCCGCGAAGGAGCCGACGGTCGACGTGAAGGCGTACTCGTAGCCGACGATCGAGAAGCTCGCCGACGCGGGCGCGGCGGAGGCGGCCGCCGGAATCGCGAGCGTCGCAGCGGCGAGGAGGGTTGCGAGCGAGAGGGATTTCATGCTTTTGCCAGCTCAACGATAAAGGTTGAGCCGCGCCCGCGCTCCGATTCGACCGTGACGTCTCCGCCCATCCGCCGCGCGAGCTCGCGGCAGATGTAGAGCCCGAGGCCGGTTCCGGCCGGCGCCTGGGTATGGCTCGGATCGACACGGTAGAACTTCTCGAAGATCGCCTCTTGCTCGGCGCGCGGGATCCCGAGGCCCTGGTCGGCGACGGCGACTCGCACGCGCGAGCCGTTCTCGGCGACCGAGACCGTAATCTCGCCGCCCTCCGGTGAGTATTTGGCGGCGTTGTCCAGCAGGTTGACGAGGATCTGCTGGATCCGGTCGGCATCGCCGGTCGCGTGAACGGGCCCGGGCGCTTCGAACGAGACCTTCCGGTCGAGGTGCGGCGTCATCGCTCCGACCGTCTCCCGCGCGACCTCGGTGACGTCGACCGGCGTCTGCTGGACGTGGATGTCGCCGCGATCGAGGCGGCTCGTGAGCAGGACCTCCTCCGTGATCTGGGCCAGCCGTTCGGCCTGCGTCGCGATCATCTCCAGGAGCTGCCGGCTGTCCTCGCCGGACAGGTCGACGTCGGGCCGGAGAAGCGTCCGCGCGGCGCCGTAGACCGCGGTCATCGGCGTTCGCAGCTCGTGCGACACCGTCGCGATGAAGTCGCTCTTGGCGCTCTCGAGCTCGCGCTCGGCGGTCAGGTCTTGGAACGCGTAGACGACGCCGTCCGCCGTGCTCACCGCGACGAACGAGAGCCAGAGCTCGCGTCCTTCGGCGTCGATGGGGAGAGTTGCGGCGCGGGGCATTTGGTTGCCCTGGGCGACGGCGACCTGTTCGGTAATCGCCGTCCAGCCGGGGACGGCGTCCGCGGCGAGGCGACCGTGCACGTCGTCCGCGCGAAGGCCGACGATCTGCTCCGCCGCGGGGTTCCAGAAGCGGACGATCCCCTCGCGGTCGACGAAAAAGATCCCGTCGCCGACCGTTTCGAGGAGGCGAACCGCCTGCTCGCGCTCGGCGGCGATGGCCCGCGCGGCAGCCTCGGCGGCTTCGGCGCGGCGCCGCTCAGCGTGCAGGCGGGCGGTGCGCACGGCCGCACCCATCTGCCCCACCAGCCCCTCGACGAGCTCGAGGTCCTCCGGCGTGTAGGTCTGGCTGTCACTCTGAAGCTGGACGACGCCGACGACACGCCCCGCGTGCTTGACCGGGACCAGCATCGCCGCCTGCACCCGAGCCGGCGTCCGGTCCGGGATCTTCTCGACCTTCCCCTCGCGGTCGACGTTGTAGAAGGTGCCCTTGTCGCTCGCGACGCGCTCGCCGACCGCGTTCTCGAGGAGCGGCTCGCCTGTGCGGATCACCTGGGTCTGCATCCCCCCGCCTTCGCCGGCGATCTTGAGGTCCGGCAGCGTCGCCGGGTCGATGCGGTTGCCCTCGACCCAGGCGTACTCGCAACGGATCAGGCTCTCGCGCTCGTCGAACGAGGAGACGACGACGCCGTCGTGGGGGATGGCGTCGGCGAGCAGCTCGTGGAAGCGGTCGTAGACGCGCTCGATCTCGAGCGTCTCGCCCAGGTAGCGGGCGGCGTCGAGGAGGAGCTGCGCGGTTTCGGCTTTGCGGCGGAGGTCCGCTTCGACGCGTTGGTGGTGCGCAAGAACGTCGTTCGGCGGCTCGGACGGCACGTACTCAAGGTATCCCGCTCGGGCGCATTGCGCACGGCGGCGACCTCGTAGAATCGCTGTCTTGCGAGACGAGGACGTCCGCGCGGCGTGCATGGCGCACCTCACGATCCTTGCCGCAGAGTTCGGCGAGGACATCCCATACGCGGGCGGCCTTGACCGCGGTTTCCGTTTCGCGGAAGTCGGATCCCGTTTCTCAACCACCAGAAGGGCATCTACCGATCGGCTGTCCAATCCGGTCCGGCGGCGTTGTCGATTCAGACATCGTGGAAGTCCCTGACGATGACGTCGTGGAGGACGGCTTTCTCTACGCCTACCGCGCAGGTGATGTTGATCAGCCTGACAACCGGGCCCTTCGCGCTGCTCATGATCTGCAGGTACCGATCGTGTACTTCATCGGGACCCGGCCCGGGTGGTACAAGCCGATCTTCCCGTGCTTCGTCCGCGCAGACGACCCAGGACAACGGGTCGTACTAGTTACGCCAGGGGCGCTCGTCGGACCGCTCGATGAACCTGAACCGGCGCGGCTTGACGATCCGATCGAGCGCCGCTACGCGGTTCGGCAGACACGCGTCCGCCTACACCAGGCCCGTTTCCGAGGGCGAGTCGTTCCGGCGTACAGCAGTCAGTGTGCGATCTGCACGCTCAAGGAGGAGCGACTGCTGGACGCAGCTCACATCATCGGGGACATTGAGCTTGAAGGTGAAGCAAGCGTGCAAAACGGTTTAAGTCTGTGCTCCATCCATCACCGTGCGTTTGACCAAGACCTCGTTGGTGTGTCGCCCGATTACACGGTTCACGTCTCGCGGCGTCTACTCGATGACGAGGACGGAGCCATGCTCGAGCTGCTCAAGGGGTTCCATCAGAACTCACTGCATTTGCCCAGTCGCAGGCGGGACCGCCCTGATGCCGAGCGTCTCGAGGTTCGGTTCGCCAGGTTCCTTGCGCGCGCGGCGTAGGCTGCCGCGAGCGCGCCCGTCACCACCGCCGCTTCGCCCAGGGTCGACACCTCTAGCCGCGGCGGGGAAGACTTCGCCAGCAACTGACCAAGTAGACAGCGCCGAGCTCGTGACGGTCGACCGGATCGGCGAGTCCGGCTCCAGCGGACCGCCCTCATAAAATGGCTCGGCCGATGGCTGAGGCGCCGTTCGTCCACCTGCACGTCCACTCCGAGTACTCGATCCTCGACGGGGCGTGCCGCATTCCCGAGCTCACGGGACGCGCCGCGGAGTTCCAGATGCCCGCCGTTGCGCTCACGGACCACGGCTCCCTCGCCGGCGCGGTTGAGCTGTACAGAGAAGCGCAAAAGCAAGGCGTGAAGCCCATCGTCGGCTGCGAGGTCTACGTCGCCGACGACCGCCGCGCGCAGCAGAAGGGTTACGCGCACCTCACCCTGCTCGCCGAGTCGAACGCCGGCTACGCCAACCTGATCAAGCTCGCCTCGGCGGGCTACCTCGAGGGCTACTACTACAAGCCGCGCGTGGACTGGGAGCTGCTCCAGCAGCATTCAGCCGGACTGATCGCGCTCTCCGGCTGCCTCTCGGGCCGCGTCTGCAAAGCCTTCGAAGAAAATCGTCCACAGGACGCCGCCGCCGACCTCGACCGGCTCGCGCAGATCTTCGGCCGCGAATCAACCTACGTCGAGATCCAGAACGCAGGCATCGACGTCCAGGCGCGGATCAACCCGCTGCTCAAGCAGCTCGCTGCCGACTCAGGCCTCCCGCTCGTCGCCACCGGCGACGTCCACTACCTCCGCCACGAGGACGCGATGGCCCACGAGGCGCTCCTCTGCATCCAATCGGGCGACTCGCTCAAGAACCCGAACCACTGGAAGTTCGACACCGACCAGTTCTTCTTCAAGTCGCCGCAGGAGATGACCGGCGACTTCGCCGACTACCCCGAGGCCCTTGCCAAGACCCTCGAGATCGCCGAGCGGTGCAACGTCGAGCTCGAGCTCGGGCGGATCCTGCTCCCCAAGTTCCCGACGCCCGACGGACGCGACGCCTTCGACTACCTCGTCGAACTCTGCGAAAAGGGCCTGACGCAGCGCTACGGCGAGCCCAAGCATCTCGACCGGCTCAAGTTCGAGCTCAAGACGATCAAGGAGATGGGCTTCGCGGACTACTTCCTGATCGTCCACGACTTCGTCAATTTTGCGAAGCAAAACGGCATCAGCGTCGGCCCCGGCCGAGGCTCCGCCGCCGGCTCGCTCGTCGCCTACTGCCTGAACATCACCGACGTCGACCCGATCCGCTACGACCTGCTCTTCGAGCGCTTCCTCAACCCGGGCCGCAAGTCCATGCCCGACATGGACATCGACTTCTCGGTCGCCGGGCGCGACCGCGTCATCAACTACGTGGCCGAGAAGTACGGGCGCGACCGGGTCGCGCAGATCATCACCTTCGGGACGATGATGGCCCGCGCCGCCGTCCGTGACGCCGGGCGCGTGCTCGAGATCCCCTACGGCTCGGTCGACAAGATCGCGAAGCTGATCCCGGAAGGTCCAAAGGTCTATCTGGACGAGTGCCTGAAGCCCGGCGCGGAGCTCAAGCAGGCATACGACCAAGACCCCCAGGTCAAGGAGATCGTCGACCTCGCCAAGCCGCTCGAGGGACTGATCCGGCAGGACTCGATCCACGCCGCCGGCGTCGTGATCGCCGACCGGCCACTGACCGACATCGTGCCGCTCCAGCAGAAGGGCGCCGACCAGGAGGTCGTCACCCAGTTCGGCATGTGGGACGTCGAGGCGCTCGGACTGCTGAAGATGGACTTCCTCGGCCTGCGCAACCTGGACGTGATCGACAAGGCGGTCGACCTCGTCGGCAACGGGCTCGACATCGCGAAGATCCCGCTCGACGACAAGGCGACCTACGAGATGCTCGCGCGCGGGGAGGCGGCCGGCGTCTTCCAGTTCGAGTCGACGGGCATGCGCGAGGCGCTCAGACAGGTCAAGCCGACCGAGTTCGAGGACCTGATCGCACTCGTCGCGCTCTACCGGCCGGGGCCGATGGGCTACATCCCGGTCTACGCGCGCCGCAAGGCCGGGCTCGAGCAGGTCGCCTACGACGACCCGCGCCTGGAGCCGATCACCGGCCCCACCTACGGGATCTGCATCTACCAGGAGCAGTACATGGAGATCGCCAAGCAGCTCGCTGGCTTCAGCCCGGCCGAGGCGGACGATCTCCGCAAGGCGATCGGCAAGAAGATCCACGAGCTGATGGCTTCCTTGAAGGACAAGTTCCTCGAGGGCTGCGCTAAAGCCGACGTGACCCCCGGGGTCGCGAACCAGCTCTGGAAGGACATGGAGCAGGCGCAGGACTACTCCTTCAACAAGTCGCACGCCGCCTGCTACGCGCTGATCGCCTATCGCACCGCGTGGCTGCGCGAGCACCACCCACGCGAGTACATGGCCGCGCTGATCTCGTCCGTGATGAACACGAAGGACCGCGTGCCGATCTACGTCAACGCGTGCCAGGAGATGGGGATCGAGGTGCTGCCGCCTGACGTCAACGCCTCCGAATGCGACTTCGCCGTCGTCGAGGGCAAGATCCGCTTCGGCCTGAACGCGGTCAAGAACGTGGGGGACTCGGCGGCGCGG
>JBKPHH010000049.1:0-29867 GCA_046729795.1 Actinomycetota bacterium | reverse complement strand
GGTGACGGCCCGCTCCGCCCAGAGCTCGAAGGGCGTGAGCGCGTGCGGCTGCTCGGGGCGGTCCGGCACGACCGAATCCCGGAGCTTCTGGCCGGGGCGCACGTCGTCTGCCAGCCCAGCCTCGTGGAGCCGTTCGGCCAGGCGCTCGTCGAGGCGATGGCCTGCGGGCGCTCGGTGGTCGCGACGCGGATCGGCGGACCGCCGGAGTTCGTCACCGAGGAGGCGGGTGCATTGGTCGACCCGCTGGACGAGCAGTCGATCGCGCAAGGGCTACGGACAGCGGCCGGCCTCCCCCGGCCGAATCCCGCCGCCCGAGCCGCCGCCGAGCGGCATGACGTCAATGAGCAGGCGCGTCGGGTGGAGGAGATTCTCGAGCGAGCCGTTCGAGATCAGCGAGCCTGAGCTCGACGAGCGGACGCACGCTTTCCTCGAGCCCGGCCTCGCGCGCGACCGCGAGCGCTTGCTCGTAACTCTGCCTCGCTTTGTCTACAGAGACGCCTTGTTTGAGCCGATTGTCTCCGGTTACGAGAAGCTTCTGAATGCGCTCACGGGCGTGTGCCTGCTCCATTCAGGGAATGTAACCCCCAACCCCCAGCAAGATGGAAGCCGCCAACGAAGTCGAGACGCCGATTCGCGTCCTGATTGCCGACGATCACCGGCTGTTCGTCGAGGCGCTCGAAGCGATCCTCGCGACGGACGAACGCCTCGAAGTGGTCGGCCGTGCGCGGACGGGCCAACAGGCGGTCGACCAGGCGCTCGAGCTCGCCCCGGACGTGATCCTGATGGACATCAGCATGCCCGTGATGGACGGCGTGGAGGCGACGAGGCTGCTTCGGGACAAGAAGCCGGACTCGTGCGTGATCATGCTCACCGGCTCGAACTCGCCGAGTGACATCGACCGCTCGCGCGAGGCCGGGGTGGCCGCCTACGTGACGAAGGACCGGATCGCTTCGCAACTACTGGACACCATCTTCGAGGTCGCGACCCGATAGCTACCCTGTAGGCGCGATGCTTCAGGTACTTGCGGTCATCCACGTGCTGCTCTGCGTCTCGCTCGTGACGCTGATCCTCATGCACTCCGGGCGCGACACCGGCTTCGGCGGGATGGGGTTCACGCCCGCCTCGCAGGGCGGAACGCACATCGTCGAGCGCAACCTGACGCGGCTGACCGTGATCATTGGCGTCCTCTTCTTCGCCAACACGATCGCGCTGTTCCATCTCTTGAAGTAGCTAGGGAGTTGCGATAACCCCTGACTGTGCGGCGACGCGCTCGCGCAGGCCGCTCAGTTCACGCCGCCGGTACGGGCGCGAAGGGCTCCACGCCAACCACCGTCGGACGTCCCGCAGCCAAGCATTGCGGCGCGCCTCGATTCCGAAGAGCGATCTCGCCGTCACCCGGCAATCGAATCCGGAGGGCGGATGGAATCCGCTTCCGACACCAGTTCGCCCAGGAGAGACCTAAGACTGCCGACTGGCCAGGTCGGAGGAGCACTGTGCGAACAGGCGGTGAAGGCGCCGGCTCCGTTCCATGGACGAGTCGCTGAACCTGACCGTACCTCGGCAGGAGTCCGACCAGAGGGCGACCGCGGAGCACGCAAGCACGACTCCCGTGGTTCTGCAAGATCACACCGCCGACAGCTGCGCCCGCTTGTGGCTGAAATGCCCCAAATTTCCGCGCGTCGGCATCGGGACGCAGATCCTTCGCGCGGCAGGGCTGGGCCTTCCTGTCAGGATGACCCGAACAGCCGACGGCGACGACGGCGACAAGCGCGGCAACGATGGGCGCCACCTTTGACGGCTGTTCGAGGTCGGTCACCGCCGGCAGTCTAGGGCCGGCTACCTCCAGCCTCGGGTGACATTCCGGCACACTGGCCCAGGTCAGTCAGTCAGTTCTCTCCAGACGTCCCGGTATTGCCGAGACGTTCTGCTAATCGCCTGATCTCGCGTTGATCTTGGTTTTCCGCGTCCAAGATTTTTCCTTTAGCTAGAGACCGGGCTTCGAGCCGACGCCGGTGATGTCGAAGCGCGCGGTCGCGAGCGCCGGCATGAGCGTGCCGAACGGATACCGCTCGTCGTAGAACGCGTTCTGGTTCACGAGCTTGCGGTCGCGGCTGAGCCCAGGGACCTCCGCGAGCACGTCCGGCACGGCGACGGTGAAGCGCAGATTGACGAGCGGCTCCGCGAGCTTGCCGTCGCGGATGCGGAAGGTGCCGTCGCGCGTCATCCCGGTGATCACACCCTGCCTCGGCTCGACGATCCCGAGGTAGTGGAGCCGCGTCACGTAGATCCCGTCACCGACGAGCTCGGCCAGCTCTTCGGTGGACGCCGCCTCGCCCGGCCCAACGCAGAGCGCAAAGGGCATCGGCCCCCAGGCGCGAAGCGAGGAAGGCGGCGCGTGCCCGGTCGACTCGCGTCCTTTGCCTTCCCGCGCGGCGCTGAGCCGGTCCCAGACGGGGCCCCTCAGAACACCTTCCTCCACGAGGGTCACGCGCTGCTTCGGCACGCCCTCGAAGTCGAACGCCTTCGGCAGGCCTGCGGGATCGAGCGCGTCGTCGAAAATCGAGACCTTTGGATCCAAGGCGCGCTCGCCGATGCGGCCGGAGAGGTAGCTGCGTTCCTCGAGGAACGCCAGCCCGTTGAAGCTGTCGAAGGCGAAGTACTGGAGCAGCTCGCCTACGGCATACGGCTCGAGCACGGCGCGGTAGGCGCCGGGCTCGAGGCTCTTCGCGTCTCGGGTTCGCTGGGCTTTGTCCGCCGCTTCCCTCGCAACCGCGCTGGGATCGACCTCGGAGATCCGCCAGCTCGTGTCGTCCGCGTAGCCGGAGGCGTCACCGTTCGCGGCGAGCACGAGCGCGGTTGCATCCGTCATCGTCTGCTCGGCGCGGACACCGGCGCTCGAGGCGATCGCCAGCGTCGTGACGCCGCTCGTCACGAACCCGTAGGCGCCGAGCCCCTCGCCGCCGGACTCGATCGCGGCCGCGGCCAGCCTGGCCTGTTCGTCGGCTCCCAGGCCGGCGGTCTCCTCGTCGAACCCGTCGACGTCGGAAGGATCGGCCGGAGAAGCGAGTCCGGGAAAGTCGGGATCGGGCGGAGCCTCCTTCGCGGCCTCGGCCGCCCGCACGGCCAGCGCGCGCAACGACTCGTCGTCGAGCCGGTTTCCCGCCGCGGCGCCGACCCGGCCGTCTCGCACGACGCGCAACTGCACCGTTTCGTTTTCGATCAGCGTCGGCTGATGGACCTCGGCGCCTGCGAAGCGTGCGAGCCCGGAGCGCTCCGAGTGCACGACCGCCTCGGCCTCCTCGCCTGCGGCAGCGGCGACGGCCCGCTCGGCCAGCTCCAGCGGTTGCGTCATGACGGGCCGACGCCGACCTGGACGTCGCGGAAGCGGGCAGGTGAGGTCCCATGTGAGACGTGCGCATGCTGCCCCGGCTGACCCTTGCCGCAGTTCGTGAGCCCGTGCAGCCTCCACTCGTCGGGGCCCGCGACCGCATCCATCGAGCCCCAGAAGACCGGCGTCACGCCGGTGTAGGTCGCGTCCCGGAGCATCCGGGCGAGCTTGCCTCCCTTGATCTCCCAGGCGATCTGCGTGCCGAACTGGAAGTTGAGCCGCTTGTCGTCGATCGACCAGCTGCGGTTGGTCTCGAAGTAGATCCCGTCGTCGACTTCGGAGATCAGGTCGTCGAGCGTTCCAGAGCCCGGTTCCAGGTGGAGGTTCGTCATCCGCACGAGCGGCATGCGGCTCCAGCCGTCCGCACGCATCGAACCGCCGGCGCCGTGTCCGAGCAGCGCCGCCGTCTCCCTCGACGTGAGGAACCCACGCAGGATCCCCGCCTCGACGACCGGCTCTCGCGCGGCCGCGACGCCCTCGTCGTCGAACCCGAATGTGCCGAGCCCGCCCTGGGTGGTCGAGTCCGCGGTGATGTTCATCAGATCCGAGCCGTAGCGAAGCGAGCCCAGATCCTCGGCCTTCACCCAGCTCGTCCCGGCGTACGCGGCCTCGGTTCCGTAGACGCGGTCGAGCTCGGTCGGGTGGCCGACCGACTCGTGCACCTGTAGCTCCATCTGCTCCGCGTCGAGCACAACCGTGGTCGTCCCGGCCGGGCAGCGGTCGGCCCGCAAGAGCGCTGCTGCCTGCTCGGCGATGCGCGGAGCCTCCCGTTCGAGCCCGAGTCCGATCACGTACTCCCAACCCGCCTGCGCACTCGAGCCCCCGTGGGCGCTGGGGTAGCTTCGATCCTGGACGAGCCCGTCCCCGACGGCGAGCGCGTCGATGCCGCCCCCGCTCTCGACGAGCTCCTGCTCGATCGTCGCGCCCTCCGAGGAGACGAAGGTCTTCTGCTCGCGCATCGCTCGCACGAACGCCTTCGTCACCTTCACGTCGGGGCGCTGCATCGCCTCTTCGGCACCGAGGCAAAGGCCAATCTTCTCCGTCAGCGGCACCTCGATCGGATCGCGCTCGCAAGCGGCCTTATAGCTCCCGCTCGCGACGTCGAGCGGCGCGAGCGCCCGGCGATGCGGCCCCGGCGCCGCCCGTGCGAACGCACAAGCGCGCAACGCGGCGTCGCGTGCCCCGTCGTTTGTCGTCCTGCGATCGCACGCAAAGCCCCAGGCTCCGCCGACCAGTACGCGGACGCCGATGCCTTCGGATTCGGTGTCGTCGACGCGCTCCACCCGCCGGTTCTTCGTCGCCACGGCCTGGGAGCGCCGCACGACCGCGCGTGCGTCTGCATACGAAGCACCGGCGCCGAGCGCCGCGGCCACCGCCTGCTCGCAGAGCTCACGCACAGGTCTTAACTTAAAGGTAGGCGTGCTGCGAGGGACGGGATCCTGCCCGAGATCGCGCCTTCAGCCGGTCCAGCCTGCGGCTACAATTTTCCGTCGCGCGCTGGTGGCGGAATTGGTAGACGCGCAAGGTTGAGGGCCTTGTGCCCCTTGCGGGGCGTGGAGGTTCAAGTCCTCTCCAGCGCATAGCGTCCTGCTCGGAGCCGGGGGAGTAGGGTAGGCCGGTGAGCAAGGTCGTCCGGCACGAGCTCGAGGCTCGTGAGATCGAGTGGGAATTTGCGCCGGGTCGGAGCATCCGCGGGTTTGCCTACAACGGCGAGATTCCGGGGCCGTTCATCGAGGCCGAGGTCGGCGACACGATCGAGGTGCGCCTGACGAACAAGCTGCCGCAGGCGACGACGATCCATTGGCATGGGATTCGCGTCCCGGCTGAAATGGACGGGACGGAGGCCGTTCAGCCTCCGGTCGAGCCGGGTGGGACATTCGAGTATCGATTCGTCGTCCCCGACGCCGGAACGTTCTGGTACCACTCGCACACCAACGAAACCGAGCAGCTCGAGCGTGGTCTGTACGGGGCCCTGGTCGTCCGGAGCCCGGACGAGCCGACATTCGACGGCGAGCGAATCCTCCTGCTCGATGATCTGAAGTTGGCCCCAGACGGCGAGGTGGCGCCGTTCGGCGACGAGCACGAGCACCATGCCGGGCGCGAGGGAGATGTGCGCCTGGTAAACGGGCGTCAGGAACCTGAGCTCGAGATCGCGGGCGGAACGATCGAGCGCTGGCGGTTCGTGAATACCGCCAACACGCGGTTCGCCCGCCTCTCGATCGGCGGAAAGCCGTTCTCGATCGTCGGGAGCGACGGAGGGCTGCTGCCGGCGCCGAGGCAGGCGACGGAAGTGCTGGTCACGCCGGGCGAGCGCGTGGATCTCGCCGTCGGACCGTTCGAGCAGGGCGAGCAACTGGAGATGGAGGCGCTGCCTTACGACCGCGGGAAGGGGGAGACACCCCGCGAGCGCTTCGCCACGCTGCGAGTTGCGGCGTCGACGCCTTCGCGAGCCGAGATTCCGGAAACGCTGCGGCCGATCGACGCACTCGTCTCGAGAGACGCCGAGCCGACGCGCACGATCAGCCTCAAAGCCTTGATGCACGAAGGTCAGCACCAGCGCGCTGACCCGGTACGCGTCGGCGAGCTTCAGGTGTGGGACCTCGTCAACGAAACGGGGCAGGATCACCCCTTCCACATCCACGGCTTTTTCTTCCAGGTGGTCGAGGAGAACGGCGAGCCGCCGTCAGTGCTCTCGTGGAAAGACACGGTCAACGTCCCCCGGAAGGGCCAGACCCGAATCGCGTGGCTGCCCGACGATCGCCCCGGCGAGTGGATGTACCACTGCCACATTCTCGAACACCACGCGATGGGCATGATGGCGCACTTCGCGGTCGTTCCCTGACCGCGGATTGACGCCGTCCGAGAAGGAAGCTAACCTCTCAAGGCGAACATACGTTCGTCCACCAACGAGGAGGCGACTTTGCTGACCGGACGACAGCAGGAGATCTGGGACTTCCTGGTCGACTACGTCGACCGGCACGGCTATCCACCGACGGTGCGGGAGATCGGCCAGGCGGTCGGGCTCGCCTCGCCGTCCACCGTCCATGCACATCTGGCCAACCTCGAGCGGGCAGGGCTCTTGAAGCGCGACCCGACGAAGCCGCGGGCGCTCGAGCTGACGGGCCGCGAGCAGCGTGCGCCGGCGGTCGAGGAATCGCGTGCGCTTCCCCTCGTCGGCGAGATCGCGGCGGGCGGACCGCTGCTCGCCGAGGAGAACATCGAGGAGTACATGACCGTGCCCGAGCAGCTGGAGCGCGGCGGCGCCGACTTCCTGCTACGGGTGAAGGGCGACTCGATGGTCAACGCGGGGATTCTCGACGGCGACATCGTCGTGGTGCGCCGGCAGCAGACGGCCCAGAACGGCGACATCGTGGTCGCGCTGGCCGGCGACGACGAGGCGTTCGACGAGGCGACGGTCAAGCGGTTTTTCCGCGAGAGCGGCCGTGTTCGCCTGCAGCCGGAGAACGACGCGCTCGAGCCGATCTTCGCCCGGCACGTGGAGGTGCTCGGGAAGGTCGTGGGGGTGTTCCGCGCGCTGTGACCGTCTCGCCGCTCCATCAGACGCTCGACCAGGAGGTGCTCGCGCTTCTGCGCGGCGCCAGCCTCGAGTGCCTGGTTTGCGGCGAGTTCGTGCTGCACCGCGACGGGATCGTTGCGTGCCCCGAGTGCGGAGCGGAGCTTTCCGGAGGGGCCGAACAGTCGAAGCTACAATTGACTATGCAGGCCGGGTGACCGCGGGCCGCCGCGAGGTGGCTCGAGGAAAGTCCGGACACCGCAGGGCAGGACGCTCGCGGAAGCGAGGCGGCGAAAGCCGACGGAAAGTGGCACAGAAAGGAGACCGCCAGCGGCGACGTTTCTCTCCGGAGACGCCGAAGGTAAGGGTGAAAGGGTGGGGTAAGAGCCCACCAGCGCCGTGGCGACACGGCGGCTAGCCAAACCCCGTCCGGTGCAAGGCGAACAGGCTCCGATGACGCTGCCCGCCGAGGAGCCGGGTTGCCGCCAAGAGGGATGGTCACCCCCGACAGAATCCGGCTTACAGGCCTGCTACACCGAAGCCCCGCCGCCGCGGGGCTTCGGCATTTAGACGGGCGCGCGAGCAAAGCTCGCACGTCCTCAGGGCGCCGCCGCCTCCGTTGGCGGCTCGGGGCGATCGAGCCGGAGGGTTTACAGGCGAGTGCTCACGGGCTTAGTGTGTCTCGGTGAATTAAGGACTGCGGTACACATCCGTCGGCTCACGCCGGCAGCAAACTCGGCGGAGCAGTGGCGGCCTGACGGAGGGAGAGGTATGAGTCTTCAACGCAAGTTGCTGGTCGTCGTCACGGTCCTCGTGGCGATGATCGTGCCAATCGCCGCGAGCGGTGCACCACCTGCCGGCAAGCCCGGCGATCCCGAATTGCTCGCAACGCTGGCGGGTGGGGCCGGCTCGGGCAGCACCGTCGGTCCGGGTGGCGCGCTGTACGTGCCCCAGCCGGCGGCCGGCGAGATCTGGCGCATCGATCCGAAGAGCGGAGAGAAGACGCTCTACGCGAGCGGCCTGCCGCGGCGTTTCGCGGCCCTTCCGTTTGGAGGGATCATGGATGTCGCGTTCATGGGCTCGACCGCATATGCCCTCGTGAGCGTCGTCGGGGCCGACTTCCCGGCGGACCTCTTCGCCTGTCATCCTCAGACCGTCGGGATCTATCGAGTGGACGGGCTGACGAGCTCGACCATCGTCGCGGACATCGGCACGTTCTCGTGCAACAATCCACCGCCGCCGGACATCGACTTCGTCGTGCCGACCGGAGTGCAGTACGCACTCGAGACCTACCGCGGTGGGTTCCTCGTCACCGACGGCCACCACAACCGCGTACTGCACGTCACGCTCGACGGCAACGTGACCGAGATGATCCAGTTCGGGAATATCGTCCCGACCGGGCTGGCGGTTTCCGGCAACACGATCTACATGGCGGAAGCCGGTCCGGTCCCGCACCTGCCGCAGACGGGCAAGGTCGTATCGTTCGGGCCCGGATCGTCCACGGCCAGCGAGGTGGCATCAGGCGCCCCGCTCCTCGTCGACGTCGAGAGAGGCCGAGGTCGGACCCTCTTTGCCCTTTCGCAAGGGCACTTCAGCTGCACTGACCCGGCGTGCGCCGGCTCTCCGGCAGACCATGACACGGGCTCCCTCGTGAAGGCGAACGCGAACGGCACGTTCACGACGATCGCGGACGAGCTCGACCAGCCGACGTCGCTTGAGCTCGTCGGGACCACCGCGTACGTGGTCACGCTCGGCGGCGAGATCTGGAAGATCGGCAATGTCTCGGGTCCGCCCTACGGCAAATCGAGTTGAGAAAGTAGGCCTGCTAAGGAAGAGCCCCGCCGCCCGGGGCTCTTCTATTTCCGGCGCAGGGACTCGGCGATCCGGACGAGCTCGTCGCGGTCGACGTTGCCCGCGATCGTGACGACCAAGGGGCCGGCGATCGCCCAGACGTGCGGCACGCTGTTCGGGTCGATCAGGAGCTCGCCTTCGCGGCCCTTCAGGGCGCCGGCCGAAAACATGATCCGCTCGGGGGCGCGGGCGCGAACGCTCGAGCCGAGGACAGGATCTGCCCAGGCCGATGGGTCCGGCCCGGTCAGCCGCGTCGTGATCACGATCTCGTCGAGGCCGCGGCGGTAGCGCGCCGAGACGACGTCGCGGGAGGGCGGGTTCCGATGCTGTTCGCCGCCAGTCGGCCGAGAGCTCCGCGCGACCGCCACCGCGTCCCGCTTGAACCCCGACGGCAGCCACTCCGGCGTCAGCCGGACAGCATCATCGCCGGCCGGCCTGAAGCCCATGTCGTAGGCGGTCAGCTGCTGGCTCGGCGAGCGCTCCAGCCTGAAGGTCTCGTCCGAGACCGGCTTGTCGACCTTGAGCTGCTCGATCCGCCATTCGCGGGCGAACCGGCCGTTGATCATCCGCTCATCTCGCACGGGGATGCCGGTCTTGCGGTCGACGGTGATCAGACGGAGCTCGCCCGGGTTCCCGGTAGGCGTCCGGAGCAGCCAGGCCGACCGCCCCTCGTGGTCGATCTCCTCGACCTTCGTGTCCCCCGATGCAGCCAGGGCGGCCACGACGGAGCCGAGGCCGCGCTGGACGACCCAGCCGGCCGCAGCGGCGTCGGGCCAACCCGGAGCGAGCCCCGTCCGCCGGGTGAAGAGTCCGAGATCCGACCAGTACTCGACGTTGGCATCGGAGTCGTAGGCGAGGTCGGTGGGGTTGCCGCCGAGCCCCGTGATCCGGAACGAGCCGGACGAGCTGAGCACAAAGCGCCAGCGGTTCGCGCGGCCGTTCGCCTGCTCGCGGTTGACGAAGACGCCCGAGACTGTTCCCGCCGACGCAAAGGCGTCCGAGATCGCCTCGCGCACCTGTGCTGCGGAGGCGACACCCGATCCCTTCGGCAGCAGGAGCGCGGTGACCGAGGCAGCGATCAGAGCCAGTACCGCGGCGGCCGCGAGCATCCACCGGCGGCTCCGCGGGCGCGGCTCGAGCAGGCGGCGGCGAAGCTCGGCATCGAAGTCGGGCCGGTGGTCGGGGACGTCCAGGTCGCGCAGGGCGCGCCTGAGCTCTCGGTCGCGGATCTCGGTCATCGTGTCATTCCTTTCTCCGGCTCCAGGGCTGCCCGGAGGGCTCCCCGAGCCCGGCTGAGTCGCGAGGCCACTGTTCCCGACGGCACGCCCAGAACCTGAGCGGCCTCGTCGTACGAGAGCCCGTCGGCGTCGACGAGCAGCACCGCGGCGCGCAGCTCCACGGGTAGGCCGGCGAGCGCCGCTTCGAGGTCGAGCCGCTCCTCGACGCGTTCGGTTCGCTCCACGTCGCCAGCGCGCCACTCGTCGAGCGCGACCTCTTTGTGTGCAGTAGAGCGCCGGAGCTCGTCGAGGCAGGCGTTGTAGACGATCCGGTAGAGCCACGTGGCGAGCGCGGACCTTCCTGCGAAGCGTGGGAGACCGCGGAACGCGCGGGCATAGGCCTCCTGCAAGACGTCGTCCATGCGATCCCGGTCGCCGAGCAGGCGATAGGCAAGTCGGCGATGGCGCTCGTCGAACTCGCGTAGCAACAAGACGAATGCATCGGCGTCGCCCCTGCGGGCACGCGCCAGGTCGAGATCGCCGGTCGGTCGGAGTTCTTCGGTCACGATTGCCAGCACGCCGAGTTAGACGCGCAAGACCTCAGTTTTCTTCGCGGCCTCGGGTTCCTATGCGCGAAGAACGACCTCGAGCGCTGTCCCGCGGCCGGGCCGTGACTCGAGCCGGAAGCTGCCGGCGATGTTCGCCGTCCGCTCCCGCATGTTCTTCAGGCCCTGACCCGCGGTGACGCTCTCGTCGTCGAAGCCCGTCCCGTCGTCGACCACGGTGACGACGCGCTCGTCGCCGCGCATCCTGATCCGAACATCGGCGTGGCGAGCGCCTGCGTGCTTGCGGGCATTGCCGAGCCCCTCCTGGACGATGCGGAAGACCTCGATCTGCTCGTCCGGTGCGAGATGCACGTCGGAGTCGACCTCGAGGTCGACCTCGAGCACCCCGTCGGCGGTGAGGAACTCGACGTAGCGACGAAGCGCGGCGTCGAAGGAGGCAGTGCCGCTCGCGGACGAGAGCGCGAGAATCGCGAAACGCGCTTCCTGCTGCGCGGCCGTCGCGGCCTCCTTGAGGCTCGGGATCGTCTCGGCCGGGGGCGCTCCGTTCTCGAGCATCGTCGCGTGGGTCGAGACGGCGAAGAGGTACTGCGCGAGGCCGTCGTGGATCTCGCGTGCGACACGCGCGCGCTCCTCCGCCACGGCACGCCCGAACTCGGCGAAGCGGATCGCGCGCCAGACCCCGACGAGCAGCACCGCGTACGACAGCAGCCGCAGGAAGTCGCCCTGCGAGACAAAGCGACTCGAGACGAGCGGCGTGAAGACGTAGTGGAGCTCGGCGAAGACGGCGAGCGACGCGCCGAGCGCGAGCCAGCGGTCGAGGTCCTGCCCGCGGGAGCGGAAACGCAGGCCGAAACCGACCGCGGCGAGCAGACCGAGCAGGGCCTGCAGGGCAAGCGCGCCCGTGAGCATGAACGGCTGCTGATCGCCTTGTGTCGGAGCGAGTGTGGGCAGCGTTTCGCCGAGCGAGCGGGCCAGGGTCCAGATGATCGCCAGGGCGATCCCGGTGACGAACAACGCCTCGAAGAGCGTCCTGCCCCTCGCGGCCACGCGGGCCCCGCGCGAGAAGGGTGCGAGCGCGATCAGAAATGCGGCGAGAAGCCGCCCGCCGACACCTGCCCAGGCTTCGCCGCGGTGGAGCGGCTGCCCGCCGAGGAGCGGAGCGATCGCGAAACAGAGCATCGTCGCGGCGACAGCCGAGAAGCCTGCGCAGAGCAGGAGGTCGAGACGGCGGCCCTCGACCGAGAAACGGACACCGGCAAGCACGGCGACGAGGACGGCCGCGAGCGAAACGGCCGTGTCGAGCACGAGGCGGGCCTGCGGAAGCTCGTAAGTCGAGCGCAGGGTCGGATAGGCGACGAAGAGCGCCAGGGAGGCTCCCAGCAACCCGAGCAGGAGGACTTCTCCCCAGAGCCAGGCTTGATATTCGTTTTGCTCCCGCCGCACATTGACCCTTTTCGGCAAGACGATCCCCGCCGATAAGCGTTTGCGAGGCAATGGCGCTGAAAATCCTGATCGTCGACGACCACCCGCTCACGCGAGAGGCCTTAGCTGCGCTGCTGAACCAGAACGGCTTCGACGTCGCCGGCGAGGCTGCCGACGGTGCGGAGGCGATCGCGCTGGCGCGCAGATTGCAGCCGAATCTGGTGCTGCTCGACCTGACCATGCCGGGCGTCGATGGGCTGACCGCGCTGCCAGGGCTGCGGGAAGCAGCGCCGGGTTGCGAGGTCGTGGTGCTGACGGCGTCCGGAACAGAGGAGAACCTGCTCTCGGCCATTCGCGGAGGCGCCGCGGGCTATCTGCTCAAAACGGAGCCTCCGGAGCGGATCGTCGGATTCTTGCGGGGCGTTGCCGACGGCGAAGCCGCGCTGTCCGGCGAGGTCGCTCGCCGGCTGCTCGAGCAGGTCCGCGAGGGCAACGGGCGCGGCTCCGGGGTTCCCGACGAGATCGCCGCCGCGCTCAGCGCGCGAGAGGTCGAGGTCCTGCTGCTCCTCGACGAGCACCTCGGCACGGACGAGATCGCCAAGCGCCTGTTCATCTCCGAGCACACCGTGCGCTCGCACGTGAAAAGCCTGCTCCGCAAGCTCGGCGTCTCCTCCCGCCGCGAGGCGCTCGAGGCCCTCGCCACGGCCCGCGGCTAGCAAGCACTTTGTAACAACGTTTGTGTTGCATCACTTCTCCCCTCACCTTGGGGTGGAACCGCTTGAACAACGACGGCATAAGGCCACGAAGGCTTGTGCGATGCAACACAAGCCGATCACTCATCGTGGGGGAGTCGAATCACCCACGAAACGGGGTGGATGGGCGATGAGACCCACCCGGCCTACGCCGATATGGGGAGGGACACTCCTCCTAAAGGTGTCTGGAGCGCGGTGGCTACTGTGCTTCCTCGGCGATACGGCCGGCCTTTCGATCAAAGGCCGGCCGTTTTCATTCCATGAACCCTTTGTGCGCCGCCCCAACGAGGCTCGGCAGCGCGTCGACGTCGTAGCCGCCCTCGAGCACGGCCGCCACTCGAGAACAGAGCGCGGCGGACCGTCGAGCGAGCATGCCGAACCCCTCCTCGCTGACGTTCATGCCGCCGAGGGGGTCGTGTCTCCAGGAGTCGAACCCCGCGGAGACGAGCAGTAGCTCGGGCTCGAACGCCAGCACTGCGGGCTCCACCGCCTCGACGAAGACGCGCTCGTGCTCCTCGTCCCCGGCGCCCGCGGGAAGCTGAAGGTTGATCGTCGTCTCGTTTCCTTCGCCGGGGCCGCCGGTGCCGGGATAGAAGGGCCACCGGTGGATGGAGACGTACAGAACAGACGGGTCATCCCAGAAGACGTCCTGCGTGCCGTTTCCGTGGTGAACGTCCCAGTCGAGGATCGCCAAGCGGCCGACGCCGAGCTCTCGCTGCGCGAATCGCGCCGCGATCGCGACGTTGTTGAACAGGCAAAACCCCATTGCGCGATCCGGGAGCGCGTGGTGGCCGGGGGGCCGCACCAAGGCGAAGCCACCCGTCTCCGCGGCCTGCACGGAAGCGCCCGCGGCCAGGAGCGCCGCATCCCAGCTCGTCGCGGACGCGACCGTGTCTGGGTCGAGCCAGGTCGGCTCCGAGATCGATTTGACGAGCTCTATGTACTCGCGCGTGTGACAGAGCTCCAGCACTGAGGCCGGCGCCGGCGCCGCCTCACGCACCTCGAATGCGGCGAGCAACACCTCGAGCCGCGCCTCGGACTCCAGATGCGCGCCCGCGGGATGCAGGCGCGCGAAGTCGGGATGGCTCAGGAGGTCGATTGTCTGACCGCGGCGGCGAGCCTGTCGAGCTCGACGCCGCGCTGGGCTCGCCCGACGAGGTAGCAGAGGAGCGGCGCGTTCGTACGCTCACCGCTGTCGTGGGCGGCGATCCGCGCGAGGTCGAGGAGCGTGCGCGTGGCCTCCTCGTCGAGCTCCAGCTCGTCCGGCGGCACGCCTGCCTCGCGCGCGAGCGCGTCGCGCGCCTGCCTCAGCCAGTCGTCCATGGCGGCGATCTTAGGCCCTGGCCGCCATGCGCTCGGCCAGCTGCCCGATGCCCCAGGAACGAAGGAGGTTGGACGCCTCCGTCCAGGCAGGTATCTGATCCTGGAGGGGGAGGGGGAGAGGAGCGGAGGCGTCCAGCGCCGCGATTCGACGATAGAGCCGAAGTTCCTCCGCGATCGTGGAGAATCTTCCCGCTGCCAGCGCGTCCTCCAGTGAGCCGTACTGGCGCAGGATGTCAGCCGCCTTCTTCGGTCCCACGCCGGGCGCACCGGGCAGCTTGTCGGACGGATCGCCGCGCAGCGCGATGAAGTCCGGGACCTGGCTCGGCTCGACGCCGTAGCGCTCCCGCACCTCCGCCGGCCCGACCCGCGCGAGCTCGGACACCCCGCGCACCGGCTGGAGAATCGTCGTCTTCTCGCTCGCGAGCTGAAACGCGTCGCGGTCCGAGGTTGCGACGAGCACCGAGCCCCCGGCCTTCTCCTCCGCGGTCACGGCAGCTGCGAGAAAGTCGTCCGCCTCGTAGCCAGGTTCTTTTACACACGTGAAACCCATCGCACTCGCGAGCTCCGGCAGCAGGTCGAGCTGCTCGAGCAGGTCGGGGTCGAACACGCGCCCGCCCTGGTAGCCCTCGAACGCCTCGTGGCGGTAGGTCGGAGTGTCGAGCGAGTCCCAGGCGACGAGGATCGCGCGCGGGCTCTCGTCGTCCCAGAGCCGGATGAGCATGTTCCCGAATCCGATGATCGCCCCGGCGGGATGGGCGCCGTTCGCCCGCCGGATCGTTTTCGGCAACGCGTGGTAGGCGCGGTGGGCGAGCGAGTCGCCGTCGATCACGAGGAGGGGCCTACGCTGCTTTTTCGAGCTCATGGATCTGCTCCATCAGGCGCTCGGTGGCGACGTCCGCCGCTCTTCTCGTGTCGAGCTCGCGCAGGTCGTCCACCGGCACGGGCTGTCCGTACCGAACCCAGAGGGGGCCGAGCCGCGACAGCCGGTCGGTGCCGCCGATCGCGGCGGGGACGAGCGGCGCTTCCGCGGCGAGCGCGATCCGGGCCGCCCCGGAGTGCACCTTCGGCTGGAATCGCTTGCGCAAGCCTTTCCGGCGCCGCGTCCCTTCCGGGAACATGACCACGATCTCGCCGGCGCGGACGAGCTCGACCGCGGTCTCGATCGCCTCACGGTCGCGCTCGCCCCGCCGAACCGGAAACGCGCCGCCGTTGCGGATGATCGGGCCGAGCACCGGCTTGAAGAGCTCCACCTTCGCCATGAAGCGAAGCTGCCGTTTCGGGAACAGCGGCATCCCCAGCGGCCAGGGATCGAAGTTCGAGACATGGTTGGCTGCAAGCACGAAACCGCCCTCCGGAAGGTTCTCGACTCCCTCGGACCGCAGCCGGAACAGGCCCCTCATCACCGGCCAACTCAACACTCCCGCAAGCAGGTAAACCGGGGAGAGCACGCGAATGATCGTCACAGATTCGGCGCCCGTTGGGAGTAAATGAGCCGTTTCAACCGTTCGCTATCGTGATTTCAAGATGAAGACACTGGTTGTTGCAGAAAAGCCCTCGGTCGCCCGCGACCTGGCAGAAGCCTTGCCCGGCTCCTTCAAGAAGGAAGGCGGCAAGGACGCGACCCACTACGAGCTGGACGATTACGTCGTCACATTCGCCGTGGGCCACCTCGTCGAGCTCGTCGATCCGGAGGAGTACGACGAGAAGCTGAAGCGCTGGCGCATGGCCGACCTCCCGATCGTGCCGGAGGAGTTTCGGCTGCGGCCGCGCGACGCCAAGGCGAAGAAGCAGCTGAAGGCGATTCACAAGCTGATGCAGCGCGACGACGTCGACCGGATCGTCAACGCCTGCGACGCCGGGCGTGAGGGCGAGCTGATCTTCGCGTACATCTACGAGACCGCCGAGGTCGACAAGCCGGTCGAGCGGCTCTGGATCAACTCGATGACGAAGCAGGCGATCCGCGAGGGCTTCGAGAAGCTTCGCCCGGGCGAGCAGTTGCATTCGCTCGAGGCGGCGGCGCGCTCCCGCTCCGAGGCGGACTGGCTCGTCGGTATGAACGCGACCCGCGCGGCCACCATCCGCGGGCGCGCATGGGTGGGCGGCGTCGTCTCCCTCGGCCGAGTCCAGACCCCGACGCTGGCGATGATCGTCAAGCGCGAGCGCGAGATCCAGGCATTCACCCCCGAGCCGTACCGGCTCGTCCACGCCCAGTTCGATCCGCGCTACCAGGGCCTCTGGTTCGAGGGTGACGAAACGCGGATCTTCGGCGACCTGAAGCGCGCCGAGCAGATCGTCGACAAGGTCACCGGCAAGGACGGGATCGTCGAGAAGGTCGAGCGCAAGGAACAGTCCGAGCGCGCACCGCTGCTCTACGACCTGACCTCGCTGCAGCGCGACGCGAACCGGCGCTTCGGGTTCTCGGCGCGCCGGACGCTCCAGGCCGCGCAGTCGCTCTACGAAGGCAAGAAGGCGATCACCTACCCGAGGACGAGCTCCCGCTACCTGTCCGGCGACATGGTCCCGCAGCTGAAGCCGACTGCCGAGACGCTCGCGCCGATCGAGGACTACAAGGCTGCGGCCGAGTACGTGCTCGCGCTCGAGCAGCTGCCGCTCGCCCGGGTCGTCAACGACGCTCGCGTCGACGACCACCACGCGATCATCCCCACGGACATCGAGCACGACCTCGACGCCTTCTCGCCCGACGAGCGGCGCGTGTTCGACCTGATCGCGCGGCGCTTCCTCGCCGTCTTCCACCCGCCGGCCCGATACGCGCGGACGACGATCATCACCGTCGTCGAGGAGGAGCGCTTCCGCACGCGGGGCAAGGTCACGCTCGAAGCCGGCTGGCGTGGCGTCTACGGCGTCGAGGCCGACGACCAGAAGCAGGACGAAGAAGGCGAGAACGAGAGCGCGGAGCTGCCGCGCCTCGAGCAGGGTCAGACCGCGAAGTGCGTCAAGGCCGAGTTCGAGGACAAGCAGACGAAGCCGCCGCCGCGGTACACCGAGGCGACGCTGCTCTCCGCGATGGAGACCGCCGGCAAGCGCATCGACGACGAGGAGCTTCGCGAGGCGATGAAGGACAGCGGCCTCGGCACGCCGGCCACCCGCGCAGAGACGATCGAGACGCTGATCCGCCGCGAGTACATCGAGCGTGCCGGCAAGGACCTCCAGCCGACGCCGAAGGGGCTCCAGGTGATCACGATGCTCGAGGAGCATCCGCTCACCTCGGCCGAGCTCACGGGCGACTGGGAGAAGCGGCTCTCCGACATCGAGCACGGCAAGGGCGACCGCGATGAGTTCATCAAGGGGATCGCCGACTTCACGAAGGCGACGGTCGAGCAGATCGCCGCGCTCGACAAGGAAAAGCTTCGCCCCGAGCGGGTCGAGCTCGGCCCCTGCCCGCGCTGCGGCGCCGAGACCGGCGAGATCATCCGGGAGAACTCGAAGGCCTACGGCTGCACGAGCTGGAAGAACCGCGAGGAAACCGGTTGCGGTTTCGTGATCTGGAAGCGTGTCGCGGGCCGGACGATCACGCCCGAGGTGGCGCGTCAGCTGCTCGAGGAGGGCAAGACGCGCGAGGTGCTCTCGGGCTTTCGGTCACGTGCCGGCAAACCTTTTCGCGCCCGTCTCGTCTTGAACGAAGACGGGAAGGTGGAGTTCGACTTCCCACAGCGGGCGCAAACCAAAGAGGCAGCTGTCGCGGAATAAGACTAGGAACGCCTTCGTTTGACGGAGCGAGGCCCTCGGAGGGTCGGTTCCCCCTGGTCTGGCGAGGAGAATCCTCTTACAGTGCGAAAGATCGAGAAACCAACGACGTCTAAAGAACCAGAGGAGAAATTGACGACGCATTTGCAGGAACTTTTGGAGTCGGAACAGACTCGAGCATTAATCGAGGGTGTCGAAGAGCGCGGCTTCGTCGAGCCGGCTGAGCTGGAGACGCTCGCTCTCGAGCACGACCTCGGCGAGGAAGACGTCGAGCAGCTTTCGCGTGAGCTCGAGGCGATCGGTGTCGAGATCCGGCACCCCGCCGAGGAAGAGACGCCCGAGCCTGTTCGTGAGCGCGCAACCCCCGACCCCGACGTCATGGTCGGCTCCGCCGACTCGCTGCAGCTCTTCCTGGCCGACATCGGCAAGCACAAGCTGCTCACGGCCGCCGACGAGGTAGCGCTCGCCAAGCGGATCGAGCGCGGCGACCTCATCGCAAAGCGGCACATGATCGAGTCGAACCTGCGCCTGGTCGTATCGATCGCGAAGGGCTACCGCGGCCTCGGCGTTCCGTTCCTGGATCTGATCCAGGAGGGCACGCTCGGGCTGAACCGCGCGGTCGAGAAGTTCGACTGGCGGCGCGGCTTCAAGTTCTCGACCTACGCAACCTGGTGGATTCGCCAGTCGGTGCAGCGCGCGGTCGCAAATCACGCCCGCACGATTCGCGTTCCCGTCCACGTCGTCGAGCGTCAGCAGAAGCTGGGCCGCGCGGCTCGCCGGCTCGAGGTCGAGCTGGGCCGCGAGGCGACGAAGGACGAGCTCGCAGAGGCAACCGGTCTCCCGATCCAACACGTCGACGAGGCGCTCGGTGCCGCGCAGGCGTCGGTGTCGCTTAACCAGACGGTCGGCGCGGACGACGAGGGCGAGCTCGGCGATCTCTTCGCCGACCGCGAGGCTCCGGATCCGTTCGACGAGGCCGAGGAGTCGCTCCGCAAGCAGGGCGTCCGACGCGCGCTCGACGCGCTGCCCGAGCGTGAGCGCCGCATTCTCGAGCTTCGCTTCGGCTTCGAGGGCGAGCCCTGGACGCTCGAGGCAATTGGCCACGAGCTCGACCTGACGCGCGAGCGCGTCCGGCAGCTCGAGAACCAGGCGCTGGCCAGGTTGGCCGCGCTTCGCGATCTACAGACCGCCGCGGCCTGACAGAGCACGCTTCTTGTTCCGTCGAGGTCGCGCCGGTCAGGCGCGAGCCTGACGACGGAGCGGAGCAGGTAACGCAGGCGCTCCTCGACGAGCCGCTCGTCGTCGAGGAACGCCGCGACGGCTGGGCGCGGGTGCGCACCGCCTACGACTACCCGGGCTGGGTGCGCGAGGACGTGCTCGGCGATCCCGTCGACTGGCTGCTCGAGGCGCGCGAGGTGGGGCCAGAGGAGGAGGCCCGCGCCTATCTTGGCTCGCCCTACGAGTGGGGCGGGATGACCGAGCGCGGCATCGACTGCTCGGGTCTCGTGCACATGGCCTATCGGCGGGTCGGACGGCTCGTGCCGCGCGACGCCCACGAGCAGGAGGCGGCGGCCAAGCCTGTCTCAGAGGACGAGCTGCAACCGGGTGACCTCGTCTGCTTCGGCGAGCCCGGCGCGGCGTCGCACATCGGCTTTTGGCTCGGCGACGGTCGCATCATCCACGCGACCGACCGAGAGGGCGCTCACGAAGTGATCGAAGAGCGCCTCGAGGACATCGAGACCGAGAAGCAGATCCGCTTCGTCAGGCTGTAGCGCCGAGGCCGCGATCCGCGTTCGTCAGTAGCTCGTAGCCGTCGTCGGTCACGAGCAGGTCGTCCTCGAGCTTCATCACCCCGGCGCCGCGGACGGCGATCGAGGGCTCGATGCAGATTGTCGTGCCGGGCTCGAGCGGCTCTTGCTCGCCGAATAGGTCCGGCCACTCGAACGAGGTTGCGAGGCCGATGCCGTGCCCGATCCGGTGGGCCAGTCGGTACCCCGCGCCCTCGACAGCCTCGGCCGCGACGCCGTGCACCTGCGCGCACGGCACACCCGCCCTCACCTGTGCACAGGCCGCGTCGTACGCGCTCAGGACGACGTCCCAGACTTCGCGCTGCTGCGCGCTCGGCTCGCCGAGCACCAGCGTCCGGCTCGCGTCCGCCTGGTACCCCTCGTACGCAGCGCCGATGTCCAGCATGACCGTGTCGCCGTCTTCGAGCCGCCGTTCGGTCGGCTCCCGGATTGGAATCGGATCGTCGTTGCCCGAGATCACCGTCGGCGAGAACGACCATTCCGGACCCAGCGCCTGCCCGACCCGGGCCGCGAGCTCCCGTTCTGTTATGCCTTCGCGCGCCTCCGCACGAGCGACCCCGAATGCCTCGTCGGTCAGCCGCGCCGCCTCGCGCAGCAGCCGAACCTCGAGCTCGCTTTTCCGGCGGCGCAGGCGCGCCACGTCGGCGGCGACGTCGAGGATCTCCGTATCGGGAAGCCTGGTCCGCATCCGCTCGTAGGAGGTGACCGGCAGCCGCTCCAGCCCCGCTACCGCGAGCTGCTTCGGCCGCGCCCACTCCAGGAGATCGCAGACGACCTCGACCGCGCCGAGCCGGCCGTGCCAGTCCTCGAGACCCGATCGGCGCCTCGCCTCCTCGAGCTGCCAGTCGAAGTCCAGGACGCACGAGAACGACTCGCTGCGCATCACGCACCACATGTCGCCGAGCGCCGGCGCAAAGTTCGTCAGATAGCGAAAGTGCTCGCCGTGGCCGTGCGCGCCGAACGCGAGAGCCACGTCGCATTCGTGCGCCTCGACGATCTCGCGGAAGGCCGACCGCCGTCGCTCGAGCTCCTCCCGCCACTCCTCCACGGACTAACTAAAGCATTCCTGCGGCGTCAGTAGTCGCGGGGCGTTTCCTCTGCGAAGATACGCTGTCTTGCAAAGGTTTCGTGCCTTTTTTCGGGTCCACAAGGGGAGGTGTGAATGTCTAGTAAGCAACGGTGGACGTGGCTTGCGAGCACGCTGGCGCTCGTAGCCGGGTTCGCCCTGATCACCGCCGCGGTCGGCGGTGCATCGAGCCCGCAGGGCAAGTCGAAGCAGACGAAAGCGGTTGGCAACTTCCGCGTCGTCCTCGACACCATCGATTACCTCGATCCGGGTCAGTCGTACACGGCCCAGAGCTGGGGCGCGATGTGGAACGTGTACGAGACGCTCCTCACGTACCGGCACATGGCCGGAATCGGTGGCTACAGGCTTGTGCCGGGTCTCGCCGCATCGCTGCCGAAGATCAGCAACGGCGGTCGCGTCTACACGTTCAAGTTGCGCAAGGGCTTGCGCTACTCGAACGGTAGGCCGGTCAGAGCCAGCGACTTCAAGTACACGATCAAGCGTCTCTTCCTCGCGACCTCTCAGGGGGTCGGCTTCTACGAGTCGATCGTGGGAGCGAAGGCATTCGAGAAGGCCGGCAAAGGCGACATTCGCGGCATTCAAACGAACAACGCGAGGCGCACGATCAGGATCCGCCTCGTCAGCCCACGCGGTGACTTCCTGACGATCGTCGCGCTGATCTTCGCCGCGCCGGTTCCGACCGGAACGCCGACCGCTGACCAGTCCACCCATCCGATTCCGTCGACCGGGCCGTACCGCATCACGAGCTACGACCCGAACCGCGGCTTCACGATGGTGCGGAACAAGTTCTTCAAGCCGACGCGGTTCATTCCGCGGGGCAACCCGAGCAGGATCACAGTCGAGCTGATCGGTGACGCGAATACCGCAGTGCAGCGCGTGATCAGCGGGCGCGCCGACTACACGAACGCGGCGATTCCTCCTGACCGCATCGCATCCGTTCGCAGCCGCGGTCAGCTCAAGCTCCGCTCCGCGGCTAACACGTACTACTTCTGGATGAACACGCGTATTGCGCCGTTCAACAAGCTCGCGGTCCGCAAAGCCGTGAACATGGCGATCGACCGGAACGCCCTGAACCGCATCGTGTGGGGCGGCCTCGGTCGGGCGACGCAGAACGTGCTTCCGCCGACGTATCCGTCGTACAAGAAGCTGAACCTGTACCCGCGGAACGTCAGCAGGGCCACCACGATGATCCGAAGTGCCGGCGCTCGCGGCGCGAACGTCACGGTTTGGACGCGCAACGTGTCCGACGCCGTCGACGCGGCGCAGTACTACGTGAGCGTCCTCAACCGGATCGGCCTGGATGCGAAGTTGAACATCCTCCCGAGGGCGACCTACTACACCACCATCGGGAACGTGAACACCCGTGCACAAACGGGTTGGGCGCGGTGGCTCGAGGACTACCCGCACCCGCTCGACTGGTTCGACGTGTTGCTGAACGGCAACCGCATCACGAACCAGGACAACAACAACTACGCGTGGTACTCCAACAGGCGCACGAACCGCATGATCGAGTCCCTGAAGCGGGCTCCGACCCTGACCCCGGCGGTCAACGCCCGCTGGACGCAGGTGGAGAAGCTGATCATGCAGCAGGCTCCGTGGGCGCCTTGGTCGAACCGCGTGTTCCCCGAGTTCTTCTCGCGGGGCATGGGGTGCATCACGATTCAGATCCTTTACGGCGTCGATTACAACCGCATCTGCCGGAAGTAGTCGAGACGTAGATCGATCGCCGCGAGGGCGCCGAGAGGCGCCCTCGCACTATTTGCAGGCGGATAAAGTCTTGGCGGATGGCGACTACCGAGCCCGCCACCGAGTACACGCTCGACACTGCGGACCTCCTCGCTCGTGAGGAACACGAGGTCTCGATTGTGGGGCGTAGCCCGTGGTACCTCGCCTGGCGGAGGCTGCGGCGGAACTACTTCGCGCTCGGCTCGCTCGGCGTCTTCGTACTGATCGTGATCGCGTGCGCGCTCGCGCCCGTGTACGCAGAGCACGTTGCGAAGACCGGTCCGAACGAGGAGCACGTCAACGACACGGTGATAGTCGACGGCAAGGAGACGCAGGTCGTCAGCGGCGGCGCGATCTGCAACGAGCAGGGCGAATGCACGATCGAGCAGGTGAAGATCCTCGGCCCGCAGTGGTGGCACGCCGACGGAAAGTTCGTTCTCGGCGCCGACAACCTCGGCCGCGACGTCGCCGTGCGCCTGCTTTACGGCGGAGCGAACTCGCTGAAGATCGGAATCGGGTCGGCGCTGATCTGCACGCTCGTTGCGCTCCTGCTCGCGCTCTTATCCGGCTTCTACGGCGGCTGGCTCGACTGGGTGATCACCCGCTTCTTCGACGTGATCTGGGCCTTCCCGGTGCTGCTGCTCGCGATCGCGCTCGGCAGCGCGCTGTCGATCAACGGCTTCCACCACTTCGGGATCGACATCGCAGCCGGGAGCCTCTGGATCCCGACGATCGTGATCTCCTACGTGCTGATTCCGTACGTGGGCCGGCCGCTGCGCGGCCAGATCCTGTCGCTGCGCGAGAAGGAGTTCATCGAGGCCGCGGTCGGTGGGGGCGCCCGGCCGTTGCGGATCATGGTCTCCGACCTGCTGCCGAATGTGGCCTCGACGACGCTCGTCTTCTTCACGCTGATCATCGCGAACAACATCCTCACCGAGGCGGGCCTGTCCTTCCTCGGCGCCGGCGTTCGCCTGCCGAACCCGTCCTGGGGGAACCTGATCGCCGCCGGCCAGAACCGCCTGGTGACCGCGCCGTGGGAGGCGATCATCCCCGGCATCGCGATCGTGATCACCGTGCTGTCGCTGAACATCTTCGGCGACGGGCTGCGCGACGCCCTCGACCCGCGGGCCAAGGTCCGCATTGAGCACTAGATGGCCGCCTTCGTCGTCCGCCGGCTGCTCGGGATGGTGCTCGTCCTGTTCCTCGTCTCGCTGCTCGTCTTCGCCGTCTTCATCCTCGTGCCGAGCGGCGACCCGGCGTCGCGGATCGCGGGCAAGAACCCGACCCCGGAGAACGTCGTCAACATCAAGAAGAAGTGGGGTTTCGACAAGCCGTTCTACGTCCAGTACGTGCGGATGATGGAGAAGGCGTGGAACGGGCTGCTCGGCGAGAAGAACCAGTACGACGTCCTCAGCTCGTTCGCCAATCAGACGAACGTGGCCGACCAGATCAAGGCGGGCCTCCCGGCCACCTTTTCGCTCGCGATCGGCGCCGGGTTGATCTGGCTCTTCTTCGGGATCCTCGTCGGGGTGATCGCCGCCGTCACGGCGGGCAACTGGTCCGACCGGTTAATTACTGCAGCCGCACTCGTCGGGATCTCGATGCCCGTGTTCTGGCTCGGGATCGTCGCGCGCTACTTCCTGGCGGAGAAGCCGGAGAACCCCTGGTTCCCCGACGGCGGGTACGTGCCGCTGACGCAGGACCCGGTCGAGTGGCTGCACCACCTGATCCTCCCCTGGATCGTGCTGGCGGTGCTGTTCATCGGCTTCTACGGCCGCGTCCTGCGTGCGAACATCCTGGACACGATCAACGAGGACTACGTCCGCACGGCCAAGGCCAAAGGCCTGAACTCCCGGCGCGTCATGATCAAGCACGTCCTGCGGAACTCGCTGATCCCGATCGTGACGCTGTTCGGCCTCGACTTCGCCGCGGTGCTAGGTGGCGGCGCGATCCTGACCGAGACGGTCTTCGAGTTGCACGGCGTCGGCTGGTACGCCGCGCAGTCGGTGGGTGACCTCGACCTGCCGCCGATCATGGGTGTCACCCTCTACGGTGCGTTCTTCATCGTTCTCTTCAGCGCGATCGTGGACATCTTCTACGCCTTCCTCGACCCGCGAATCAGGTTGACGTAGTCCAGGGTCCGGCAAGGCGTTGAGCGAGCTCTACCGGCGCGCGCTCGAAGTTATTCCCGGCGGCGTCAACTCGCCCGTTCGCGCGATGCGTTCGGTGGGCCTCGACGAACCGCTGTTCGTCCGTCGCGGAGAGGGCGCGTATATCGAGGCCGAGGATGGCAGCCGTTACGTCGACTGGGTGCTCTCATGGGGCCCGCTGATCTTTGGGCACGCCGACCCCGAAACGGTTCAGGCCGTTGTCGCGGCGGCGCGGGATGGGACCAGTTTCGGAGCCTCAACGCGGCGCGAGGTGGAGCTGGCGGCCGAGATCGTCGACGCCGTCCCTTCGATCGAGCAAGTGCGACTGGTTTCGTCCGGGACGGAGGCGGCGATGAGCGCCCTCCGGCTGGCACGCGCGGTCACCGGCCGCGAGCGCGTCCTGAAGTTCGCAGGCTGCTACCACGGCCACGCGGACGCGTTGCTCGCGAGCGCCGGCTCGGGCCTCGCCACCCTCGGCATTCCCGCATCACCCGGTGTGACGCGCGGCGCTTCGGCGGACACGATCGTCTGCCCGTACAACGACCTGGGCGCGGTTGCCGCCGCGGTCGCTCGGTACGGCGAAACCCTCGCATGCATCGTCGTCGAGCCCGTGGCGGGCAACATGGGCGTTGTCGCGCCTGTTCCAGCGTTCCTCGAGGGGCTCCGCGCCCTCTGCGATGAGGCGGGAGCCCTGCTCGTCTTCGACGAGGTGATCACCGGGTTCCGGGTCGCGCGGGGCGGCGCACAGGAGCGATTCGGAGTCGTTCCTGACCTGACCGTACTCGGGAAGATCATGGGCGGAGGCTTGCCGGCCGCCGCGTTTGGCGGGCGCACCGAGCTGATGGAGCGCCTGGCGCCCGTCGGGGACGTGTATCAGGCGGGGACTCTGGCGGGAAATCCTCTCGCTACGGCAGCGGGGCTGGCCGTTCTTCGCCGGCTCCGGAACGCGAGTATCTATTCGGAGCTCGAGGGACGCGGGGCGCGGCTGGAGGCGGGGTTCGTGCAGGCGGCGGCGGGCCGTCCGGTAACGATTCAGCGCGTTGGGTCGCTGGCGACGGTCTTCTTTCGCGAGGGCCCGGTCCGGAATTACGACGACGCGGCCGCATGCGACGCGGACCGCTACGGCCGATGCTTCCGCCACTTGCTGGAACGCGGAATCTACGTTCCGCCCTCGCAGTTCGAGGCACTGTTCATCTCGCTCGCCCATAGCGACGTCGAGATCGACCGCACGGTCGAGGCCGCAGCGGAGTTCTTCGCCGAGCTCGCCTAGCTCAGGCGGAAGAGCTTTCGCAGGGCCGCCGCATCGTCGCCTTGGCCGCTCGAGCTCGCCGATTCCTTGGCCACGTCGATGGGCGCATGGAGAAGGCTGGCCACGATCCGCTTCGTCAGCCGGTCGATTGCCTGTTCGTCCGCCGAGCCCCAGCGCCCATGGGCGCGTTCGACCTCCCGCGCGCGGATCGCCTCCGCATGCTCGAGAAGCGCCGAGATGGTCGGGCTGATCGCAGCCGCGCGTCGCGCCTGCTGGAGCCGCTCGAACTCCTCGCCGACGATCGCCTCGGCCCGCTCGAGCTCCTCACGTCGGCGGCGGCGGCCGGCGACCAGATCGTGCAGATCGTCGATGTCGTGCGCTATCACCGCGGGCTCCTCGCGGACGGCGCGCTCGACGTCGCGCGGCACGGCGATGTCCGCGATCACGAGTCGGCGGGAGGCGCCGCGGGCGGCAACGACGCGCCGGATCATCGGTCGGTCGATCACGATTCCAGGCGCCGCGGTGCAGCAGACAACGGCATCGGCGATCCGGAGCTCTTCTTCCACCTGTCCCAGGCCGCGGTGGCGCACGCCCCATCGCTTCGCCACGTAGCGTGCTCGTTCTTCCGAGCGGCTGAGCACGACTACCCGTGACGGCTCGACTCCTTCACGGACGAGCGCCGCGACGCTCATCTGGCCCACCGTGCCGGCGCCGACCACGACCGCGCTCGTGCCTGCAAGGCTCTTGCGCCCGAGGTCTCGCCGGATGAGCTCGATCGCCGCCGACGAGAACGACGCTCCATCGCGCGCGATTGTCGTCTCGGTTCGAGCGCGTTTTGCCGCGCGAAGCGCCGCATCGAAGACCGGCGGCAGCACCGTCCTGGCCGTACCTAGGCCGACAGCGGTCTGATAGGCACGACGGACCTGCCCGAGGATCTCCGATTCGCCCACGATCATCGAGTCGAGCCCGGCGGCGACGCGAAAGAGGTGCCGTACCGCGTCGTCGTCGCGGTAGGCGTAGAGACGGTCGTCAACGCCGAGGCTCTCGGCTGGGCACTCCTCACGGAACACGGAACGGATCTCGCGGATGCCGGTGGCGGAATCGTCGACGGCCGCGTAGACCTCGACTCGGTTGCAGGTCGAAAGCAGAACCGCCTCGGAGATCTGCCTTCGGGCGACAAGGGCGAGCAGTGCGTGCGACGAGTGCTCGGGCGGAATCGCCGAGCGCTCGAGCAGCTCGAGTGGCGCGGACTTGAAGCTCATGCCGACGGCGACGATCCCCATCTCCGGACGAGTGTAGTCAGCGACCCGAGGGCGATTCGCCTGCAACGAGCGGAACAGACGCGAGCCAAGCGGCGGGTAGACTCGCAGTCCGCTGATGGCCGAACGACTGCTCGAGGTCAAAGGGCTCAAGGTCCGGTTCAACACGGAGGACGGCATCGTGCGCGCCGTCGACGGTGTCGACTTCGAGCTCGAGCGCGGCCGCGTGCTCGGGATCGTCGGCGAGTCCGGCTCGGGCAAGAGCGTCACCGCGCTCACCATCCTCGGGCTCACCCGGGGTGCGAACGCCGCCTTCGAGGGCGAGGTGCTCTACAAGCACCGCAACCTGATCATGGAGCCCGAATCGCGGCTCCAGGACGTGCGCGGCGCCGAGATCGCGATGATCTTCCAGGATCCGATGACGTCGCTGAACCCCGTGTACAGGGTCGGCGACCAGATCGTCGAGGCGATCGTCACCCACGAGTCGATCTCCAAGCAGACCGCCAGGCGCCGGGCCGTCGAGTTGCTGGGCCAGGTCGGGATCCCGAACCCCGGCCAGCGCATCAGCGACTACCCGCACCAGTTCTCGGGCGGGATGCGCCAGCGCGCGATGATCGCGATGGCGCTCTCGTGCAACCCGGACGTTCTGATCGCCGACGAGCCGACCACCGCGCTCGACGTGACGATCCAGGCACAGATCATCGAGCTGATCGACCACCTGAAGGACGAGTTCAACTCGGCGGTGATCCTGATCACGCACGACCTCGGCGTCGTCGCCGACATCGCGGACGAGATCGTCGTCATGTACGCGGGCCGCATCGTCGAGCGCGGGCCGAAGCGCGCGGTCTTCTACGACCCGCAGATGCCCTACACCTGGGGACTGCTGGGGTCGATCCCGCGCCTCGACCGGCCCAAAGCGGAGCGCCTGCACTCGATCGAAGGCCAGCCGCCCTCGCTGATCCACCCGCCCGCCGGCTGCAAGTTCAGGCCTCGCTGCCCGCACGCCTTCGACAAGTGCATGGAGGAACCCGAGCTCGCGAACCGCGTCGACGACCGCACCCACCTCGACCGCTGCTGGCTCTCGGTCGAGGACAAGCGTCGCCTGCGTGAAGACACGATCCACGGAAAAGAAGCAGCCGCATGAGCACCGACGGCGCCCTCGTCGAGGTTCAGAGCCTCAAGAAGTACTTCCCGATCCGGAAGGGCGTGCTGCAGCGCGAGTTCGCGCGCGTGCACGCGGTCGACGACGTCTCGTTCAGCGTGCGCGAGGGCGAGACGATCGGGCTCGTCGGCGAGTCAGGCTGCGGCAAGTCCACGCTCGGCCGCTGCATCGTCCGCCTGCTCGAGCCCACCGAGGGCGACGTGGTCTTCCAGGGCAAGTCGATCGGCAAGCTCCGCGCGCGCGCTCTGCGGCCGCTGCGCCGGCAGATGCAGATGGTCTTCCAGGATCCCTACGCGAGCCTGAACCCGCGCAAGCGCGTCGGCACGATCGTCGGCGACCCGCTGCGGATCCACCGGATCGGCGACCGCAAGGACCGAAAGCAGAAGGTGCAGGAGTTGCTTCAGGCGGTCGGGCTCTCGCCCGAGCACTACAACCGCTTCCCGCACGAGTTCTCGGGCGGCCAGCGCCAGCGGATCGGTGTCGCGCGCGCGCTCGCGCTGCGGCCGAAGCTGATCGTCGCGGACGAGCCCGTTTCGGCGCTCGACGTGTCGATCCAGGCGCAAATGATCAACCTGCTCGAGGACCTGCAGAAGGAGTTCCACCTCACCTACATCTTCATCGCGCACGACCTCGGCGTCGTCCGCCACGTCTCCGACCGGATCGCGGTCATGTACCTGGGCAAGCTGGTCGAGGTCTCGCCGGCCGAAGAGCTCTACGAGCGCCCGATCATGCCCTACACCGAGGCGCTCCTCTCGGCCGTCCCGATCCCCGACCCCGACCTGTCCGACCAGCGCGAGCGGATCGTGCTCGAGGGCGACGTGCCGAGCCCGATCAACCCGCCGTCGGGCTGCCGCTTCCACCCGCGTTGCCGCTACGCGACCGATATCTGCAAGCAGGTCGAGCCCCCGCTCGTCGACTACGGCAACGGCCATCTCGCCGCGTGCCACCACCCGCTGAACGTCGACAAGGAGACCCTCGCGCAGGTCACGGCGTCGCCGAAGCACACGCCGGAGGCGGCGGATGAGCGCGCATTGCCCGAAGAGCCGGGCAAAGAGCGTTCGCAGCCGATTCCCAAGCCATAACGCTTGCGCGTAGGCCGCATCCCTAGAACGGGGTAGCTAGTCCGCTAAAGACGGGCGGTTGCGAGGCCGATACTCGCCCCGTGGACGCTGCTGAGCGCAAAGCGATCATGAACCGCTACCGCGAGCACGCAAGCCGCTTCGACGCGGTCGCAGCGCGCCGCTCGGGCAGCGGCAACGCGGAGGTCATTCCGTTCGCCGGCCCGCTCCAGGAACTGGAGCAGGAGCCGACCGCTCGCGAGATCGAGGTCTTGCAGCTCATCTCCGACGGCCTGGTGAACAGGGAGATCGGCACGCGCCTCTTCCTCTCGGAGGAGACGGTCAAGTCGCACGTGCGTCACCTGCTCGCGAAGCTGCAGGCGCGCTCCCGCGCACACGCAGTGGCCGTTGGCTTCAGGCGTGGCCTGATCGCCTAGCTAACGTAGCTTCGAGACGATTCTGTCCACAAACCTGTGGAAATCCCTCAACAGGGGGATGTCCACATTCTGTGGACAACAGAAGCTACGCAAGCCGTGAGATTGCTTACCAGCCTTTGTACGAGCCAGCCAAAAGGGCTGAGCTAATGAATCCGATTAGCGCGGCGGGGCGTGTGCGCATCGGCTTCCCCTCT
>JBKPHH010000048.1:0-55192 GCA_046729795.1 Actinomycetota bacterium | reverse complement strand
CGCGGCCCACTTCTAAATTATTTTGCCCCCCGCCGTTGTTTTTAGAACCGGGGGGGGCGGGGCCCCCCGCGGGCGCCTCGCTGCTTTACCGGGCGAAATTGCCCGCACCTGCGGTAAAGTCCCGTCCTCGACTACGGCCGTGACTGACCGATGATCCGTTACGTCATCAGGCGCCTTCTCTGGGCCTTCGTTCTCCTGATCGCCGTCACGATCGTCACCTACGTGATCTTTTTCATCATCCCGGCCGACCCGGCGGCGCAGTCGTGCGGCCAGCTGCGCACACAGGGATGTGTGAACCGAGCGAAGAAGATCCTCGGCACCGACCGCCCCGTGTATGTGCAGTACGCGAAGTTCGTCGGTCGCCTGTCCCCGATCGACGTGCACGCGACGCCGCCGTTCAAGCAACCGTCGCTGGGGACCTCGTTCGCCAACCGGCAGAAAGTGAACGACATCGTCAGGGATGCCGCTCCCGTGACGGCGTCGCTCGTGTTCGGCGGCGCCATCTTCTGGCTGCTTCTCTCCGTCCCGATCGGAATCCTGTCGGCCTTAAGGCCGCGGTCGTTGTTAGACCGTGCCGCGATGATCTTCGTCCTGATTGGAATCTCCGCACACCCGGTCTGGATCGGGCTGATCTTCTCCTACTTCTTCGGCTACAAGTGGGGGATCACGCCCATCTCGGGCTACTGCGACTTCGTACACCCGCCGCCCGGAGCGGAATGCGGCGGTGCCGTGCAGTGGGCGTACCACATGATCCTGCCGTGGGCGACCTACGCGATTCTGTTCGCTGCGCTGTACGTGCGCATGATCCGAGCGAACGTGCTCGAGACCATGAACGAGGACTACGTGCGCACCGCGCGGGCGAAAGGCGCACCGGAGTCCCGCGTTTTGCGCAAGCACATCCTGCGCAACGCGATGCTTCCGGTCGTGACCATGCTCGGGATGGACATCGCGCTCGGGCTCGGCGGCGCCGTCTTCACCGAGACGGTCTACGGCCTGCCCGGGCTTGGTCGGACGCTGGTCACGAGCCTCAACTCGTTTGACTTACCGACCACACAGGGAATTGTGGTCTTTGCCACCCTGGCAATCATCGTGCTGAACCTGATCGTCGATCTGCTCTACGCGGTTATCGACCCCAGGATTCGCCTCGCGTGATTGTTGGGCTCGGTTAGGCTCTGCTCATGGCGCTCCTGGAAGTCAAAGACCTCAAGACCTACTTCCGGACGGACGACGGGATCGTCAAGGCCGTGGACGGGGTCAGCTTCCAGGTCGAGAAGGGCAAGACGCTCGGAATCGTCGGCGAGTCCGGGTCCGGAAAGAGCGTCACTTGTCTCTCGATCATGGGCCTCAACCCGAAGCGAAACACGATCTCGAGCGGCGCGGCCATCTTCAAGGGCGACGACCTCCTGCACATGAGCTCGCGCCGGCTGCGCGACATCCGCGGCAACGACATCGCGATGATCTTCCAGGACCCGATGACGTCGCTGAACCCGGTCCACAAGATCGGCGATCAGCTCGTCGAGGCCGTGCTGCTCCACCAGGACGTCACGAAGAAGATTGCGCGCCGTCGCGCGCTCGAGCTCCTCAAAGCGGTCGGCATTCCGCGGGCCGAGCGGCGCGTCGAGGACTATCCGCACCAGTTCTCCGGCGGCATGCGTCAACGCGTGATGATCGCGATGGCGCTCATCAACGACCCAGACCTCTTGGTCGCCGACGAGCCGACCACCGCGCTCGACGTGACCACGCAGGCGCAGATCATCAACCTGATGAACCGGCTTCAGCAGGAGTTCGGCAGCGCGATCATCATCATCACGCACGATCTCGGCGTCGTTGCCGAGACCGCCGACGAGGTCGTGGTCATGTACGCCGCGCGGATCGCGGAGCAGGGAACGGTCGACGCAATCTTCCACCGCCCGCACCATCCGTATACGTGGGGCCTGCTGGGCTCGCTTCCGCGGCTCGACACCGACATGGAGCGGCTCGTACAGATCAAGGGCCAGCCGCCGTCGCTGCTCAACCCGCCGCGCGGCTGCCGGTTCCATCCGCGGTGCCCCTATGTGATGGACGTTTGCAAGACGGTCGAGCCCGAGCTGCAGCCAATCAGCGACGACCGTGACCACGTCCAGGCGTGCCACCTCGACGAGGACACGAAGGACCGCGAAGCAGCAAAGCTCCTTACCGGCACGATGGCCGAAGCGAGCTAGATGGCCGCGACCCAGGAAGCGGTCCAGCCCGACGAGCGCCCCCGCGGCGACGAGCTCCTCATCGTCGAGGACATCAAGAAGTACTTCCCCGTCACGCGCGGGATCATCTTCCAGAAGCAGGTCGCCGCGGTGAAGGCGGTCGACGGGGTCAGCTTCACGCTGCGCGAGGGCGAGACGCTCGGTGTTGTCGGCGAGTCCGGCTGCGGAAAGTCGACGATGGCGCGCTGCATCATGCGCCTGCTCGAGCCGACGTCCGGCAGGGTCATTTTCGACGGCCGCGACATCACGAAGCTCTCGCGCGCGGAGATGCGCCCCATCCGACGCGAGATGATGATGGTCTTCCAGGATCCCTACGCCTCGCTGAATCCGCGCAAGCGCGTCGGCTTCATCATCGCCGAGGCGCTCGAGGTGCACGGCCTCGGCACCGAGGCCGAGCGCAAACGCCGCGTGCAGGAACTGCTCGACGTCGTCGGCCTCAACCCGGAGCACTACAACCGCTTCCCGCACGAGTTCTCCGGCGGTCAGCGGCAGCGGATCGGCGTCGCCCGCGCGCTCGCCGTGAATCCGAAGCTGATCGTCTGCGACGAGCCCGTCTCGGCGCTGGACGTCTCCGTGCAGGCCCAGATCCTCAACCTGCTCAAGGACCTGCAGCGCGACTTCGGGCTGACGTACGTCTTCATTGCTCACGACCTCAACGTCGTGCGCCACATCTCCGACCGCGTGATGGTGATGTACCTGGGCGTCATCGCCGAGGTCGCCTCGCGCCAAGTCCTCTACTCGGAGCCGAAGCATCCGTACACCGGTGCGCTCCTGTCCGCCGTGCCGATTCCCGACCCCGTGCTCGGCCGCGAGCGCAAGGGGATCGTGCTCGAGGGCGACGTCCCGAGCCCGATCAATCCGCCGAGCGCCTGCCGGTTCCACCCGCGCTGCCCGCGCTTCCGCGAAGGGCACTGTGACGTGGAGGAGCCACCGCTCTATCCCTTCGGTGACGGGCACGTTGCGTCGTGCCATTACCCGCTCGAGCGCTGGCCGATGACCGCGGACGAGATCCGCCGCCCGCAACAGCCGGTCGCCAGCTAAAACTTAGGCATGTGGCTCGCGGCGATCCGCCGCTTCGCGATCATCGTCTGCGCCGTGACGGGCGGGACGGCGCTGATCTCGCTTGCGATCGGCGCCCTTTCGGGGACCAGCGCCGCGCGCTCGGTCTCTGTCGGCTTCTATGGAATCGGATCGTTCCTCGTGGTGTGCGGTTTCTTCGTTGGAAACCGGGGTCCGGTGCGCCCAAAAAGGGAAGAGGGGACGTTTATTTTCGGACCCCGGTTCATGCGCTGGGCGACGCCGGAAGAGCGCGAAGAAACGATCAATCTTTCTGCCGTTTTCGTCGTTCTCGGATTCTTGCTCATTATCTTCGGTGTTCTTGCCGACACGAGGTACAAGCTGTATTGAAGACCTTGGCAGGTTCCACTAACTATGTGTCCCATCGACCGTCAGAACTGACGTGAGCACTTTGCGTCGACCGGAGGCGCGCTGCGAGCGCGTCAGGAGTTGGATCTCGCTCGAGCTGGACGGTGAGCTGTCCGAGCTCGAGGGTGCCCTGCTGCGCGAGCACGTGCGCGACTGCGCGGGCTGCCGCGAGTTCCGGGCCGGCGCGACCGACCTCACCGCGCATCTCCGTGAGGCGCCGTTGGAGCCGCTCGAGCGGCCGATCTGGCTTCCGGAGCGCCGCCGCGCCGTGCTGCTGCGGCCCGCGCAGATGGGCGCCGCCGCCGCAGCCGCCGCCATCGTCGCGATGGTCGGCATCGGGACGGTCGCCAGCGTGGGCTCGAACAGCTCGGGCAACGTTGCCGCCGCAAGCTCCCGCGACGACGCATTGGTCTTCCGCAAGATCCGGCGTCAGGCGATCCTTTCCTCGGTGCCGGTGCTTGTCGGCAAGGCCGGCGGTCGCCCGACTACCTAAACAGCCGCTCGCGTCCTAGGCGGTGCGTCGCCAGGCGGCTCGCCTCGGCGACCAGCGCCGCAGCGATGACCAGCGCCGAGACCGGGTCGGCCCACCACCAATCGAACAGAGAATTGGCCAGGAGCGCCATGAGCGCCATCGCCGCGAGCCCGGCGGAAGCAGCCGTGAGGACGCCGTCGCCGCGCAGCGCTCGGCTCGGGAGCTCCGACGCCACCCGCAGCTTCACGCGCGCGAGCGGCGGCAGCACAAGCAGGGAAGCCAGCGCGAGGATCACGCCCAGCACCGAGGTGCCTGGATGCGAGCGCTCGACGAGCGCCCGGACGGCCTGGATCGCGACATAAGCCGCCACGGCGAACATCGCGACCGCGATCCCGACCTGGGCTCGCTCCTCGAGACGGTCGGCCGCCTCCGGGTCACGCGATTCGTGGGTGAAACGCCAGACGAGCACAAATGACGCCGACGTGTCGATGAGCATGTTGAGCGCGAAACCGCCGAGCGCCAGGCTGCCGGAAACGATCGACGAGACGAGCGCGGCGACGCCCACGACCGCGTTCCAGGCGATGGTCAGGAACGAGAGACGGATCGCATAGGCGACCAGGGAGGCGCGTGAGGCGGCCGGCACGGGCCTCGGAGAGTCTAGATTTGAGGCATGTATCCCGGGCTCGTCACCTCGTACGTCTGAAGCCTCGACCACGCCGCCAGGTTGGCGGACGCGGAAATCGAGCGCTTCAAGCTGAGCCTCCAGCCGGACGCTCCCAATCAACGCTTGGATAGACTGCGGGCGCTTGGCAGGCGCCTTGTTGCGCGGCGCCGCAGACCTGCTTTCGAGGAGACGCATGCCTGAAGAAAAGAACGTCGGCAAGGTGATCGAGATCAAGGGCGTCGTCATCGACGCCGTGTTCCCCGAAGGCCTGCCGGAGATCAATTCGGCCCTCGCGATCTCGCTGCCTGAGGAGGACGGGCGCGAGGCGGGCGAGCTCATCTGCGAGGTGCAGCAGCACCTCGGCGACGATCGGGTCCGCGCGGTCGCGATGGACTCCACGGACGGCATCTCGCGCGGGGTCGACATCGTCGACACGGGCGGGCCGATCAGCGTTCCGGTTGGCGAGCCGACGCTGGGGCGGATCTTCAACGTGCTCGGCGAGCCGATCGACAAGGGCGACCAGGTGGACGCGGCCGAGCGCTGGCCCATCCATCGCGACCCCCCGTCGTTCGACGCTCTCCAGCCCACGACAGAGGTCTTCGAGACGGGGATGAAGGTGATCGACCTGATCGCGCCGTTCATCAAGGGCGGCAAGGTGGGGCTGTTCGGCGGGGCGGGTCTCGGCAAGACGGTGTTGATCCAGGAGCTGATCCGCAACGTCGCCCGGGAGCACTCCGGCTACTCGGTCTTCGCGGGCGTGGGGGAGCGGACCCGCGAGGGCAACGACCTCTGGCTCGAGATGACGGAATCCGGCGTGCTCGGATCGACCGCGCTCGTGTTCGGGCAGATGAACGAGCCGCCCGGGGCGCGGCTCCGGGTCGGGCTGACCGGGCTGACGATCGCCGAGTACTTCCGCGACGAGGGCCGGGACGTCCTGCTCTTCATCGACAACATCTTCCGCTTCGTCCAGGCCGGCTCGGAGGTGTCGGCGCTGCTCGGGCGCATGCCGAGCGCGGTCGGCTACCAGCCGACGCTCGCAACCGAGATGGGCCAGCTCCAGGAGCGGATCACCTCGACCCGCGCGGGCTCGGTCACGTCGGTCCAGGCGATCTATGTCCCCGCGGACGACCTCACCGACCCGGCGCCGGCGAATACGTTCGCCCACCTCGACGCGTTCATCACCCTCTCGCGCTCGATCGCCGAGCAGGCGCTCTTCCCGGCGATCGACCCGCTCGACTCCAGCTCGCGGGCGCTCCAGCCGGGTATCGTCTCGGAGGAGCACTACGCGACCACGACCCGGGTGCAGGAGGTTCTGCAGCGCTACAAGGACCTCCAGGACATCATCGCGATCCTGGGGATCGACGAGCTTTCCGACGAGGACCGGCTGATCGTCCAGCGCGCGCGCAAGATCCAGCGCTTCCTCTCGCAGCCCATGTTCGTCGCTGAGGCGTTCACCGGCCAGCCCGGGAAGTACGTCCCGCTCGAGGAGACGATTCGCGGGTTCACCGAGATCCTCGACGGCAAGCACGACGAGCTGCCGGAGCAGGCGTTCTACATGGTCGGCACGATCGACGAGGCCGTCCAGAAGGCGCGCGAGACCGAGGGCGGCGAGCCCGAGCCCGAGGAGCCTCAGGCCGAGGCCGAAGAGGAGCAGCCGGCCGAAGAGGCCGAGGCCGTTCCCGCGTAAGCCTTGGCGAACGGCCGCCGTACGTTCGACGTCTCGCTCGTCACGCCCGAAGGACCGGCGTTCGAGGGCGAGGCGGAGATGCTGATCGTCCCCGGCGCCGCCGGCGAGATCGGCGTGCTGGCCAGGCACGCGCCGCTCGTGGCGATGCTCAAGGCCGGCTCGACCCGCGTCTACACGAGCGTCGACCGGGACGAGGTGGAGGAGTTCGCCACCGGGCCGGGGTTCTTCCAGGTCGCCCAGGACCGCGCACTCGCGCTCGTCGACGACGCCGTCAACGCCCGGGAGATCGACGACGCGCGCGCGCGTGAACAGCTAGAGCAAGCGCAGGCGGAGCTGGAGCGCATCGAGCGCGGCGAGTCGGATGCCGACCGCTGGCAGCAGGAGCAGCGGATCAAGCACGCCGAGAACCAGCTCTCGGTCGCCGGGAGGTCGTAACCGGTGCAAGCGTTCGCTCCCGGGATCTTTCCGCGCTCGGAGGAACTCGTGCAGGCAACGCGCGACCTCGACCGAGGACGCACCACCGAGCAGGTGGTCGACGAGCAGCTCGGGCGCGATCTCGAGCAGATCGTCCAGATCCAGCAGGAGGCCGGGCTCGACCTGATCGCCGACGGCATGCTGCGCTGGCAGGATCTCTTCCGTCCGCTCGTCGAGGCCGCGGAGGGGCTCGAGCTCGGCGCGCTGACCCGCTTCCTCGACACGAACACCTTCTACCGGGCGCCCACGGCGACGCAGGCCAAACCGCGCCTGCAGACGACGCTCGAGGAGCGCTTCGTCGCGCCGCTTCCAGCGCCGCGGCTGGTGACGCTGCCCTCGCCGTTCGCGCTATCCCACGGCACCGGGATCCCGCCGAAAGTGATCGCCGAAGGCGTGCTGAAGCCTCAGATCGAGGCGCTGGACGCGGATCTGATCGTGCTCGCAGAGCCCTTTCTCGCACGAGAGCAAGAGCCCCCGATTGACCAGGTCGCCGAGGCGCTCGGGGTGCTCGGCGACGCGACGGTCGCCCTTCAGCTGACCTTCAGCAACGCGGGCAACGTGCTCGAGCGCGCCGGCGATCTTCCGATCGGCGCGATCGGCGTCGACTTCTACGCGACCCCGATCGAAGCGGTCCCCGAAGCGCTCGACAAGCTGCTGCTTGCAGGCGTCGTCGATGCGCGGAGCTCTGCGATCGAGGACGAGCGGGAGCTCGCGGCGTTCGCCTCCCGCCTGGCTTCCGAGCGCGGGGTGGAGCGGGTCGCGCTGACGCCGAACGGCGATCTCCAGTTCGTCTCGCAACGGATCGCCCGCGAGAAGCTTCTGCATCTGGGCCGTGCGAAGACCGCTAGCGTGGAGGCCGCCGCATGAGGCGTCGCTTGCGATGCCGCTGCGGCTGTCCAAACCCGGAGCTTGGATTTGACTACACGAGAAGAAAAAGCGAGGTCTGACGTGAAGTTCTTGACGCACGAGATCGGGTCGCTCGCTAAGCCGCCGTGGCTGGTGAAGCCGTCGGCCGGCACGCCGCTGAGCGACGCGGACGTCGACCACGCACGGACCTGGGGAGAGAAGCTCGGCGTCGACGGGTACGAGGAGCTCGTGGAGACGCTCCAGCGCGGGAACGGTGGGCTCGACAAGGACGAGCTCGGCCGCTGGGCGAGCCGGTATGCACTGCGCCTCCTCGAGAGCGCAGGGATCGAAGCGGTCTATGACGGCGAGCAGCAGCGCACCGAGATGTACGCGTGGGCGGTCGCGCACTCGAACGGCTTCGAGGAGCGCGGCACGATCCGCAGCTTCGACAACAAGTACTACTCGAAGTCGGCGGTGACCGCCGAGCCGTCGCTCCGCGAGCCCTACCACGACGACGAGTTCCGCTTTCTCGAGTCGGTCGCCAAGCACGACCTGAAGATTCCGGTCACCGGGGCCTACACGATCGCCGTGTGGTCGTACGATGAGCACTACGGGCCCCAGAGCGGCCGGCTCGGGGTCGGCCACAACCGCCGCGAGGAGCTTGGGGCCCGCCGTGAGTTCGCGCTCGACCTCGCGCGCAACGTGATCCGGCCGAATCTGGAGTCGCTGATCGGGCTCGGGGCGAAATGGATCCAGATCGACGAGCCGGGCGCCTCGACGGAGCCCGACGAGCTCGACATCTTCGTGGAGAGCTTCAACGCGAGTGTGGAGGGGCTCGACTGCTTCTTCTCGACCCATCTCTGCTTCTCGGATTACCACCTCTTCTTCCCGGCGCTCGAGCAGATGAGCGGCTGCCGGCAGTACTGCGTCGGCTTCGCGAACTACGACGGCCGCGAGCTCGGCACGTCTGGGGCCGAGCGGCCCGGCTACGAGGTGATCTCGAAGTTCCGCGACCTTCCGTACGAGCCGATCCTCGGGCTCGGCGTGCTCGACATCCACACGGATTTCATCGAGTCGCCGGAGCTCGTTCGCGACCGAATCCTCTACGCGGTCGAGGTGTTCGGCGATCCCGAGCGGATTCACGTCTGCCCCGACTGTGGCCTGCGCACGAGGAGTTGGGAAGTGGCTTACGAAAAGCTCCGCAACATGGTCGAGGGAACACGTCTTGCGGAGGAGGCGCTGGCGGGCGCACACGCGACCGCTGGGTAGCCGAATGGTCGGCTATCCTCCTGGCCGGCGGGCGCCCGCGAGGGCGTCTTCGCTTTATCGGGCATGAGGACGACGCTCAAGAGAGGAATCGGCCGGGGCGCCGATGTCAACGGCAACGGCCATTCGGTCGTGCCGCCGGGTGCGCTGACGTCCGTCACGCGCTACCGCCAGCCTCCGCGTCACCACCACGGCGTCCTCTGGTGGATCGGTCGCGGCTTCCTGTGGCTCTTCGTAGCGCTGCTGATGGCTTCCGGCGCCTTCGCCGGCGGCATCTACCTGTACGAAAAGGACGCGACGGTGAAGACCGCGCCGCGCCGCGCCTCGACGAAGAAGGCGGCCAAGCGCCTCAACTACGTCGCGCCGGGCAAGCCCGCGGTCGCGCTCGTGATCGGCTACGACCACCGGGTCACCGACGGCGACGTGCCTCCGCGCTCAGACACGATCATGCTCCTGCGGACCAATCCCGAGAACAAGACGATCTCGATGCTCTCGCTGCCCCGCGATCTCCGGGTCGAGATCCGCTGTCCCGGCCAGCCGACCTGGGCGGGGAAGATCAACGCCGCCTATTCGCAATGCCGTGAGTCGGGGACGCTGGAGACCGTCCGCGCCCTGACCGGGCTGCCGATCAACTACCTGATCACGGTCAACTTCGTCGGGTTCGTGAAGATGGTCGACAAGATGGGCGGCGTCTGGATCGACGTCGACCGGCGCTACCACATCAGCCCGCACACCGGCGTCTGTCTCGACTGCGCGTCTGCGATCAACCTCCAGCCCGGCTACCAACACCTGACCGGCAAGCAGGCGCTCGACTTCGTCCGCTACCGGCACACCGACTCGGACCTCTACCGCAACGCGCGCCAGCAGCAGTTCGTCAAGGCGCTCAAGGAGCGGGTGAACAGCCTCTCGGTCACCGATATCCCGGGGCTCGTCGGGATCCTGAAGAAGAACGTCGAGATCGGCCGCTCCGGCGGCACCGGAGTCGACCCGAGCACGCTCAACAACTACGCCAAGCTCCTCTACGACCTCCCGGGTGGGCACTTCTTCCAGGCCCGGATCGGCGGGCTCGAGGGAACGGCCGATCTCTACACAGCGCCCTCCAACATCACCAACGCGGTCAACGAGTTCCTCAATCCGGACGTCGAGGCGCCCGAGAAGGCGACCGAGGTCGCCCTCGGGCAGCGAATCCGTCCGCGCAAGCGCGTGATCCCGAACTCACGCATCTCCCTCGTCGTCTTGAACGGGAACGGACGGCCGGGTGCGGCCGCCGACGCCGGCTATCTGATCGCCCAGCGCGGCTATCACGTGCTCGCGCCGCCGAACAACCTGACCGCCAACGAGCCCAGCGGCCGCTTCGACTACCAGCGCAGCGTCGTCTACTTCCACCCGAGCCTGCCGAACGCTCGCGCCGCGGCGCAGCAGGTGGCGAAGCTGTTCGGCGACGGAGTGGTCAGGCGCATGACGCCTGAGATGGCCGCGTTCCAGAACGGCCCCTCACTCGTCGTCGTGATCGGCGACACCTTCAACAACAACCTCGCGCCCCGGCCGGTCGACCGTACGCCCAAGAAGCAGCCCGCGTTCATCCGGCACGATCCGTGGACGAGCCGGTCGCTGCTGCTCGGCGCCCGCCGGAAGGCGGGATTCAGGCTCGAACTGCCGACGGTACTCGAGCGCAACTCGCGCCTCACGACGCAGACGCCGCTACGGATCTACAAGGTCGGAAACCACCCGGCCGTGCGGCTCACCTACATCACTGGGCTCGAGTACTGGGGGATTCAGATGACGAACTGGGCAGACGCCCCCGTGCTCTCGAACAAGAACTTCCGCCACCGGATCGGCCGGAGGACGTTCGACTTCTACTACAACGGCACGCACCTGCACATGATCGTGCTGCGCGAGAACGGTGCGACCTACTGGGTCGTCAACACGCTGCTCGACACGCTCACGAACGAGACGATGATCGCCATCGCGCGAGGCCTTCAGCCGCTCCCGAAGTAATCTAGAAACGATGGCCAGGATCGCGGTTTTCGGCGCGGGCTATGCCGGGCTCGTCTCGGGCGTGTGCTTCGCGGAGCTGGGTCACGAGGTCGCGCTGCGCGACGTCGTTCCCGAGAAGATCGACGCGCTCCGTGAAGGACGGGTGCCGATCTTCGAGCCCGGCCTCGACGAGCTGGTGGCGAAGAACCGCGAGCGGCTGACCTTCACGACGGACGTCAGTGAAGCGCTGGCAGGCGCCGAAGTCGTCTATGTGGCCGTCGGCACGCCGTCCACGTACGCGGGCGACGCCGATCTCTCGGCGGTCTGGACGGTGGTTGACGAGCTCCCGGCCGATACGCAGGCGACGGTCGTGATGAAGAGCACGGTTCCGGTGGGAACGGGCGAGAAGGTGCGGGCGGCACTTGACGCGCGCAGGCTCGAAGGGGTCGGCTACGTTTCGAACCCGGAGTTCCTCGCCGAGGGAACCGCTGTCCGGGACTTCATGCAGCCCGACCGGATCGTGGTCGGGGCGTTCGAGGAGAGCGACGGCGACCGGGTAGCGGAGCTGCACGCGGGTCTCGACGCTCCCGTCGTGCGGATGGACGTCCCCTCTGCCGAGATGGTGAAGCTGGCCGCGAACGCGTTCCTCGCGACGCGGATCAGCTTCATCAACGAGATCGCGAACGTCTGCGAGGCGACCGGCGCCGACGTCGAGTCCGTCGCTCGCGGCATGGGCCTCGACCAGCGGATCGGGACGCAGTACCTACGCGCTGGGATCGGCTACGGCGGCTCGTGCTTCCCGAAGGACGTCTCCTTCCTGAAGCTGCTCGCCGGCAACTCCGGCTACCACTTCCAGCTCGTCAACGCCGTCATCGAGGTGAACGAGCTCCAGATGCGGCGGCCGATCGCGAAGCTGCAGAAGCACCTCGGCTCGCTGCGCGGTAAGACGATCGCGCTGCTCGGGCTCGCGTTCAAGGCGAACACGGACGACTTGCGCGAGGCGCCGTCGCTCGTGATCGCCTCTCGCCTGCTCGCCGAGGGCGCCGAGGTGCGCGCGTGGGATCCGGTCGCGGACACGAGCGTGCTCACGGGTGTCAGCGCGGCCGAGACGATCCTCGAGGCCGTGACCGGGGCCGACGCGGCGGTGATCGTGACCGAGTGGCCGCAGCTCGCAGACATCATCTCGCCGCAGATTCGTGACGCGATGGCGCGTCCGTTGATCGTCGACGGCCGCAACTTGCTCGATCCCGAGCAGGCGCGCGCCGCCGGCTTCGCCTACGAGGGCATTGGCCGGGCCGTGTCACCCTTCGCCACGCTGCCGGAGACGGCTGAGCGAGAGCCCGAGCTCGAGCTCTAGCACGAGCTTGGAAGCCATCATCCTGGCGGGCGGGAAGGCGGAGCGCTTGGGTGACGCGTCCAAGGGCCTGCCGAAGCCGCTCGTCGAGATCGAGGGAAGACCGCTCGCCGCCTACCAGGTCGCGCTGCTCTCGCGCGCCGGCGTCGACCGCGTGATCGTGAGCTGCGCGAGCGGCACCGGCGACCTCTTCATGCGGGAGCTGATGGGTCTCGTCCCCGAGGTCGTCGTTGCCGAGGAGGAGGAGCGGCTGGGCCGGGGCGGCGGGATTCGCTTCGCCGCGACCTTTCGCAAGGAGCAAGGCGACGTCTTCGCGCTCAACGGCGATGAGCTGCTCGATGTCGACTTTCGGGCGATGCTCGAGCGGCATAGGGAGAGCGCGGCCGCGGCGACGATCGCGGTGGCCCAGCCACCGTCGCCGTTCGGGGTCGCGGACATCGACGAGGAGGACGTGATCACCGGGTTTCGGGAGGCGGGGCGGATTCCGTATTGGGTCAACTGCGGCGTCTACGTCCTCGGGCTCGAAGCGCTCGAGCGCTTCCCCGAGCGCGGTGACCACGAGACCACGGCATTCCCCGAGCTCGCCGCCGAGCGGAAGCTGCGCGCCTTCCGGCACCAACGGCTCTGGCTGACGGTGAACACGCCGAAGGAGCTCCGGCGCGCCCGTGAGTACATCCGTGAACACCCGGAATGGTTATCGGCGTAGGATCGGCCGGTGGACCGGCCGTTGTCCTCGCCGAATATCGAGAGCTTGGAACGATTCGCCTTCGAGCCGCGCAAGGTCGAAAAACCGTGGGGCTGGGAGCTGATCTGGGCCGAGACGGACGCCTACAGCGGCAAGATCCTGTTCGTGCGTGCGGGCGAGTCGCTCAGCCTGCAGTTCCACCGCGAAAAGGACGAGAGCTGGTACGTCGAGAGCGGGCGGGCCGAGGTGCACCTGGGGGCTGTAGGCGACGCGGTGCTGAAGAACGAAATCGTCTCGGCCGGAGCCTGCTTCCGGTTCCCTCCCGGCACCGTGCACCGAGTCAAGGCGCTCGAGGACACGACGATCCTCGAGGTGTCGACCCCGCAACTCGACGACGTCGTTCGGCTCGAGGACGACTACGGTCGCGAGGGCACGCAGGCACCCTGACACAGTTGTGTTAAGGTGTTCGCCGTGGATGGGTTGAGCATCGGCGAGGCCGCTGCGCGCACCGGCTGGTCACCACGCATGCTCCGCTACCTGGAGCGTGTCGGCCTGGTCGAGCCCGGGCGCACGCAGGCCGGCTATCGAAGTTACGGCGTGCTGGAGCTGAACCAGCTCCGGTCGTTGCGCGAGCTGCGCGAGCGCTTCGGGGTCGGTCTCGACGAGATCGGCTTCGCCGTTCGGCTCGACCGTGAACCGGCGCTCCACGCCGCCGTGGAGACGTGGCTTGCCGGCACGAGACTCTCCGCGCTCGACTGGGAACAGCGAAAGCACGAGCGGCTGCTCGTAGCCTGATCGGAAAGAGAGGACGATGGCGACCACGAAGCGATTCGACGTGAAGGACCTCAAGCTCGCGCCCGAAGGGCAGCGGCGCATCACCTGGGCCGATCGGGACATGCCGGTGCTGGCTGCGATCCGGCAGCGCTTCGAAAACGAACAGCCGCTGGCCGGCTACCGCATCTCGGCGTGCCTGCACGTGACCAGCGAAACCGCGAATCTGATGCGGACGCTCAAGGCCGGTGGCGCCGACATCGTCCTCTGCGCGTCGAACCCGCTGTCCACTCAGGACGACGTCGCGGCCGCGCTCGTCGAGGAGTTCGAGATCTCGGTGTTCGCGATCAAAGGCGAGGACAACGACACCTACTACCAGCACATCGAGGCCGCTGTCGACCACAAGCCCCAGCTGACGATGGACGACGGCGCCGACGTGATCGGCGTCCTCCACTCGCACCGCCGCGAGCAGCTCGGCGACATCCTCGGCGGCATGGAGGAGACCACGACGGGCGTGATCCGCCTCAAGGCGCTCGAGCGCGACGGGAAGCTCGGCTTTCCCGTGATCGCGGTGAACGACGCGAAGACGAAGCATCTGTTCGACAACCGCTACGGCACGGGCCAGTCGACCGTCGACGGGATCATCCGCGCGACGAACAAGCTGCTCGCCGGATCGACGTTCGTGGTCGCCGGCTACGGCTGGTGTGGACGCGGAGTCGCCACCCGCGCGAAGGGGATGGGCGCGCACGTGGTGGTCAGCGAAGTCGATCCGGTGCGAGCGCTCGAGGCCGCGATGGACGGCTTTCAGGTACTCCCGATGGGCCGCGCGGCCGAGGTCGGCGACATCTTCGTCACTGCCACCGGCGACAAGTCCGTCATTCGCCGCGAGCACATGGAGCGAATGAAGGACGGCGCGATCATGGCGAACACCGGCCACTTCAACGTGGAGATCGAGATCCCGGCGCTGCGCTCGCTTGCGGCCGAGTCGCGGGCCGTGCGCGAGTTCGTGGAGGAGTTCGAGCTCGAGAACGGGCGCCGGCTTTATCTGATCGCCGACGGCCGGCTCGTGAACCTCGCGGCCGCCGAGGGTCACCCGGCCGCCGTGATGGACATGTCCTTCGCGAACCAGGCACTCTCGTGCGAGTTCGTGGTCGACAACGCGGCCGATCTCGAACGCCGGGTCTACCCCGTTCCGGAGGAGATCGACAACGAGATCGCCCGCCTGAAGCTCGAGACGATGGGCATCGAGGTCGACACGCTCAGCGAGGAGCAGGCGAAGTACCTCGCCTCGTGGGACGAGGGAACGTAGGGCACTGAAGGCGATCATCCTGGCGGCGGGCTACGCGACCCGCCTCTACCCGCTCACACTCGACCGGCCCAAGCCGCTGCTCGAGGTCGGCGGGCGCCCGATTCTCGACCACCTGCTCGACCGCCTCCAGCCGCTCGGCCTCGAGCAAATCCACGTCGTGACGAACTCGAAGTTCGCGCCCGTGTTCCGCGAGTGGGCCTCCGGCCGGCCCGAGGTGAACGTTGTCGACGACGGCACGAGCACCGAGGACGACCGGCTCGGCGCGATCGGAGATCTCGCCTTCGCGATCGACGGCGAAGGTCTCGACGACGACCTGATCGTGGCCGCCGGCGACTCCCTCTTCGGTTCGAGCCTCGAGGGCTTCGGCGAGACCGCGCGGGAACGCAATGCCCCTCTGATCGCGGTCTACGACGTCGGCGACCCGGAGGCGATTAAGCGCTACAGCTCGGTCGTCGTCGACGAGGACGGGCGGATCACTGCCTTCGAGGAGAAGCCGCAGCGCCCGCGATCGACGCTCAACGGCGTTGCGCTCTATTTCTACCCGCGTCACGTACTCGAGCTGGTCGGGCAGTTTCTGGCCGAGGGCAACAACCCCGACCAGCCCGGCCGGCTCGTCGAGTGGATGTACACGCGGACGCCGTTCTACGCCTGGCACCTGCCCGGCAAGTGGCACGACATCGGCTCGCACGAGACGCTGGAGCAAGCTCGGCGCGAATTCGGCACCAAGCCGTAGGCTTTCGCGCCCTAGCTTGGCTTCGTGCTCGACCTGTTGCTGCCGCAGCGGTGCGTGGTCTGCTCCGAGGCCGGCGATCAGGTCTGCTCGACGTGCCGCAAAGGCTTGCTTCGGATACGGCCGCCGGTCTGCGAGCGCTGCGGCGCACCGGCGGCCTGGCCCGTGCGGCGTTGCCGCGAATGTGCCGGCCGCCGGCTTGCCTTCGCGCATGCCCGCGCCGCAGTTATCTACGACCGGGCCGCAACGGCGCTGGTCTGGGCGTGGAAGGAGCGCGGCCTGCGGCGGCTCGCCCGGATCGCGGCCGAGCTCGTCGTCGAGACGGTGCCGAGGCCGGGGGTCGAGGCGCTGACCTTCGTCCCGCCCGACCGCGACCGGCGCCTTCGGCGCGGCCACCATCCGGCCGAGGCGCTCGCGGGCGAGCTCGCGGAACGGTGGGAGCTTCCCGTACTGGCAATGCTCGAGCGCGCGCGTGCGATCCCGCGGCAGCGGGGGCTCTCGCTGGCCGAGCGGCGCCGCAACGTCGCCGGAGCGTTTCGGGCCGGTGGGCGGCCGTCGCGCCGCGTCGCGATCGTCGACGACGTGTACACGAGCGGCGCCACTGCCGCCGCGGCGGCCTCCGCCTTGCGCAAGGCCGGCGCGCGCCGGGTCGAGGTCGTCGCTTTCGCGCGGGCCGTCCGTTAGATTCCGATTGATGCAGCTGCAGGTGAAGGGACGGGGTCTCGAGGTCAGCGAGCAGATCCGTGCCTACGCGCAGCAGAAGCTCGGCAAGCTCGAGCGGCAGCTCCCCGATCCGCGGATCGAGCTCGAGCTCGCGGTCGAGCGCAATCCGTCCATCCACGAGAACCACGTCGCCGAGGCGACGGTGTGGACCAAGGGCCCCGTGATCCGCGCGCGCGAGAGCTCCTCGGACATGAAGGCGTCGATCGACCAGCTCGTCGACAAGCTCGAGCGGCAGGTGAAGCGCTACAAGGAGAAGCGCCGGCGGCGGCCGCGGGGAAACGGGCCGGCCGTGGAAGCCGTCCCCGTCGTCTCGATCGAGGAGGAGCCGGTGATCGTCAAGACGAAGCAGTTCGCGGTCAAGCCCATGTCGCCGGAAGAGGCCGTGCTCCAGCTCGAGCTCATCGGGCACGACTTCTTCGTCTTCCGGAATGCCGAGACCGACGAGGTCAACGTCATCTACCGGCGCCGCGACGGCAACCACGGGCTGATCGAACCGGAATGAGCTGGTTCAGGCGCAAGCCGCTGCACGAGCGGCTCGCGCAGGAGGGGGGCCTCGACCAGGACGCGCTGGAGGCGGAGCCCGTCGATCCGGGGCCGCACTGGGGCGCGACGGGCATCCACGGGGTCCCGCGACCGCGGCGCTGGGACGTGGTCGCGAGCGCCGAAGCGCCGAAGCTCACCGGCGACGAGGTGCACTTCGTCGCGCTCGAGGACGGGACGCTGGTGGTGGAGGAGGACGTCCCGGAAGGAGCGCTCGAGCCGCTCGCGGATGCGGTCGAGCAGTCGTTTGACGCCCCCTACCGCGCCGAGGGTGTTCGCCGCGACGACGAGGTCTGGGCCGTCGCCGCCAGGAGGACCGAGATCGTCGAGCTTCCCGAGGACGTCGAGGGCGACGAGATCGACATCGCCGTCCGGGACGACCAGCGCACGGTCGTTGTCGACGGCGAGCAGGCGTTCGGCTCGATCCCGCAGCTGGAGCGGCTCGGCTACGACCGTCACGAGGCGTTCGTCATTCATGCCGAGCGGCTCGACGACCGATTATTCGAGGTCAGGGTGGCGCCTCTGTAAGTAGCTACCCTGTTCCCTTCATGGCCCAGAACTTCGGCAACTTCGAAAAGGTCCTGCGCGTCGGCGAGGGCCGGCGGCTCAAGCGCCTACGCGGGCAAGCCGACTACATCCGCTCGCTGGAGCCCGAGTTCGAGAAGCTCTCCGACGCCGAGCTCGCAGGCAAGACCGCCGAGTTCAAGCAGCGCCTCGAGAACGGCGAGTCGCTCGAGGATCTGCTCTTCGAGGCCTACGCGGCGGTCCGCGAGGCCGGCAAGCGGGCCCTCGGCCAGAACATCTTCGACGTCCAGGCGATGGGCGGGATCGCCCTGCACGAGGGCGACATCGCCGAGATGAAGACGGGCGAAGGAAAGACGCTCGTCGCGACCCAGCCGCTGTACCTGAACGCGCTTCCGGGCACCGGCGTCCATCTCGTCACGGTCAACGACTACCTCGCCAAACGCGACACGGAGTGGATGGGCCCCGTCTACGAGAAGCTCGGCATGCGCGCCGCGCACATCGAGAACCTGATGCCGTTCGACGAGCGCCGCCGCGCGTACGAGGCCGATATCACCTACGGCACGAACTCCGAGTTCGGCTTCGACTACCTGCGCGACAACATGGCGGTCGCGCTCGAGGGGGTCGTCCAGCGCGGGCACCAGTACGCGATCGTGGACGAGGTCGACTCGATCCTGATCGACGAGGCGAGGACGCCGCTGATCATCTCCGGCGAGCCGGAGACCTCCTCGGAGATCTACTACCAGTTCGCCCGCGTCGCGAAGCAGCTGACAGCCGTGCCGAGCGACCCGCTCCGCAAGGGTCCCGCCCCCGGCGCCGACTTCGAGTACGACGAGAAGCACAAGACGGTCTCCCCGACCGAAGAGGGGATCGAGAAGTTCGAGCGCGCGCTCAAGATCGACAATCTCTACGACCCGCGCAACGTCCAGCTCGTCAACCACCTCAGCCAGGCCCTGAAGGCGCAGGCGCTCTACCACCGCGACCGCGACTACGTGATCCAGGACGGCGAGGTGAAGATCGTCGACGAGTTCACGGGCCGGATCATGGAAGGCCGCCGCTGGTCGGAGGGCCTCCACCAGGCGGTCGAGGCCAAGGAGGGCGTGAAGATCCAGGAGGAGCACCTCACGCTCGCGACGATCACGCTTCAGAACTACTTCCGCCTCTACGAGAAGCTCGCCGGGATGACCGGTACGGCCAAGACGGAGGAGAAGGAGTTCGTCGAGATCTACGGGCTCTCCGTCGTCGAGATCCCGACGAACGTCGCGGTCGAGCGCGACGACCAGAACGACTACATCTTCAAGACGAAGGACGCGAAGTTCAAAGGGGTGATCGACGACATCTCCGAGCGGCACGAGAAGGGCCAGCCGGTGCTCGTCGGCACGATCGCGGTCGAGACCTCCGAGTACCTCTCGCAGATGCTCCAGCGCCGCGGAATCCCGCACAACGTTCTCAACGCGAAGGAGCACGAGCGCGAGGGCGAGATCATCAAGGACGCGGGACAGCCCGGTGCCGTCACGATTGCGACCAACATGGCCGGCCGAGGCGTGGACATCAAGCTCGGCGACGGCGTGGTCGACCTCGGAGGCCTCTACGTGCTCGGTACCGAGCGGCACGAGGCGCGCCGGATCGACAACCAGCTTCGCGGCCGTTCAGGCCGCCAGGGCGACCCCGGCGAGTCGCGCTTCTACCTCTCCGGCCAGGACGACCTCGTGCGTTTGTTCGCAGGCGACCGGATCTACAACATCATGGAGCGCTTCAAGGTGCCGGAGGACCAGCCCAAGGAGGCGAAGATCCTCTCCAACCAGATCGAGAACGCGCAGAAGAAGGTCGAGGAGCAGAACTTCGTCATGCGCAAGAACGTCCTCAAGTACGACGACGTTCTGAACAAGCAGCGAACCGTGATCTACGAGCAGCGTCGGCGCGTGCTCGAGGGCCAGGACCTCTCCGACGAGGTCAAGTCCTGGATCGACGACGTGGTCGAGGCCACGGTCCGCCAGTACACGGAGAGTGAGTTCGAGGAGGAGTGGGATCTCGACGGCCTCGTGAAAGCGATGTTCGTCCTCTACGGAAGCGAAATCACGACCGAGGAGCTCCGCGAGGAGGTCGAGCTCACGACCGAGTCGCTCGTCGACGAGTTCACGGAAGACGCGCGGGACACGTACGAGGAGAAGGAGAAGGAGATCGGGCCCGAGCTCATGCGCGAGCTCGAGCGGTTCATCATCCTCCAGACGGTCGACGTCCGCTGGCGCGAGCACCTGGAGAACATGGATTACCTCCGCGAGGGCGTGCATCTCCGGGCCATGGCGCAAAAAGACCCGCTGGTCGAGTACACGGCCGAGGGCCATGTGATGTTCGAGGAACTGAACGGCGCGATCCGCGAGGAGGTCGTGCAGATCCTCTTCCACGCCGAGCTGGACCCGGAGGAGGCCGGCGAGCTGCGGGAGATCCAGGAAGAAGCTGCCGTGGACGGCGGCGGGCTCGCGTACGAGCACCAGTCGCTGGCCGGAGCGCAGGCGATCGGCGCCGCGGCCGCGTCGGGCGAGGGCGGGAACGGCGCCGGCGTCACCGCAGGCGCGCTCGCAGCAGGAGGCGGCTCGGTTGCGACGGCCCAGCGGGTCGTGTCCGATCAGGAGAAGATCGGCCGCAACGACCCCTGCTGGTGCGGGAGCGGCAAGAAGTACAAGAAGTGCCACGGCGCCTAGCCGTCTCCTGCAGCCTTCTCAGAGTGCCAACTCCGCTAGCGCCCTAGCTACCATCGGCCTCGTGAACGAGGCCGCCCAGCCACTGGAACAGCAGCTCGAGGAGATCGGGGCCCAGCTCGACTGGGTCCGTGATTACCTTTGACCCGAAGGCGCTGAAGAAGCGAATCGACGAGCTCGAGGCCCGGATGGGCGAGCCCGGGTTCTGGGACGACCAGCAGGCGGCCGCGGAGATCTCGTCCGAGCACGCACGGCTGCAGAAGCGCCTCGAGCGCTACGAACGGTTGGTTCGCGACTACGAGGACGCGCGCGAGCTCTTCGCCATGGACGGTGACATGGCGGACGAGATCGCGGCTTCGATCGAGCCGCTGCGCCGCGAGCTCGAACGGCTCCAGGAAGATGCGCTCTTCACAGGCGAGTACGACGCCGGCGACGCAGTCGTGACGATCCACGCGGGAACGGGGGGCACGGACGCGCAGGACTGGGCCGAGATCCTGCTTCGCATGTACCTGCGTTGGGCCGCCGATCGCGGCTTCCAGACCGACCTCGTCGAGGCGAGCCCGGGCGAGGAGGCCGGCCTCAAGTCCGCGACGTTCACCGTCCGCGGCGAGAACGCGTACGGCGTGCTGAAGGCCGAACGCGGGGTGCACAGGCTCGTCCGCCTGAGCCCCTTCGACCAGGCGCACCGGCGCCACACCTCCTTCGCACAGGTAATCGTGAGCCCACTGCTTCCCGAGAGCGACGACGTCGAGATCGACGAGAACGAGCTTCGCGTGGACACCTACCGCGCGAGCGGCGCCGGCGGCCAGCACGTGAACAAGACGGACTCCGCCGTCCGGATCACCCATCTGCCGACCGGGATCGTCGTGCAGTGCCAGAACGAGCGCTCGCAGGCGGCCAACAAGCAGACCGCCCTGCGAATCCTCAAGTCACGCCTCGCCGAGGTGGAGCAGGAAAAGCGGGAGGCCGAGCTGGCCCGCGAGCGCGGAGCGGCCCAGGACATCGGCTTCGGCAGCCAGATCCGCAGCTACGTTCTCCACCCCTACCAACTCGTCAAGGACCACCGCACCGACCACGAGACCGGCAACACGCAGGCGGTGCTGGACGGCGACCTCGAGGGATTCATCCACGCATATCTGCTCGCAAAAGCTGCCGGAAACGTTATCTAGCAGGTCGTTTCGGTAGACTCCGGCCTCTGTAGTTCGAGACCGGTGCGGCGAAAATCGCCCCGCATCTCGTTCAATTCCGGTGGGGGACACAGAGCTCATCACAGAAACTCCCGTAGCCGTCGTCGAGCGCGAGCCGACGCAGCCGCCGCCTGCGCCTTCGGTGGCGGCGATGATCGTCTTCGAAGACGTGACGAAGATCTACGAGCCGAACGTGGCGGCCCTGCGCGACGTCTCGTTCGTGATCGAGAAGGGCGAGTTCGTCTTCGTCGTCGGGGCCTCAGGATCGGGGAAGTCCACGATCATCCGGCTGCTGCTGAAGGAGATCGAGCCGACGGGCGGCAAGATCGTCGTCGGCGGCCGCGACCTGACGCGCCTGAAGCGCTCCAAGGTGCCGCTTCTGCGCCGCAACCTCGGCTGCGTGTTCCAGGACTTCAAACTGCTGCCCAACCGCACCGCTGCCGAGAACGTGGCCTACGCGCTCAAGGTTCAGGGCGAGGGCCGCAACGCGATCCGCAAGAAGGTGCCGGAGGTGCTCACCCTCGTCGGCCTCTCGGAAAAGATGGCTTCCTATCCCGACGAGCTCTCCGGCGGCGAGCAGCAGCGCGTCTCGATCGCACGCGCTGTCGTCAACCACCCGCCGCTCCTGATCTGCGACGAGCCGACCGGGAACCTCGACCCCGACACCTCGGTGGGGATCATGCAGCTGCTCTACCGGATCAACCGCGCGGGCACGACGATCTTGATGGCGACTCACGACCGCGAGATGGTCGACAAGATGCGCCGCCGCGTGATCGCACTCGAGGACGGGCGGCTGGCCCGTGACGAGCGCCGCGGAGGCTACGCCTCGGAATGACTTCTCGGCTCCGCCTGCTCGGCGCGGAAGCGATTCGCTCGATCGGCGCCAACGTCTCCACGACGGTCGCCGCGACGATGACGGTCTTGATCGGGATGTTCTTGCTCGGGCTCTCGATCGCGCTCGGCAGCTGGGTGCTCGCGTGGAGCGGGCACGTCAAGGAAGAGCTCCAGGTCCGCGTCTTCTTCGACACGAACGCGACGCCGGCGCAGATCAACGCCGTTCGCAGTCAGCTGGCAGAGAACAGCCAGGTCCGCTCGGTGAAGTTCGTCTCCAAGGCGGAGGCGCTGAGGCAGATGCAGAGGCGTCGCCCCGACGAGGTGAACATCCTCCCCTACAACCCGTTCCCCGCCTCCTTCCGCGTCCAGCCGAAGAAGGGCGAGAACACCGAGGACATCGCGAAAGCGCTGTCGCCGTTACCGGCCGGCGTGGAAAAGGTCTGTCCACCGCCGCCGGGGGTGAAGGGCGAGGACTGCGGGCGAACGGTGACGCGCCGCGTGCTGAAGGTGGCCAAGATCGTCGAAGTCGTCTTCTTCGCAGCCGTGCTCGTCTTGCTGATCTCCGCGGCGCTGCTGATCGCGAACACGATCCGCTTGTCGATCTTCGCGCGGCGCCGTGAGATCGAGGTGATGAAGCTCGTCGGCGCAACCAACTGGTTCGTACGCGGCCCGTTCGTGCTCGAGGGGCTAATCGTCGGCTTCTTCGGCGCGGTGGCGGCGGTGATCCTGCTCATCCTGGGCAAGGAGCTTCTGCTCCCGGTGATCAACGTCGCCTCGAGCTCCGAGGTACACCCGCTGCCGTTCTCGCTCAACGCGCTGATCCTGCTCGGGATGGGCTTGCTCCTAGGCGCGGCCGGTTCCGGCCTGACAATCCGCCGCTTCCTCCAGGTCTGAGCTCTGACCGGGTCGTGGCGGCGGCCTTTGTGCGTGACTCGTAACGGTGTCTGACACCAGGCCGGCAGTGAAAAGCGCCGGAGCTCTGCGGCTTCACGCCGTGTCCGTCACAGTTTCGTGACGGTGTCTGACACCCGACCTGACCGCGTCGTCGTCGAGATCTCCCGCCGAGGGAAGCTCGTCGCGGGGGAGCCCGTCTTCGCTCCCGGCGTGCCGGTCGTGCTCGACCGCAAGGGGCTCGGCGACCTCAAGGAGGGCGACCTGGCCGTCGTCGCCACCGGGCGCGGGCGCGCGAGGCTCGTGCGCACGCTCGGCAAGGCCGACTCGATCGAGAACGTGCTCGAGGCCCTGCTGGAGCACGAAGGCCTCCGGGCGGGCTTCGAGCCGTACGACCCGCCGGAGCCGAGCTTCGAAGGCCGCGTCGACCTGCGGGATCTCGTGACGTTCACGATCGACCCGGCTACGGCGAAGGACTTTGACGACGCGATCTCCGCGCGGCGTGAGGGCGAGGGCATCCGCATCTGGGTGCACATCGCGGACGTGTCCTATTTCGTCGCTGCGGGCTCACCGCTCGACCGCGGGGCGGCCGAGCGGGCGCTGTCGGTCTACGTGCCCGGGCGGGTGGCGCCGATGCTCCCGCCCGAGCTGGCCGATGACCTCTGCAGCCTCCGACCGTACGAGGATCGCCTCTGCGTCACCGTCGAGATCCTGTTCGACGCGAACCTCGACGCGGGCGAGCCGACCTTCTACCGCTCGGTGATCCGCAGCCGCGAGCGGCTGACCTACGAGCAGGCCGAGGCGATCCTGGGCGGCCGCGAGCGGGCGGCGGCTGACGTGGGGGAGGCTCTCGAGCTCGCCGACCGGGTCGCTCTGGAGCTCCGCCGGCGCCGGTTCGAACGCGGCGCGCTCCGCATCTCCTCGCGCGAGATCGCCTTCGCCTTCGACGGGCGCGGGAGAGTGGAACGGGCCTGGATCGAGACCGAGCCACACGCGCACGCGCTGATCGAGGAGCTCATGATCCTGGCGAACGAGGCGGTCGCGGAGCTGCTTGCCGGCCGCCGACGCGAAGCGCTCTTCCGCGTGCACGAGCCGCCGGAGCCGCAGTCAGTCATGAACCTGCTCGCGAAGCTGGCCGATCTCGGCGTGCCGACGCCGCCCACGCCCGAGCTGGAACGGCTGAGCCCTCGCGCGGCTGCGGAGCTGGCGGCGGCCACGAGCGAGCGCATCAGCGACTACGTCGAGCGCTCGAGGCGGGGACGCGAGGCGTTTCCGACGCTCGTCCTGCGCTCGCTCAAGCAGGCCCGGTACCACCCCCAGAACCTCGGCCATTCCGGGCTGGCCAGCCCCGCCTACTGCCACTTCACGTCGCCGATCCGCCGCTACCCCGATCTCGTCTGCCACCGATCCCTGCTTCGGGAGGTCGGCGCGGGAGACGAGCCGTCCGCCGCGGATCTCGGCGCGTTCGCCGATCACACCTCGGAGCAGGAGCGACGGGCCGCGGACATCGAGTACCGCGCCGACGACATCTGCCTCGCCTGGCTGCTGGAGGCCGTGCTGTTCGACCGCGGCTGGGACGAGCCGTTCGACGGTGAGATCACGGGCCTGATCGGCTCGGGCCTGTTCGCACGCTTCGGGGACGTCTTCGAGGGCTTTCTCCCCGCCCGGCGGCTCGCGGGCGACTACTTCGAGCTGAACGAGCTCGGGACGGCCCTCGTCGGCCGCCGCGGTGGCGACACGTACAGGCTCGGCGACCCGATCGAGGTGCGCGTCGAGTCGATCGACCGCTCCGACGGCAAGGTCGAGGTCGCGCCCTACACTCAAGGCCGTGGCCGAAAAGCTGATCACCGATAATCGCAAGGCGCGGCACGACTACCACCTGCTCGAGCGCTTCGAGGCCGGCCTCGCCTTGACCGGCACCGAGGTGAAGTCGCTGCGCGAGGGCCGCGTGCAGCTTCGCCAAGCGTACGCCGACCTGCGCGACGGCGAGGTCTGGCTCATCGGCGCGCACATCTCCGAGTACGGCCACGGGAACATCGCGAACCACGACCCCGACCGCGACCGCAAGCTCCTGCTTCACCGCAAGGAAATTTCCTCGCTGATCGGCAAGGTGCAGGAGAAGGGCTTGACGCTCGTCCCGACGAAGCTCTACTGGAAGAACGGCCGCGCCAAGGTCGAGCTCGCGGTCGCGCGCGGGAAGGAGCACCGCGACAAGCGGCGCGACATCGCCAAGCGCGAGGCCCAGCGGGACATCGAGCGCGAGTTCAAGGCGCGGCGCTGAGCCGCAGCTGAAACTCGAGCTCTTCGCCGTCTTCTTCGTCCCAGTGACGGCCGGTCTCCATGAAGCCCAGGCGCCGCATCATCGCGAGGGAGGGCTCGTTCCAGGGCCCCACCGACGCGATGAAGTGGCGGATTCCGTGCTCGGCTTCCGCCCACGCGATCAGCGCACGCACGACCTCGGTCGCGTACCCGCGGCGGCGGAACGGCTCGAAGATCGTGTAGCCGAGCTCGACGGCCTCGGCGGCCTTGATCGCGTTCACACCGGGCGGGCCGTGGAAGCCGGCGTGGCCGATCATCGGGCGCTCGCCGTCGGGGAGGACGACCGCTCGGACCGACCACTCCTCGAAGCCTGCGTCTTCGCGCATCTGCCGAAGACGAAAGCGCAGAAAGCCCGCATCGTGGTCGTCGGGCCAATCCTGCGGCGGCCGGAACAACTCCTTGGTCTCTCGGCCTTCGAGCAGCGCCTCGATGAAGTCGGGCGACATGGAGACGAGCTCGAGTCGTTCTGAGGTGATCGGAGCGACCGCCATCTGCAGGGATCGAGGCTACAATTTGGCTTGAACATACGGGGGCGACCTGGTTTCGACGTGGGTCGATACTCCGGTAGAGCTGCAAGCCGAGGTCCCCGGTCGGCCTCGTAAAACAACCGGGAACCAACGTAAGTGCGGATAACGATCACGCACTCGCTCTCGCTGCCTAATCCGTAGCTGAGCGCGTCGCTCCGAGTTCGGCCCGTGGCTCGGGGAGCGGCGTCAACGAACGGGCTCGGCGCGGAGGGAGAGCCAATCGCCCAAAGCGCGACACCAAAGGATGGCTAGCCCGGCGGTAGGTCGGCTGCCAACCGGTCGTCGGGCGAAATGCAACGGCAGCCTAAGCTTGTAGACGTTCTACTCGGGGCGTCCGCGGACGCGGGTTCGATTCCCGCCGCCTCCATAACTGACATCCCGTCGGCGTGGTGAGCCGTCGTTGATCGGTTTGGCGAGGGACAAGGTGGTTCGCGGCCGCCCCGCCCGACTTTCAGACAAGCCCGTAGTAGCCCTCGTGCTTCGCGCGTCGCTCGGCTGCTCTTTGCCGGGCACCGGCGACGCACGGCCGATCGTCTTGCCGCCGGCGTGTCCACGTTCTACCGTCTTGTCATGGAGGCTCTCAGGGAGCGGGATGTCCACGGCGCGCTCGCTGTCGTCGCCGCGGCGGGAGCGACCGGGAGGGGAGCGGCTTTCGGGATCGAGACTGTCGACGCCATCGTCGAGGCGATACCCGCCGACGAGGCGGCATACATCGAGTGGCGTTTCGGTGACCGCGCCCGCCTCTACGTCGGCAGGAAGCAGGAGCAGTCGTGGCTCGACGAGTCGCTCGCGGGCACGTGTGACTCGTACCCGCTCCGCGACGTCGACCACTCCGCCTCCGCCGAGCCGTTGAGGATTTCGGACGTCGTGTCGCGGGCGCGTTTCCGGAAGAGCCCGTTCTATTCGGCCGTCATGCGGCCGTTGGGCTTCGAGCACGAGGTAAAGCTCTGGCTGCCCGCACCCCCCGGCCACGCACGGTTCTTTCAGCTCGAGCGGGGACCCGGGCCCGACTTCGACGAGCGGGACCGCTCGTTCTTGTCGCTGCTCCGGCCCCACCTTGCCTGTCTGCGTGCGCGGTGGGAGCGTCGACCGCGCCTGCAGTCCTTAACGGAGCGCGAGCTCGACGTGCTCGCCCTTGTCGCGCAGGGCCTCACGAACCGCCAGATCAGCCGCGAGCTCTTCATCTCGCCGGCGACCGTCCGGACCCATCTCGAGAACATCTACGACAAGCTCGGGGTGCGCAGCCGCGCAGGCGCCGTTAGCGCCGCCTTCCGCATGGCCTCGTAGCCGCGGATCGCGTGCGAAAATGGGACAGATGACCGATTGCGGTCGCCGGCGCGACGGGCCAAGGTCCCGTCCGACGAGCGACCGAGAGGAGACCGATTGCCCGCCGCACTCACGAGCTGCCGTGCGGGTCTCCTACGAGTTGAAGGACGATGTAGCCCGGGGTAGCGGGAGCCGGGGGAGGAGGGCTCAATGAAGCGGTTGAGATTGGCCGATTCAACCTCAAGGGCGAGGAGGTGAGAGCGATGAAAGCCGCGCTACTGAACCACGCCGTACATTCATTCGCCTTCGTGACGGTAGGCGTCGCCACGTTGGCAGTCTCCGTCTTCGCGTTCGGCGCGAACGCCGGACCTCCGTGGGGTCCGGAGACGCCTCCGTTCAACATCCAGGTCATCCTTCGGGACGTCACCGGTGGCCAGGGCTTCGGTCATGTCAAGTTCCGTCAGCCGAACGACGCCACAAAGATCGTTTTCCTCGACACATGGGTGCGCGACCTGGCGCCGAACCACAGCTATCTGCTCCAGCGTGCGGTGGACACTGTCCTAGACGGCAACTGCACGAGCACCGCGTGGTTGACACTCGGTAAAGGGCTTGTTCCGCAGGCGATCACAACCGACGCCCGAGGCACCGGACGGGAGGACTTGTTCCGGGACCTCGCCGCAGCGCCGACCGGCTCGCAGTTCGACATCCACTTCCGCGTGATCGACGCGGTCACCTCTGCTCCGGTGCTCCAGAGCGACTGTTACCGGTTCACGGTCAGCCTTTAAGCAGGGTGCTGAGCGAAAAGGCGGCCACTTTCGAGGCGGCCGCCTTTTCGTATTCGTGGCACGCATCATCAGACGACGTCGAGCGGCGCGGTCGAAAGCGTCAACTGGATTGTGCAATGCCCGGTTAGGCCCATGTTGTCCGGGAAAGTACGGACCGAGTCCCCCTAATGCCGGTCTCGGGCGAGTCGGTCGGATGAGCGCTCGCCTCGAGGCTCCGCCGAGCAAGCGGTGTTACGCCGCCGTCGGCTGCCTCTCGGCTCTCGCGGGAAGCAGGAGCGCGGTCCCGAGGCCAATCAGCGCGAACACGCCCAGGGAGGCCATCGCCCACGCGTAGGCGCCGTTCCCTCTCGAGACAGCTGCGACCAGGATGGTGCCGGCGATTGCCGTGCCGAGGCACGAGCCCAGGTTGGACACACTGCGCGAGAGGCCCGATATCTCGCCCTGCAGGTCTTCGGGGAAGCTGGACTGCACGACGTTCACCGACGGGGTCAGCATCCCTCCCAGGCCCAGGCCGATCAGCAGCAGCCCGGGCACGAAGGCGATGTTCCTCGTCGATGCCGGAACCACGCCGATCAACAACACGATCCCGGCCAGGGTGACGACGAAGCCCGCGACGATCAGCGTCTTCTGCGAGTACTTCTTCGCGAGCCGCTTCGCAGAGAGGGACGAAACGAGGATGCCGGCGGTCGCGGCGGTGAAGATGACGCCGGTCGCGATCGCGCTGTAGCCGCGAACGGTCTGGAGGAACACGGAGACGACGAACGACGTGCCCATGAGAATCAGCCACTGCATGTTCTGCGTGACGAGGGCGAGATTGGACGTTCGGTTCCTGAACAGCCCGGTGGACAACAGTGGCTCCTTCCCCCTTCGCTCCAGAGAGCGAACGTAGAGGAAGAACGAGATCAGGAAGGCGGTTCCGATCACGAGGAACACTGTCATGAGCACGTTGTTGCTACCGGCCTGCAGGATTCCGAATACCACGCAGAACATGCCGACCCCGGAGAGGATCGCTCCGACCACGTCGAAGGGGCGCGACGGGTCCGGCGGTAGCGGATCGACGAGCCGGCGGCTGAGGAGGACGATCGTCGCGATCACGAGAACCTGAAAGACGAACGCGGCCCGCCAGCTGATCAAGGTTGTGATCACACCCCCGATCAACGGTCCCGCCGCGGCGCCGATGCCTCCCAAGCCGCTAATCGCACCAAAGGCCCAGGCACGCGAGGTGAGATCGCTGAACCACAACGTTGCGAGGATGTAGACCGGGGGGATCAAAAGCGCGGTCCCGACACCCTCGAACACCGAGTTGCCGAGAATCAGCACGCCGAGGCCCGGGGACAGCGCGCTCAGCAGGGCGCCGATCCCGTACAGCACGAGACCTCCGATAAAGCATCGCTTACGGCCCCAACGGTCGGTCAGCTTGCTGCAGGGGATCATGAGGATCGCCATGATCAGCAGGAACAACGTGATCGTGGTCTGCACGCCCTTCACGGTCGTGTCCAGGTCTTCGCTGATGTCGTTGATCATCACGTTCATGTTCGAGCCCGCGAAACTGCAGATGAACTGCGCGAGCGCGAGCGGAAGGATCAATCTCCGCGCGGACACGCGCCGTCGCTCCGGCGTCAGCGCCTCGCTCAGCGATGCGGAGCCTTCGCTCACGCCGCGTCCTTCGAGCCCGCCTTGGCAATCGCCACCGCCGCCCCGATCAGGGTGAGGTGGCTGAAGGCTTGAGGGAAGTTGCCGACCTGACGCCGCCGCTTCACGTCGTACTCCTCTGCCAGCAGGCCGAGATCGTTGCTCAGAGCGATCAGTCGCTCGAACAGGGCACGAGCCTCTTCGACGCGGCCGTTGAGCGCGAGCGCGCTCACGAGCCAGAACGAGCACGCGAGGAACTGTCCCTCGTCGCCCGACAACCCGTCGTCGGTTTCGGCCGTGGAGTAGCGGGATACGAAGCCGTCTTGGCCGAGCTCGCGCGAGATCGCGTCGATCGTGCCGGTGACCCGCTCGTCGCTTCCGGGCAGGAAGCCGACGAGCGGGATGTTGAGCACACTCGCGTCAAGCTCCTTTGACCCGTAGTACTGCGTGAACGTGCGGCGGTCGGCGTCGTAGCCCTGCTCGCAGACCTCCCGGTGGATCTCGTCGCGTGTCCGCTTCCAGCGCTCCAGCGGCGCTTCCAGACCGAACTGCTCGCAGAGTCGAACGGCGCGGTCGAACACGACCCAGGCCATGACCTTGGAGTAGGTGTAGTGGCGCCGTGGCCCGCGGCTTTCCCAGATCCCGTCGTCCGGCTCGCGCCAGATCGTCTCGACATGCTCGACTACCGTCCGCCAGCGCGGCCAGAACCGCTCCTCGATCGTGCCCGTGAGCGTCGCACCGAGGAACCCGACTGCGATGACTTCCCCGTAGACGTCGAGCTGGAACTGTTCGGAAGCGGCGTTGCCGATGCGGACCGGTTTCGAGCCCTCGTACCCAGGGAGCTCCTCCAGCTCGAACTCCGTCAGACGCCGGCCGCCGTCGATCGCGTACATGATCTGGATCTTCGTCGGGTCTCCCGTGCCGATCCGAAGCAGGTAGTCGCGAAAGGCCAGCGCCTCCGCGGTGTAGCCGGTCTCGAGCAGCGCCTCGAGCGTGAGCACCGAGTCGCGCAGCCAGCAGAAGCGGTAGTCCCAGTTTCGCTCGCCGCCGATGTCCTCGGGCAGCGACGTCGTAGGCGCCGCAATCACCGCGCCGGTCGTCTCGAACGTCATCGCCTTGAGCACGATCAGGGAGGTCAACACCTCGTCGCGGTAGGGGCCTTCATAGGTGCACCGCTCGCTCCACTCCCGCCACCACGCCTCCGTTCGCGCGAGCGCCGACTCGGCGTCCTCGACGGCCGGCGTCTCCTCGTACGACAGATGCCACGTGAGCACGAGTCGCTCGCGGGCGCCCTCCACCGCGACGAACTCGGCTCGCACCTCACCACTAGCAACTTCGAGCGGCAGCGCCGTGGTGAGCCGGAAGCCGTCCGGGCCGGCGGTCGCCACGATGCCGTCCGGCACAGGCTCGAGCCATGGCACGATCGACGCGTAGTCGGGGCGCAGCGAAAGCTCCATCCGCATCGGGACGCGGCCACTCAAACCCTGGACGATCCGCATCAGGCGCGGCGGGCCCTCGCCTCGCCGAGGCATGAAGTCGATCACGCGCACGGTGCCGTGGTCGGTCTCGAAGTCAGTCTCGAGGACGAGCGTCCCGGGCCGGTAGCGGCGAGAGCAAGAACGCACTTCGCCAGCCGGTGCAACGAGCCAGCACCCGTCGGTCCCGTCCCCGAGGAGCGCCGAAAAGCAGGAAGGCGAGTCGAACCGCGGGAGGCATAGCCAGTCGATGGAGCCGTTCCGGCCAACGAGCGCCGCGGCCTGCAGGTCGCCGATCAGCCCATAGTCCTCGATCCGCACCGCCCGCCTCCCTTCGCCGGTCGCACCCTACTAGTTGGCTTACTGTGCTCTTACTCGGGCTCCGCCTCGAACGGATCCTGGCCCGCGACTTCGGCGGAGCTAGGATCGCCGCGCCGTGTTCACCGTCGAACAGCGAAACGCGCTGCGTGCGCGAATGCTCCAGCTTGCGGAGGAAGACGAGCGCGTCGTCGCGGGAGCAGCTGTTGGCTCGCTCGCGGTCGGAAGCGGCGACCGCTTCTCCGACCTTGACCTGACTTTCGGGATCGCAGACGGTGTGCCGGTCACGCACGTTCTCGACGGCTGGACGCGCACGCTCACCGAGGAGCTCGACGCGGTACAGCTCGCCGACCTCGAAGCCGGGCCGACGATCTACCGCGTCTTCCTGCTTCCTGACGCACTGCAGTTCGACCTCTCGATGACAACGGCGACGGAGTTCCGTCCCGCGGGGCCGAAATTCCAACTCCTCTTCGGCGAGACGGCCGCGGACGAGTCGGAGGTTCGCCGGTCTCCGGGAGGCCTCTTCATTCCGACGCCCGCGGTCGCAGGAGACATCTTCGGCTGGGGCGTCATCTATGCGCTGCACGCACGAGCGTGCATCGAGCGTGGCCGGATGTGGCAGGCCGGACATTACGTCGGCGCGGTACGCGATCACGCCCTCTCGCTCGCGTGCCTCCAGCGCGGGCTACCTGCGATCCAGGCGCGTGGCTACGACGAGCTTCCGCCTGAGACGCTCGCGGGCTTCGAGCGCACACATGTCGGGTCGCTCGAGCCCGACGCAGTACGCAGAGCGCTCGCTGCTTCCGTCGTCGCCCTTCTCAAGGAAGGTGCGGAAGCAGACTTATCGCACGTGGATGTGGTCGCAGAGCGCGTCGCTGAGCTTCGTTAGGAAAGTGCGCGTTCGAGCGCCGCCCGGTCGGTCGGCGGGCCGTGCGTCGGCAGGACGTGCTCGATTGGCTTCTCGAGCAGCGTGCGCAGTCCCTCGACGACCTGCTCCCGCGTCACGCCTTCCGGTAGCCAGCTCTCCAGGAGATCGATGCCCTGGCCGCGGGTGATGAGCGTGTCGCCGATGGCGACCGCGTGATGGCTCTCGATCCAGAGCAGGACGTCGTACGGCGGCTCCCGCCCGGGAAAGGCCTCGACTCCGAAGGCAATGCGGTCGCCTGCCGTGAACAGCTCCGCCGGCATGCGAATCCCCTTGCCGTCGTCGTCTGGGGGTGGGGCGAACACCGGCGCGCGGAAGCTCTCCGAGAGGCTGCGGGCGTTGCGTTCGTGCCATGGGCAGGTCAGCACGATCACGGTCTCCCGACCGGCCGCCAGCTCCTCGATCGGGCTCGGCGGTGTCGTTGGATCGATCAGCAGCAGCCGCTCGCCGTCGTCGACCGCGTAGGACGAGACCTCGGGCCCCCAATCCCGGTTCGCAGCATCGTCCTCGGCCGTCCACTCCGGATGCCGCGCCTCCCACCACCACAGACCCTTCTCGAGCTCGCGCACGGCGCCATGATAGGAATTCCCGATGGCAGAGATCCTCCTCTTCCACCACGCACAGGGGCAGACGCAGGGCTTCCTTGCGTTCGCCGACGAGCTACGAGCTGCCGGGCACGTCGTTCGGGCCCCGGACCTCTACGACGGCAAGACCTTCGCCGACCTCAACGAAGGCGTCGGCTACGCGCGGGAAGTCGGCTTCGGGACGATCGGCGAGCGGGGGAAGGCCGCCGCGGAGGGCCTGCCGAACGAACTCGTCTACGCCGGGTTCTCGCTCGGCGTGATGCCGGCGCAGGAGCTGGCCCAGACCCGCCCCGGTGCCAAAGGAGCGCTGCTCTTTTCTGCCGCCCTTCCGGCCTCCGAGTTCGGCGACTGGCCGCAAGGCGTCCCGCTGCAGATCCACATGATGGAGGACGACGAGTGGGTGGACGAAGACCTCCCTGCGGCGCGTGAGCTCGTCGAGTCGGTCGACGGGGCCGAGCTGTTCCTCTATCCCGGCGACGGGCACCTGTTCGCCGACTCGAGCCTGCCGGACTACGACGAGGGGGCTGCAAAGCTGCTCAAGGAACGGGTCCTCGCGTTCCTGAGCGAGAAATAGAGGGCGGCCGCCCAAGCGACGGCCGCCCCTCGAACTCCAGCTTTAGCCGTTGCCGACCTTCTGGAAGTAGTTGTCCAGCATGTACTCGACGACGTTCGCGCCGAGAATCTCGGACTGTACGTCGGCCGTGCGGAAGTGAAGCCCGGCCCAGATGCGGGCCTCGACGATCTCCGCTTGCGCGTCCGAGAATCGGTTGAAGTGGCGCGGCGGGTCATTCGGAAACGCCCGACTCGTCGCGTTGAAGGCCTTCTCGTCGGTGCCGAAGAAGTTCCGCAGCACGCCGAGGTGCGCACTGTCGTTACACAGGTGGCCGGACGGGTGCTCCGGGTAGGGCGCCGTGATCAGCGCCGTCCACGTCGGGTCGGCCACGGTCGCCGCGTTGCCGTCCTCGTCCGCCCGCGGGATCGCGTTCCACGGCCGCCAGAAGTCATAGAAGTACTTGTCGTTCCAGCAGTTGATCCCGGCGTCCGCCGCGGCGAGATTCTCCATCGCGAACAAGCGGGCGCTGTCTGCGACGCTTGTCCCCGCCGCATTGACCAGATCGCGCGCGACGGCGTTCCACGTATAGGGCGGGGGGCTCTGCCACCAGCGGGCGATGTATGTCTGGTCGGAAGTGCGGACGAGGCTGTTTGACCTCCCGAGGAGCTTGACCTCGTTGAAGTCCGCGGCCCAGGCGGCGCTGGTAAGCGGCAATGCCGGCCCAGCCGTGCGGAACTGCGACTGGCTCTGCATGAGGAACGGCCGCACGTTGCCGACCCACGGGGTCGGGTCGAGCTGCAGCGTCCCGTTCGGGTTCACGAGCGGCTGCCAGTGTCCCGCGGCTGAGTTCGGGACCCACGGGGACGGGCCGAAGCGGCCGTCGCCCTGCCGTGAGTCGATCATCGCCTGGGCCGCGGCGTTCCCTACGGTTACTCCCATCCTCGCGAACGGCGTGTCCCCGATGGGCGCGAGTGCGTTCGCGTACGCGTTGGCGAGCGAGCTCAGCAACGCGTCCCGTTGCGCCTGCGAAAGCGCCGCGGGCGCCGTGTTGACGATGTAGTAGAGAACGCGGTAAGCCGCGGTTGCGACGGCCGCGTCCTTCGAAGCAGTGGCGCCGACCCGCCTGTTGAGCAGGTACGGCCGATAGTGCTTCGGCTCGGTCGCGTTGACAGCGTCGTAGACCGCGCCCTGAACCATCGCCAAGTTGAGCTGGTAGTGAGGCGGGGCGCCTCCCGCCGGTCCAGGAATCACGACGAGCGTGTCGTTCGCGATTCGGTTCCAGTCCGTGACGGCGTTGGCCTGCGCCGCCACAGGCGCGGCGAGCGCGACGACCGCGGTCAAAGCCGCAAGCCATCCAAGTCTTCTCATCTCATCTTCCCCTCTCCTTTTGCGCCCGCGCGGACTTCCCCTCGCCGAGCGTTTTGTCCATTTTCCAGCAGCTTCGCGGCTGGAGTCCATAGGGCATTTGTCGTATCTTGTTAGCCCGCTGCGGCGAGGACTCGGTCGAGCGGCCGGGGCACATCCCCTGGGTCGAGCGCTTCGACGAGGTAGCGCGCGTAACGGATCTTGCGCCTGCCGCCGCTGCCCATGAAGCGCCGCAGTTGCTCCTCGATCGGTCGGCCCCGCCACTCCGGCTGCTTCTGGAGGGTCCGAAAGGGTCGAATATCGCCCTGGGCGTCGACGATCTCCTCGACGGAGGCGGCGCCGAGGGCGCGGATCAGCTCCTCCTCGAGGTCGGCGACGCACACGTAGAAGCCAAGGCGTTCCATCTGGCGCCGCGTCAGGTTGGAACCGAGGCCGGCGCGCTCGAGGCCCCGTCTGAACTCGCGCTCCTCTTGAACGTCGCAGAGGCCGGCGAGCGTGACGTCGAGGCCTCGCGGGCCGAAGCGGTCTAGGAAGCGGCCGATGGACTGCGCGCCGCCGATGGGCACGACCGAGACGCCCTCGGCATCGAGATCCCGTCCGTGGCGTTCGGCGAGCGTTTGGATCGCGACCTGGTCGCTGATGCCCTCGACGAGCACGACTGCACGTGGGTTCTCGTCCACGGCTGCATCTTCGCGCTTCTTTTTGCACTCACGTCCGGAATCGCGCGCGCCGATGAAGGCCGCGTGAGGAGACGCGTTCGTTTGCTGCTCGCAGGGCTCGCGTGGGCGCTCGTGCTCGTTTACGGGCCGAGCGTGCTCGGAGTTACCTTCGTATCGCACACGCGAGGCGCGCTACCGGAGAAAGGGCGCGTCGATCCATTGTTCAGTCACGTCGCCACGGTCGTCTCGCGCACCGACACCGAGGTCCGCTGCTGGTCGAACGCCGCATGGAAACAGAACAACGTGGAATGGCATCGCCGCTGGCCCAAGCTCGGGCCGCTGGGTTACTGGCGCGGGTACACGTATCCCACGTACCCGCCGGTGGTCAACCTGCCGCCCAATGTCTGCAATGCGCTGTGGCGCCTCGCCCACGAAGACCTACCCGCGCAGAAGGATCCGTTGCGCGAGACGCTCGCCTGGGCCGCGGGCATGCTCGCGCACGAGTCGCAGCACGCTCGCGGAATCCTGAACGAGGCCATGGCCGAGTGCTACGGAATGCAGCGGATCCGCCAGACGGCGGTCGCGCTGGGGAGGAGCTCGGCCGAGGGCCGGTACCTCGCCAGGCTGTACTGGAAGCACTGGTACTCCGAGGACAACTCGGTCTACGGATCGCGCTGGTGCCGAAATCGGGGCCGCTTGGATCTCCGGCCTCACATCGACGTCTGGCCCTGATCGCGCCTCCCGAGTAGCATCCGCTCTGCGTTGGCGAGCGCGCAGTGCGGCGGCGCGTCCTCGCTCGGTTGCGAGTGCGGCGACGAGAGGAGGCGGCCATGCCGATACCGGCGGACCAGCTGGAGCGGCTTCAGGAGGGTCTCGCGGAGCACGTCGAGCGCGCCGAGAGCCTGAGGAGACACATCGCGGACATGGAGGCGGAGGCAGAGGCGCACGAGGCAATCGTTCGCGTTGGACAGGACGAGCGGCTCCTCGAGGCGCTGGGCGAGCTCTATGACGATCCGGAGCTCGCAAAGCGGATTTCGGAGGACCCGGACGGCTATGCCCGCGAGAAGGGGATTGAACTTCCGCCGGGCGCAGAGATTCGGGTCGCGGGGGACGGAAGCCGGGCCGGAGCCCACATTCAGCACGGTCCGTTCGGGTTCGAGCTCGTCTGGGACCGCCGGCGAGGCTTCTCGGTAAGTACGGAATCGAGGCCGGCGCCCGATGGGGAGCCGTCATGACCGTGATGATGGTGGTCTGGGAATCTGCGGGCCTGAAGCACGGCCCCGGGATCAGCAACGCGGCGTTCTCACGGCTGCCGCCGAAGAACGCGCCCGAGGTTGCACTCGCCGCCAGCCCGCAGTCGGGCAACCCGCACATCTACGACGTCACGCTCGATACGCCGACCGGAGACATCCGCGTGCGGGCGCCCGGCTTCTATTCGAAGACGCTGCAGTCATGTCGCGACAACCGGGATTACACGGTCTGGCTCGACAAGGTGACCTGACCTCAGAGAGCGCGCCAGGCGCCCGGGACGCGGTAGAGGCGCCGGTTCGTCCAGACGCCGCTCCGCGCGACGCACAGACGGCTCGGCCTTGCCGCTGCCGCCGCGCCCTTCCACCACGCCCGCGCGCAGTTACAGCGCAGCGGCCTCGGCGCGCGGACGCTCAATCCGCGCCGGTTGAAGGCGTACTCGATCGCGACCGCGCCGTTCGCGTCCAGGCGAGCGTCTCGGCGCCGAAACGCCAGGCGAACGAGGTAGGTCTGCTGCTTTTGAAGCCGCGGCACCATCACGGAGTCGAGCTGCGTGGCGACCGCCTCGTCGACGCTGTAACAGTCACCGATGCGAGGCCGCACCCAGGACAAGCAGGCGATCCGCTGGTCGGGGTAGTAGCGCCCCGGCTCGGTCATGTAGGAGCCGTCCATCAGCCAGTAGAGCAGGAAGTAGCCGCCGCTCGGCCGCTGCTCGGTCGCGCCCGTGAAGATGGTTCTGCGCGAGGTAACGCTGTCCGCGGAAGACGACCGAAGCTCCCCGGTCGCCCGCGAGGATGAACTGCGTCTTCCCGGGAACCGCGTGCGCCGCGCCGGCCGCCGCGAGCACGGCCGTCAGAAGAAGGAATCTCCTAGCGCATGTAGCGGCGGCTTGCATCCCAGTTCGTCGGGTCGTACCCGAACGTCTCGGTGAGGTTCTTGCGCGAAGCCGCCACAGCTTCGGCGCGCCGCTCGCTGTACATCCAGACCGTCTCGCTCGCTCGCCCGTCGACACGAAGAATCTCGAGCCCGGCAGGCGCATGGTCGTCCATGAATTCGAAGGCAAAGTCCGCAGCCTCGAGGAAGTTCGAGCTCTCGTACAGGCTCGAGCCGCGGCGATAGGTGGGATCGAAGATGCTCGCACACACCTGGTAGCGCGGTTCGCCGGGCGTCGTGGAGCTGACGGTGGTCTCGAAGCTCTCGTCGAGCTTGTTGCCCAGGCCCAGGTCGACGCCTTGCTGCTCCGCGAGCGCGTTCGCGAGCGAAGGCCCCGACAGATATCCGGCCTCGACGAGGATCTCGCCGAGCCGCCGGCCGGCGTCCTCACGGTGCTTCGCGAGCGCTTGGTCGAGCTCGATCTCGCTCACGTAGCCGCCCTCGACGAGGAGCTTGCCGAGGGGTCGCCACGCCCTGACCGTCTTCGCGCCCGTCGAAGCGGTCGAGTCCGCGCCGTCCTTCGGCTGGACGTCGACACCGTGCTGCTTCGCCAGGGCCTGCGCAAGGGCGAGGCCGGTGACGAAGCTCCAGTCGACGAGGATCTCGCCCAGCAGCCGGCCCGTCTTGCGCTGCTCTGCGAGCGCGCGCTCGAGCTGGTCGTCGCTGAGGAGACCGTCGTCGACGAGCAGGGTTCCGAGCTGGCGCCAGGGGAAATGAGCGTGCCCCATCGCGTTTCTATCGGCATGAAAAGGCGAAAGGTTCATAGTTCGTTCAATCTCCCCTTGCTGTCACGGCACGTAGAAGGTCACCTGCGAGCGATGCCAGGCGCAGGTGTCGAACCAGCACAGTGCAACGTTGTCCTTCTCGATCGTCACCGCCGCGTGGTTGGCGGGGCCGTAGCCGCCGCAGAACCAGCGGGAGACGCCGAGGCGGTACGTCGCGGGTGAGTAATAGACCCGGCCGGCGTCGGCGGTGTAGGTCTTCTGCACGGCGGTGTTCCACAGATGGGCCTTGCCGCCGCCCATCCCGTTCTGCTGGATGTTGTAGATGGAGAAGTTGACGTAGCGCAGGAAGGCGCAGCGCGTGTTGACCCTGCCGAAGTAGGCGGTCACGCGGAGATCGAACCCCGAGTGTCCTGTAAACGTCGTCTGCCGGACCGAGCTGGACGTGCCCGGCTTCAGGGTGACCCTGTGCGGGCCGCTGGTGTGGCCCCAGGCGATGGGCGAGAGCGACAGGCAAATGCCAAGGCCGAGGGTGAAGGCGAACCGACGCATCGTGATCCTCCTTTGCCACCCCTGGCTCCACGAGCATCTCGCCGTCCGGCGCGCCGGTCAAGAGCGGGCGCGTAAGGCTTCCGTAAGATCGCGCTGATGGAACACCGCTCGATCAACCCCTGGAGCTGGCAGGAGCAATTCGGCTTCGAGCAGGGGGTCGAGACGACCGGCGCCGAGCGGATCCTCTGGCTCGCCGGTCAGACCGCGATCGACGCCGACGGCAATGTCGTCTCCGGCGACATGGCGAAGCAGGTGACGCAGACGCTCGACAACCTCGAGGCCGTGCTAACGGAGGCCGGGATGACGCTTGCGAACGTCGTTCGGGTCACTTGGTACGTGACCTCGATCGAGGAGTTCAGGGCCAGCGCGCCAGTGCGCAGAGATCGGCTTCGGGAGGCCGACTGGAGCGCGGCCAGCACGCTGATCCAGGTCTCGGGCCTCGCCTTCCCGGAGCTCAAGGTCGAGATCACCGCCACGGCCGTCGCTTAGCGCATAGAACTGCCGCGCCCAGCGGCGGTACGCGCCGATCGGGAAGTCCTCTTGCGCGTCCCGGACTGCGTCGTTTGCACCGCATTGCGAAGCCGAAGCTCGGTGGCTCGATCGTGGTAGGACCCGCGCGTGACCCTCCGCCGGCTCGCGCCCTACCTGCTTGGCGCGCTCGTACCGATTGCGCTGCTTGTCCTCTTCCGCGCGGCGCCCGACGTGGACGAACGGTGGGAGAGCCACCCCGCCCATTTCTGGCTCGTTCTCACGGCCGCGCTGATTTCGCTCGGGCTCGCCTACGGGGTCAGCATGGCGGCGCGGCGGCGCCGTGACGCACGCCTGTTCCTGATCGCGCTCGCCTTCATGGCGAGTGCCGGATTCCTCGGCCTGCACGCCCTCGCCACGCCGGGCGTGCTGCTCGGCAAGAACGCGGGTTTCGAGCTGGCAACGCCGGTCGGGCTTGCGATTGCCGGTGTCTGCGTGGCCGCGTCCTCGCTGGAGCTCAGTCCGGGCGCGTCGGCCGCGGTGATGCGACGCTCGCAGCTGCTCGTCGGCGCCCTCCTCGTCCTCATGGGGCTCTGGGCGACCGTCTCGCTCGCCGAGATCTGGCCGCTCGACCATCCGATCGCCGGGGAGCAGCTGGACGGCTGGCAAACCGCGCTCGCGGCCGTCGGCGTCGCGTTCTTTGCGCTCGGCGCGCTGGGCTATTTCCGCCTTTACCGCCGCCGCGGCGGGGCCTTCGTCTTCGCCGTCACGTTCGCGTTCGCGCTTCTCGCCGAGGCGATGATCGTGATCGCCTGGGCCCGCAACTGGCAGCTGTCTTGGTGGGAATGGCACGTACTCATGCTGCTCGCGTTCGCGTTCATCGCCTTCGCCGCGCGCCGCGAGTGGCACGAGGAGCGCTTCAGCGCGCTCTACCTCGACGAGACGCTTGCGGGCGCAAAGGACGTCAGCATCGTCTTCGCGGATCTCGCGGGGTTCACGACGTTCTCCGAGCAGTCGAGCCCCGCCGAGGTGACCGAGATGCTGAACGCGTACTTCGAGCGGATCGTCCCGCTGATGAAGGATCTCGGCGGCGAGGTGCACCAGATCGTCGGAGACGAGGTGATGGTCATCTTCAACAAGGAGGGGAACCGGCCCGACCACGCTGAACACGCCGCCCACGCGGCGTTGGAGCTCCAGCGGGCCGCGGCCGGGGTTGCCGCCGAACATCCCGACTGGCCGCGCTTTCGCGCAGGGGTGAACAGCGGTGAAGTCCTTGCGGGCGTGCTTGGGGGCGAACGGGGCCACCGAAAGCACGGCGTCGTCGGCGACACCGTCAACCTCGCGTCGCGCCTCGAAGGCGCCGCCCCCGTGGGTGAGGTCGTCGTCGGCGGCGAGACGATGCGGAGGCTGCTTCCGGGCGCGATCGTCGAGCGCCTGCCCGAGCTCCGGGTCAAGGGGAAGCAGGAGCTCGTGGAGGCCTACGTGCTCCGATCGCTTTCACGCGAGGCCACGACTTCGTAGTGCGAAACGGTCAGCTCCCGGTCGACGAGGTATTTCCCGTCCTCCGGGTAGAAGACGGCACGCTCGTTGCCGTTACGGAACCGCGGCCCGCTGGTCGCTCGCCCAGGCGCGCGTGTTCGTCCGCGACCGGTCGATCAGCTGCTCGTGCTTCTCGGGCTCGAGCACATCCGTCGTGATCGTGCCGACGATCAGCTCGTCGAACTCCGAGCTCTCGACGTACTCGACAACGTGCTCGTGCAGCCCGGGGATCGCCTCGGCGCGGAACGCCTCGAACTCGTCGCACTGGAAGTACTGGTCGATCAGCTCCTCGTAGCGGCCGAGCTTCTCCGCGTAGGACAGGTCGCTGTCGCCGATCTCGAAGTAGTCGCGCGTCGACTGGTTGATCCGCATCAAACGGCCGGTCACGCAGCAGAACGCGCACCAGGCGACCAGCGCCTCGATCGCCCACGGGAAGTAGTAGTGCAGGCTCACGAGAGCGATGTCCGGCGAGGCGTTCGCGTAGTCGATCGGATGCGCCTGGCCGTCCTTGACGATCGTCTCGCACGAGTTGAACTCCCAGCGGAAGAAGGCGTTGACGAGCCTGCTGATCAGCGCCACCTCGCGCTCGAGCTCCGGCGTAAGAAAGTCGCGGTCGAGGACGTAGCGATGGTGGCCGTCCGCGTCCGGGTCGAAGTGCATCACCATCGTCTGCGGGCCGATCGAAAGCGAGCGGGTGAAGACGTCGAAGTCGTTGACCGCGCTCTGCACATGCATCATCCGCTCGCCGGAGCTCTCGTACGCGACGCGGAGCTCCTCGGGCGTGCCGACCCTCGACACGCCGACCCACATGCCGCCGTCGAACGGCTTCATGTAGAGGGGGTAGCCGACCCGCTCGCCGATCCCTTCGAGGTCGAAGGCCGGGTTGTAGCGCTCGGCCATCGGGACGTACCGCGGGTTGTCCGGCGGCAGCCGGTGCGGGATCAGCCACGTGTCGGGGACCTTGATCCCGAGCCGCATCATCGCGCAGTACGCGGCGTGCTTCTCCATCGCCTGGAAGGTGAACGGGTTGTTCAGCAGGTAGACGTTGTCCATCAAGGCGATCTTCTTCAGCCACTCGCGGGGCAGGTCGTACCACCACGACAGACGGTCGATCACGAGCGCGTAGCGCGGGGTGTACCGCAGGTCGAACGGCTCGTTGAGAATCCGCTCGGGCGTGAACTCGTGCGTCTCGCCGCGGTAGCGGACCTTCCCGAGGCGCCCGAGGACGCTTTCGAACGCCGTCGGCCAGTCCTCTTCGGTTGCGAGTAACAGGCCGATCAAGTGCCCTGTCACGGCGGAATCGAGTCTACGCGGCTCCGGCGCTCGGCAAGGGAACCTCGGGCCTTGCGACGACGCCGAGCAGTTCGAAGAGCTGCTGCGCTCCGGGGTCGAATTGCTCGCCGTGGAAGCGCGCTCGGGCGTCAAGCGACTGGGCCAGCTCGTAGGTCGCCCGCCCGTCGCGCGCATGCTCGATGCTCTCGTGGATCGCCTGCTCGGCTTCCTCGGATCGACCCTGCTGCATGAGGGCGTAGGCGCGGATCCGGGACAACATCGACTGCACGACCGAGCTGGCGTCCTCCTCGATCGCTGTGAGCGCTTCGTCGATCAGCTGCAGCGCTTCGGTGGAGTTGCCTGCGAGCACCTCGCACTCCGCGAGCTTGGCCTTCGTCTCGATGACGAAGCTCGCCGCGTGGATGTGGTGGAAGCCGGCGAGCGCCTTCAGCAGCATCGGCCGCGCATCCTCGAAGTCAGCCGCCCTCGCCGACGAGCGGCCGAGGTTGCTCAAGGCCAGGTTCGCCATCGACGTGTGCCCTGCGCGCTCCAGCACCTCCAGGGCCTGGCTGAAGAGCTCTTCGGCCTCGTCGAGTTGACCCTGATCCGCCTTGATCTCGCCGATGTTGTTGGTGAGCACGGCCGCGCCGACGACGTCTCCGATGCGTTCGCGGAGCTCCTTGCTCCGCCGGTACAAATCCAGCGCCTCGTCCCAGCGCCCGTCGTAGTAGGCGTCGATACCGAGGTTGTTCAGCACGTTGGCCTGGCCGAGCAGGTCGCCGAGCTCCTCGTAGATCGGCAGGGCGAGGCCGCGGAAGGCCTCCTTCTCCGAACTGCCGAGTGAGGTGTGGGCGAGGTGCTCGAGGTAGTACGCGTGCGCGAGGGCGGGGAGATCCCGGGCGGGATCGGCCTCCTCCTCGACGACCTTCCGGCACCAGGAGATGCAGTCGGTGAAGTTCCCCTGCCGGAAGCGAACGCCGGCGTAGGCGAGCATCAGCTCGAGCGTGGCGTGCCTGCGTGCTCCAGGCGCCGGGATCTTCGCCGCGCCCTGAAGGCCACGGTTGTACCAGCGCAGCGCGTCGGCGTAGCGACCGGCCCGCTCGCGGATGATCCCTTCTTTGAGCAGGAGCATGGGCTCGTCGGGACCGCCCTTCTCGATGTGCTTTCGTGCGTTGCCATACGCCTTGGCCGCGTCCGCGTAAAGACCCGCGAGCTCGGAAACGTCCCCGAGCGCCTCCCAGATCGAGGCGATCGCCGCCGATTCGAGCTCCGGCAGGTGGCGGGCGGCCTCGAGCGTGCGGCGGTAGAACGACGCCGCCTCGACATTGGCGAACTTCGCCTGCGCCCGCTCGCCGGCCAACAGCGAGTAGCGGTACGCCTGCTCCCAGGCCTGCGCGTGGAAGAAGTGCAGGGAGAGCAGCTCGGACTGTTCCTCCGGGTCGTGCCGTTCGTACACCTCGCCGACCCGGGCGTGCAGCTCGCGCCTGCGGCGGTAGGAAAGGCCTTCGTAGGCGGCGTCGCGGAAGAGGGCATGACGGAACCGGAAGGCCCCGGGCGTGTAGGGATCGCGCTCGACGAACTCCGCCAGCCGGTCCCACGCGTCAGAGTCGGCCGAGGCGGCGCGATCGTCGGCCAGCACTTCGCCGATCAGCTCGCCGCCGAACGTCCCGCCCATGACGGCGGCGTAGCGGAGCAACGCGCGGTCGCCGGGGTCGAGCTTGTCGATGCGCGTGGTGACGACCGACTCGACCGTCTCCGGCAGCGCCTCTTCCTCCTCCTCGGCGCGCTCGGCCGAGATGAGCTCCTGGAGGAAGAGCGGGTTGCCCCCGGCGCGGCCTGTGATCGCCGCGACCTCGTGCTCGGGAAGTCCGTCTCCAGCTGCTCCGATCAGCTCCGCGGCCGCGTCCTCGGTCAGCGGCTCGAGCATGATCGTCATCGCCGGGATCGGCGGGACGCCTTCGGCCGCGGAAAAGCCCGTCTCCACCGCCCGTCGTGTCGCGCACATCAGCCACGGCCGCCGGGAAACCTGGCCTCCGAGGTGGCGGAGCAGGTCGCACGACGCCTCGTCCATCCAGTGCACGTCCTCGAAGACCATCAAGGTCGGCTCTGCCAGCAACGCGGCAAGCAGTTCCTCGACGACGCCGTGCAGCCTTGCCCGGCGGAACGCAGGCTGGAGTTCGTCGACCTCGCGCGTGGGGCGGACCTCGACGTCGAGCGGGATCGCGAGCAGGGGGATCCAGGGAAGGAGGTCGGGGGCGAGGGGTTGCAGCCTCTCGCGCAGCCGCTCGGTCGTCCACGACGGATCGCCGTCGACGGAGACCTCGAGCAGCGAGCGCAGCAGCCCGCGGAAGGCGAAGTACGGGGTGGAGAGCTCGTACTGCTCGCAGGCCGCGGAGATGGTCACCATGTCCGCACACTGCTCGGTCAGCTCCTCGACCAGCCGGGACTTGCCCATCCCCGGGTCGCCGGTCAGCTCGACGAGCGATCCGAACCCCATGCGCACGGGTGCGATCGCCGCGCCCAGGATGGCGAGCTCCCGCTCGCGGCCGACGAAGGGAAGCCGCCGATCGGTCGGCGCCTCGCGCACGCCGGCGACCGCCTGGACGTCGTAGGCGACGAGCGGTTCCGTCTTGCCCTTCACGCGGAAGGGCTCGAGCTCCTTCGTCTCGAACCGCGTGCGGGAGCGCTCGAGCACGTCCCCCATCGCCAGCACCTGGCCGGGCTCGGCTTTCGCCATCAGCCGGGCTGCGATCGCAGCCGTCTCGCCGAGAATCGTGTACGTCCGGCGAAACGTCGCGCCGACCTCACCAGCGAAGACGCGGCCGCGATGGACGCCGCTGCGAACCTGAAGGGTCTCGTCGGCGTCGACGATTCCGCGCAGCGTCCGCAGCATCCGCTCCTCGTCGTTTCCGCCCGTCTGCGGAGCCCCGGCCGCGAGGATGATCCGCCCGCCGTCGCCGTCGACGTCAGACTCGAGGAAGGCGACGTCGTGCTCTTCCGCCGTCTCCTGCACGTTGCGAACGAGCACGTCGAGCGCGTCCGCGAGCGCCTCGGGGCCCTGCTCGGCGAGCAAGGTGTCGGTCCCGGCGAAATGCAGGAACGCGACGGTCGTCTGCCGGTGCTCGGGCTCGACGCTTCCGGAGGTCACGTGGGCGCGAACGGCAACCGGGACGCATTGGCTCAGTTCGAGCCCGCTCGTGTCGGGCAGCGGCTCGAGCTCGGCGCCCGAGAAGGCGGGCTCGGCCTTCAGCAGCCGCCCTCCGTCGCGTGCGTCCCCAAGCGCGCTCGGGGGCAGCTCGGCGGCCGCGCTGTTGCTGAGGAGGATCTCGCCCGCCTGCGCCCTCGATTCCATCCGCACGGTCTCGGTCACGCCGGGGCCGACGATCAGCAGCTCCCGGTGCGACTCGCCGACGAGGAAGAACTGGAACCGGCCCGAGTGGATGCCGACGTGCATCCGCAGGCTGACCGTTCCCGCCGAGGTGCGCGGGCGCCCGATCACGCGGAGCGTCTTGCGCATGCCGTACGCGGCCCGTGCTGCGCGTCGCGCGTGCTCCTCGCCGGAGAAGAAGAGCAGCAGGGCGTCGCCGCCGAACTTCAGCAGCCCGCCGCCGTTCTCGTAGGCGATGTCGAGGAGCGGCGCAAAGGTCGCGTTGATCACGTCAGTGACCTCCTCGGCGCCCGCCTTGCCGAGGCGCGCGAGCCGCTCGGACATGGCCGTAAAGCCGGAGAGATCGACGAACGCAAGCGTCCCATCGAGCTCGCGCCACGTCGTTTCGGGGTCCGAGCGGAGCCAGTCGACGACGACGCGTGGGACGTACGGCGTGAGATCGACGCCGCCGGCTACAGCCGTCTCAGGCGCCGTGGCCACGGAATCTCACCGCCCCCGGTCCTCGACGTTCGTCCACGTTTACCAGGGAATTTTGTACCAAGATTGACAAATCTTGAAAACGGCATAGATTTGGGCAGTCCGGGCTTCGAAGGGGAGGGCTGCGGTGGCCACGACCGGGGGACCGAATCGAGTGCGCAAGCGTGTTCTGCAATTGGCCGCAGTCTGCGCCGGGGTCGCCCTGCTCCTGAGCGCCGCGGGGCCGACGGCTGCGCAGGAGGAGTTCGACAGCCTGACTCCGGCGAACACGTCGCTGACCATGGGGGACGGCGCATCGGCGACGATTCAAAAGAACCTCCACCTGATCGCCGCGCCGCCGAAGGCGGACGTGATCCTCGCCGTGGACACGACAGGAAGCATGGGCTCGGCCATCACGGACGCGCAGGCGGACGCGAACGCCATCGTCGACCGGATCCACAACTCGATCCCGGCGGCGCGGTTCGCCGTCGTCGAGTTCAAGGATTATCCGTTTGCGCCCTTCGGGTGCACGCCCGCACCGAGCAACTGCTCCTTCGCGCCGGAAGGCTTCGCCGGCGACTTCCCGTACCTCCGCCGCCAGGCGCTGACGACCGACAAGACGCTGATCTCGAACGCGCTCGTTCCGCTCAGCACCTTCCCGGGGGACGGGAACGACAACCCGGAGTCGTACAACCGCGTCATCCACGAGTCCTACTCGGACGGCGGTCTCGACCGCGACGCGAGCGCGCCCGGCTTCCTGGTCATGCTCGGTGACAATCTGCCGCACGACGCCAATCTGAGCTCCGACTTCCCGAACTGCCCGGACGCGCCGCCGACAGACCCCGGCCGGGACAACGAGGTCAATACGTCGGACGACCTGACAACGGCCCAGGTGGCGCGCGTCGCGAAGAACAATCACATCAATATCTCGTTCGTCACCTATAACCCGAGCGACCAGGTCACGTCCTGCTGGTCGCAGATCACGTCGTTCACCGGGGGGCAGCAAGTGACCCGCTCCGGCACTGCGTCCCTGGCCGATCAGATCGTGAGCCTGATCAACCAGGCTGCGGCCAGGGTCGACGAGGTCGATTTCACCGTCACGCCGGACAACTTCTCCTCCTGGGTCTCGTTCACGCCGCCGCCGAAGTACGGGCCGTTCACCGCGCCGATCGACGTGCCGTTCGAGGAGACGATTACGGTGCCCGCCGGCACGGCGACCGGCACCTACCAGTTCACTGTTCATGCCGTCGCCGACGGCGCGGTGCGCGCCGACCAGAGCGTGACCGTCAACGTCACGAACCAAGTGGTAAGCAATCCCCAACTGACGGCGGATCAGCGCTCGCGTCCACCCGGGCTCGACGGTATCCCGTTCTCGAGCATTCCGGCTTCGCTGATCCCGGCGTTCGCCGGCAACGCCCAGGCGGCGCCTGGAGGCTCCATCCCGGGCGGTTCGATCCCCGGGGGCTCGATCCCGGGCGGCTCGATCCCCGGGGGCTCGATCCCCGGGGGCTCGATCACGTTCGGCTCGATCGGTCTCGGTGCCCTTCCCGGCGGCTCGATCCCAGGCGGCTCGATTCCCGGTGGGTCGATTCCAGGCGGATCGATTGGGTTCCAGCGGGTGATGCAGAGCGTGCTTCTCTCACAGATTCCGCTCAACAATCCGGCCAGCGGCGCGACCTGGGATCAGGTGCTCGCTCCGCCGTCGGCGCTTACCGGTCGGCCGTTGAGCACGCTCACCCTGTTCGACGTCGCGCTCGACGCGACCGCTTGGACGCGCCTGAAGGCGCTGCCGCTGCGTGACGTCTCGTTCGTCACGGCGCTCTGGGGCGGCGTGCCCCTTGCCGCGTGGCTGACGGGCAACGCGACGCTCGACCAGCTGACGCCCCCCGGCGGGGCCGCCACGTGGGCTCTGGCACTCGACGGGAGCGGTGGGAGCTCGCTCGGCCTCGATACGACTCAGAACACTCTCTTCGGCGTCGCGATCGCGGGGCAGCTGGGCAGGACGGACATCGGTTCGCTGTCCGTTGGCTCGCTCCCCGGCGGCTCCATCCCGGGTGGCTCGATTCCCGCTCTCCAGATCCTGCTGACGTCGATCAACATCGGAGCTACGAGGCTCGCCTCCGTGCCGCTCGATTCGCTCTCCAACCGCGGCGACATCGTCAACTGCACGGGAAGTTTCGCCTGCGGAGGAAAGACGCTGGGACAGGCTGCCGCCGCCTCCGTGATCAAGCCCACCGCGACGTTGGGGATGCTGTTCGACGGTCTCCCGGCGGGCGATCCGGCCAAGAGCATGACGCTGTCCGAGCTGATCTTCGGCTTCCTGCCGGCGTCGTTCTACCCCTGGGAGCAGCTGAACCTCCAGGGCCTGCAGAAGTTCGCCGGGACGGGCCAGAACGTCGATTACCACCTCGACTTCGACGCCGACTGCGCGCCCGCGGCCGCCGCCAAATTGAGCTCGATCAGCATCGGCTTGCCGAGCGGCGAGTTCCCGGTCGAGGGCTCGAGCAACTTCTCCGTCGGGGCCGTCGGAGGCCCGTTGGGGGCTCCCATAGCCTTCGGCGAGCCCACCCTGACCAAGGGCACCACGTCGTGGACCGTGAAATGGACAATTGGCCCCGCAACGCTGTGCGCCGGCACGACGGCGACGCGGCACGTGCGCTGGAACGTGACGACGTTCGAACGTCTACCGATCGGCGAGCACACGGCGAACGGCAGCGTCGGGACCACGGAAGGAAGCTACGTCGCAAGCAATCAGGCACCAGTGCTCGTCACCCAGAACGGCGAGCCCGGCAACGACGATCAGACGACCGCGCCGATGCTTCAGAAGGACACTCTCTACGTGGGCCACATCGGAGCTGCAGACGACCTCGACGTCAGCAAGGTGGCGCTGAACGGGCTGGCGCCGGGTACGAAAGTCACGGCGTACCTGAAGGTTCCCGACGACGCCGACTTCGACCTCGTGCTCTCGAAGCCGGAGACGCCGGGCGTGCGATCAAACCCGGGCGGCAGCATCCCGGGTGGCAGCATCCCGATCGAGAACCCGAAAGCATTCGTCGACAACACCGGCCGCGCCCTGCCGCCGGAAACGCAGTCGGACGTCCCGCAGGCCATTCCGGGCGGAAGCATTCCGGGCGGGTCGATTCCCGGCGGCTCGATCCCGGGCGGCAGCATCCCGGGCGGCAGCATCTCGGCGAACCGAGGCTCGGCGACCGAATCAGCCCAGATCGTGACGAACGGCGAGACCGGGAACGTCGTGTTGACGGTCAGCGGCTACAACAACTCGCACAGCGACAACCCGTACGTGCTGCGGATCCAGGTGACGCCCCCGCCGCCCTTGCCGCCCTGTCCGGCGGTGACGGGGCTCAACACGGCGACCGCCGGCACGCTGCCGGCGATCGCGTCCATTCCGGCGGCCGACAGGCCTCTGTACAAGACGCTGTTCCTCGTCAACCGGCAGCGGATGGTCGCTCTGTACGGCCAGACCGACACGGACGCGCTGCTGAACAGCCCGGCCTCGCCGTTGTTCACGGTCGCGGGACGGCCCGAGGTCAAGGGCCTTGTGGTGCCGGTCGACGGCAACCAGGCAGTCCACGACGCCTACGTGGCCTGGGATGCCGCGCCGTGTTCGATTCCCGCCGTTCAGAACGTCGTTCGGAAGATCAACGACCTCGCCGATACGTACAAGGCGGCGCTGCCGAACGTGAAGTACGTGGCGCTCCTCGGAACCGATCGGATCATGCCGTCGTGGCGACAGTTCGACCGCGGCCAGATCGCGCCCGAGGTCGACGAGGCCGCCGAGCTCGCGGCGTTCACGAACAACCTCACGCAGGCCAACCCGCTCTACGCCGCCGCGGCCCAGAACTACGTGCTCACCGACGGGGCCTACGGCGTACGTCAGAAGATCAGCTGGCTGGGGAGTGACATGCCGCTTCCGCAGGACAGCGTCTCCCGCTTTGTCGAGACGCCCGTTGACATCGGCGCCCAGCTCAAGCAGTACGCCGATTCGAACGGCCAAGTCGATCCGCAGACGGAGCTGACGACTGGGGATGACTTCTTCTCCGACAGCGCGAAGGCGGCGCACGACGCGCTGCTCGCCGGCTTCCAGGGCGCAAACGGGGGCGCGGGACTCAGCGGTGACACGCTCTTCCCGCCGGGTACGCCCGGATGGACCAAGCAGGACCTCATCGATCACTTCTTCAGCAAGAGCCCGGTTCCCGACCTGGGCGCCCTGTACGCGCACTACAACCCGTGGCTCGCACAGCCGGCCGGCCCGACGCCGATAACGAGCCTCTCCGAGCTCGCCAGCACGGGCGACGTCCTGGGGGGAACAGAGCTGCTCAACAAGGTTCTGTGGTCGATCGGCTGCCACGGAGGCTTGAACATCGACAACACGTACCCGGGCGACCCAACGAAGAAGAAAGACTGGGCCGAGACCTATGGGAAGGGCAGGGCGGTCTGGATCGCCAACAACGGCTTCGGCTACGACGATACGGAGTCGATCGCGATGTCAGGGCGGCTGATGTGGCTCTTCTCGCAGAAGCTGAACCGCGGCACCGGCTCGATCGGCGAGCAGTGGGTCGACGCCCTCAACACGTATTACCTCAGCGCCGGGGACTGGGATCTCCTCGACGAAAAGGTGATGCTCCAGGCGACGTTCTACGGGCCGCCCTGGTCGCACTTCCAGACGACGTCGCCGGCACCCGCCTACACGCCGCCGGCCACACCGCCGAAGGACGGCCTCGACGCCGTGGCCTCGTTGACGGTCAACCCGACTATCACCGAGAACACCACGTCCGACGGCCGCAGCTGGTGGGACGTCGGCGGGCTGTCACTCTCGGTTCCGTACCGCTCGATCCAGCCGCTGACCTCGCAGAACGTGACCGTGCCCGGCAAGCACGCCCACGACGCGTTCATCACCGCGCTGACCGTGAACGACCTGCCGAACAAGAAGCCGGTTCGGGCGAGGCCGGCGATCGAGCGCGCGGCGTACGAGCCGAACGCGAACTTCCCGAACATCTTCTGGCCGGCGTCCCCCGTGACGGTGCTGCACTCCGGCTTCGGCGACCAACTGAACGTGATCGCGGGGCAGTTCCGGCCGAATCCCAGTAACACGGAGCTCGGCTCGGAGCGGCAGATCCAGTCGATCTCGGTCGACATCGCGTATACGACCGACAGCGACAACATCCGCCCGCTGGTCAGGCAGACCGGAGCGGTGATGACCGGCGGCTCGACGGCAACGGCGTTCGTGGTGGCCTCGGACGAGTCGGGACCGCTGAACAAGGTCGCCGTCCTCTACAACGACAGCGTTCACAACTTCAGGTACAAGGAGCTGACAAACGCCGGGGGCAACCTCTGGACGGGGACCCTGACCGGGCTCTCGAGGCCCCCAGAGATCATCGCCGAGGCGCGCGATCAGTCCGGAAACGTCGGCGTGGCGGCGAACAAGGCTGTCAACTTCACCGCGATCACGGACACCTCGAAGCCCTCGATCGTGATCGACTCGCCGCTTGCCGGAGCGGTGTTCACCCTCGGACAGGACGTCCGCGCTCGTTACAAGTGCTCCGACGCGGGCGGCGTCAAGAGCTGCACCGGCGACGTTCCTGTCGGTGCACCCATCGCTACGAGCCCCGTCGGCACGCACACGTTCACGGTGGCCGCCGAGGATCTTCGCGGCAACACCGTGACGAAGACGGTCACGTACTTCGTCCACTTCGCCTTCCTCGGCTTCTTCCAGCCTGTCGACAACCAGCCGACCCTGAACTCGGTCAAGGCCGGGAACACCATCCCGATCAAGTGGAAGCTCCAGAACGCGAGCGGCGGAGAGATCACCAGCCTGGACGTCGTGCTGTCCGTCACCTCGAAGCAGATTCCGTGCGTGAGCGGAGCGCCCCTGGACGCGATCGAGCAAACCGTCAGTCCTACCCTGGAGCCGTTGAAGTACGACTCGGTGGCTAAGCAGTACGTCTACAACTGGCAGACGCTGAAGAGTTGGGCGGGGACATGCCGCCGCGTCTTCGTCGCGTTCACGGACGGGACCGACGTCCAGGCCGACTTCATCTTGAAGTAGTCGCAACGGGGGCAAGGCGCCGCTGGGCCGCGACCAGGGTCGCCAGGCAGATCGCCGCCATCAGCAGGTACGGGACCGCGTCTCCGGTCGCATCCGCGAGCGCGCCGCCCGCAGCCGGCCCGATCAGAGCGCCGACGGCCCAGCAGGCGTTCATGACGCCGAAGGCGAGCCCCTGCGCGATCCCGAGCCGCTCCGCGCCGTCGGAGATGATCGCCAGGGCGGGGGTGTAGAAGCTGCCGTACGCCAGCCCCGCCGCCAGCACGAGCACGACGATCACCTCCGGCCGCCCGGCCAGGGCGAGCGCGATCGAGACGATCACCGAGCCGATCAGCGCCAGGCGCACCGGCTGCAGCCGCCCGCGCCGGTCGGAGTAGCGGCCGAGCAGCGGGTTGAGCACGACCTCGAGCGCGGTCGTGGCCAGGAAGACTGCGCCGATCCCGACGGCGCCCCAGCCGAAGTCGTTCAGGCGGAGCGGCACGAGGACGATCAGGACGCCGAACAGCAGCGCGGGGAGGAGGATCAACCAGAGCCCGGCGGCGAAGCGCGGCTCGTGAAACGCGCGCGCTGCCTCACGTAGCGACTGCGGCTCCGACGGCACACCCTCGGTCGCCGCGGCCGCTGCCAGCAAGACCAGGGCGAACACCGAGACGGCCAGGAACGATGTGCGCGCGCCGACGATCCCGGCCGTCGCGCCGAGTACGGGGCCGAGCAGGGCGCCGAAGACGGCGGCGCCCATCGCGCCGCCGAGCAGCTCACCGCGGCGGTTGCGAGGAACCGCCGAGATCAGCCAGGCGAGGCCTCCCGCCCAGGAAAGCACGCTCCCGCTTCCCTGGATGAGCCTCGCGAGGCCGAGCGTCCAAGGATCGCCGGCGACCGCGAAGCCGATGCTCGCCGCGGACATCATCACCAGGCCGCCGAGAACAGCCTGTTTCGGCCCGAAATGGGCGGCCGCGAGCCCGCCCGGAACCGCGGCCAGCAGGGCCCCGGCCGCATAGGTCGCCATCAGCGCCCCCGCGCCGCCCTTCGACAGCCCGAACTCGTCCGCGTAGTGCGGCAGCAGGGGCGTCAGCACCGTGAAGAGCATTGTGTCCGTCGCGATGATCACGCTCACGAGGACGAGCAGACGGCGCACGCCGCGAAGCTATCAAGGGCGATTCGTGCCGCTTCGCACTAACTTTGGTTGCCGCGGGCCGTTTAACCCCTTCGGTAGGTCAGCAGACACCTGATCGTGGGCACGGTGTTCGCGCCGCAGAGCGCACTGCGCCCGCCGGCAACAACTGTGGCCAACACACCCCGAGGAAAGGGGCCTCTACGTGCACAACAAGGCAGGCTTTTTCGCGCTCGCGCTTTCGGTCGCCCTCGCTGCGGCGCTGGCGGCAGCGGCGGTGGCGCGTCCTCCGTACGACGACGGCAGCGCGGCTGTCGTTCCCCGCCCGGTCTTGATGAGCTACCCGACGGGGCATCGCAAGCACAAGGCCGGCAACCCGAGGCTCACGCGACGCTACCGCCGCGCGGCGTGGCACTGGGAGACGGTGATGGGCAGACGCCACACGCACTTCGTGCTCCCGGTCCACACGCCCGGGGCGCTCGTCTTCTGGCGAAAACGGGCCAAGACGGTTCGGCGCCAGGCGATCAGCGTGCCGCATCGCTCTGCATGGCTTTGTATCCACCGCTACGAAGGTCGCTGGTCGGACGACGACGATCCGTACTGGGGCGGTCTGCAGATGGACCGCTCCTTCATGGTTCACTATGCGCCGCGCGTGCTACTCCGGCGTGGGTGGGCGAACCGCTGGACCCCGCTCGAGCAGATGTGGGTCGCCGAGCGCGCCTACCGGAGCGGTCGCGGCTTCTATCCCTGGTCGCACACGGCTCGGAACTGCGGCTTGATCTAGAGGCGTAGCTCGGGCTCGTAGTGGGGATAACCTGTTCGCGATGACCCAGGCGACACACGAACAGATCCAGGCGCTGATCGACGAGGGCGAGCCCGAGGGCTGCGTCGAGCTCTCGCGGTTCAGCGAGCTCGTTCAGGAGCTCCGGCTCAACGACGACGAGCTGAGCGCGTTGTACGAGGAGCTGGGGGAGCGCGGAATCGAGCTCCGCGACGACTGCGGACAGCAGCGAAAGGAGTCGACGTACGTCAACGGCGACCTCGCGCATGCGACCACCGACGCGCTGCAGCTCTTCCTCAACGAGGCGGGGAAGTGGCCGCTGCTGACCGCGGCCGAGGAGGTCGAGCTCGCCAAGCGCGTCGAACGCGGAGATCACGCGGCGAAGGAGCGGATGATCAACTCGAACCTCCGGCTCGTGGTCTCGATCGCGAAGCGCTACCAGGGGCACGACCTGCCGCTGCTCGACCTGATCCAGGAAGGGATCATCGGGCTGATCCGCGCGGTCGAGAAGTTCGACTGGCGCAAGGGCTTCAAGTTCTCGACCTATGCGACCTGGTGGATCCGGCAGGCGGTCCAGCGCGGCGTCGCGAACAAGTCGCGGACGATCCGCATTCCCGTCCACATCGTCGAGCGCGAGCAGAAAATCTCACGCGCGGAGCGGCAGCTGCTGACGAAGCTCGGCCGCCAGCCGACTGACGAGGAGCTGGCCAAGGAGGCGAAGCTGCCGCTGAAACAGCTCCGGGAGGTGCGCTCGGCCGCGCGCGCGGTGACGAGCATCGACAGGCCGATCGGCTCCGAGAACGAGGGGTCCCTCGGCGAGCTGATGCCCGCCGAGGGCGAGGAGCCGGGCCGGGAAGTCGAGATCAGCCTGGCCGAGAAGGCGCTTCGACACGCGGTCGCGAAGCTGCCCGACCGCGAGCGCGAGGTGGTCAAGCTCCGTTACGGGCTGAACGG
>JBKPHH010000047.1:0-7420 GCA_046729795.1 Actinomycetota bacterium | reverse complement strand
CCCGTTCGCGCGACGCTTCGGGTTGTGGGGAATCGCCGCCTTCGGCGCCTTCCTGCTCGCCGCGACGGTGCTTCCCGCCTCCACCGCGATCGTCCCCGCCTTGCTCATTCCCTGGGCCGTCTGCATCGGTTTGGCGCTCAGGTCCGAGCTTTAGACTGACGGCCGGGGGAAAAGGACCCGGGAAACATGGTGTTGCGGACGATCGAGAACAAAATCGAGGCGCTTTTCGAGGGCGTCTTCGGCCGCGCATTCCGCGCGAACGTCCAGCCCGTCGAGCTCGCCCGCAAGCTGGTCAAGGAGATGGAGGACCACCGCGTGATCTCGGTCTCCCAGGTTTACGCGCCGAATGAATACACGCTGTTCCTCTCGCCCGACGACCGCGAGCAGTTCTCCGACTACGAGCCCTCGCTGCTGAAGGAGCTCGAGGAGTACCTGGAGGAGAACGCCAAACGCGAGAAGTACGTGCTCCTCTCGCCGCTGAGGGTGCTGATGGAGACCGACGAGGATCTCGAGCTCGGTGAGTTCGGGATCGCGACGCGAATGGTGCGCGGGCAGAAGCCGGTCGAGCCGGAAGAGCCGCTTCCCGACGTCGCGCCCGGCGCGACCATGGTCTACAAGCCGAAGCAGCCGGTCACCGAGGCGGTCTCTCCGGAAGAGCTCGGCTTGGAGCGCGAGATCGCGTTCCTGACCTTGGACGGTGAGCGCCACGAGCTCGAGAAGCAGCGGGTCGTAATCGGACGGTCGCGGGACTGCGACGTCCAGCTCGCCGATCCGAACGTTTCGCGACGCCATGCGGAGCTGCGCCAGGAAGGCTCCGCGTACTGGGTCGTCGACCTCGACTCGACCAACGGGATGGAGGTGAACGGTCGGCGCCTGAAACGGGCGAAGCTGAAGCCCGGCGACACGATCACGATCGGGTCGACCGACCTCGTCTTCGGGCGCGAGACGGAATGATCCTCGCTTCGCTCGCCGTCGAAACCGTTCTCCTGCTACTCAAGATCGCGTTTCTCGTGCTGCTTTACCTCTTCATCTGGCGCATCGTCCGCACCGCGAGCAAGGACGTGCGCCTCCCGCAGGAGAGCTTCATCCTGGCCCCACAAGCTGCGCTGATGGGTGATGACGTGGATGCTGGGACGCGTAGCGTTGAAGCGGGACGGCTCGTGGTGGTCAAAAGCCCCGCGCTCGAGGAAGGGGAGGAGCACACGCTGAACTCCTCGCCCCTGACGATCGGGCGGGGCCCCCAGAACGACCTCCCGCTCGACGACGACGAGTTCGCCTCCGCGGAGCACGCAAAGGTCGAGCCCAGGCGTGACGGGGTCTGGCTGGAGGACATCGGCTCGACCAACGGCACCTACCTGAACGGCATCCGGCTGGCGCGCGCGCGCAAACTGACTCCCGGCGACGTCCTCCGGATCGGCGAGACGGAGCTTCGGTACGAGCAATGACGCTGGGGCAGAGAGCAGTGACCACCGACGCGGGGCGGAAACGACGCCGGAACGAGGACGCCTATGTCGTCGAGCCGCCGCTGTTCGCGGTCGCGGACGGCATGGGCGGAGCGCAGGCCGGCGAGCTCGCCTCGAGCCTCGCGGCCGCCGCGCTCAGGGACGACGTGAGCAAGGGCGGCGGCGAGGAGCGCGTCGCCGAGCTGATCCAGCAGGCGAACCGCCGGGTGTACGAGCGGTCGAGCGAGGACGAGGCCGCGGCCGGCATGGGCACGACGATGACCGTCGCGCTGGTCGAGGAGGCGCTCGTCACGATCGGGCACGTCGGCGACTCCCGCGCCTACCTGATCCGTGACGGCAAGCTCGAGCAGCTGACCGACGACCACTCGCTCGTCGCCGAGCTCGTCCGCAGCGGCAAGCTCTCGCCCGAAGAGGCCGAGACGCATCCACAGCGCTCGGTGATCACCCGGGCGCTCGGGACGGATCCGGACGTCGACGTGGACATATTCTCGATCCGCACGCGGCCGGGGGACGTCTTCCTGCTCTGCTCCGACGGCCTGACGTCGATGGTCGACGACGAGCGCATCCTCACGGAGGTCGCGGGCCATCGCGACGACCTGAAGGCGGCCGCCAAGGCGCTCGTCTCCGCCGCGAACAAGGGCGGCGGGGAGGACAACATCACGATCATCTTCTTCGAGATCACCGACGAGGAGGTCGAGCTCGAGGAGACCGCCACGATGCCCGCCTCGGCCGAGGGCAACGGCACACCGGACGACGAGACGCTGGACGAACTCGACCGGGTTCCGGCGGTCGACACGATGGTCGTCCGGCCGGGGGACGCCGAGAAGGTCGCGGCTGAGGCGGACGACCGGAAGCCTCGGAGGAGACTCGGCCGCACGATCGCGCTGCTCGTCCTGCTCGCTGCCCTGCTGGTGGTGGCCGCGATCGTGCTCTGGACACTGCGTTGACCGCCAGGAATCGAGAGCTTTTCGCGCTGATCGTCGTCGGCCTCTTGACCGCGATCGGGTTCGCCAGCGTCTACATCGCGCGGCAGGAAGTGATCTCGGCGGGTTCGCTCAGCTACGCCGCCATCTTCTTCGCGCTCTTCGCGGCCGCCCACGTCGTGGCTCGCTACACGGTCCCCCACGCCGACCCGTACCTGCTTCCACTGACGGCGCTCCTCACCACGATCGGCGTCGTCGAGATCTACCGGCTCGATGAGACGGACGCGGTCAAGCAGGGACGCTGGGTGCTGATCGGCGTGATCCTCTTCGCCGCTGTCCTCTGGGCCTTGCGCAGGGACTACCGGCGGCTCGAGAGCTACAAGTACCTGTTCGGGATCAGCGCGATCGTCCTGCTCGCCCTGCCCGCGCTGCCGGGGATCGGACGAACCGTCAACGGCGCGCGGCTTTGGGTCGGTATCGGCTCCTTCCAGTTCCAGCCCGGCGAGCTCGCGAAGATCATGCTGATCGTCTTCCTCGCGGGCTACCTGCGGGAGAAGCGCGAGGTGCTCGCCCAGGGACGGCTGAAGGACTTCGGCCCGCTCCTGGTGATCTGGGGCGGCGCGATGCTCGTCCTCGTCGAGACGAACGACCTCGGTAGCGCGCTCCTCTACTTCGGGATCTTCCTCGCGATGCTGTACGTCGCCACGGGACGAGTGCTCTACACCGGCCTGGGGCTCGGGCTCTTCCTCGCCGGCTCCGCGTTCGTCTACTCCCACGTCTCACACGTGCACGAGCGGGTGACGATCTGGCTCCATCCGTGGACGGAGCACAAGGTCTACTGCGCGCTCAGCGGCCAATACGACCTGCGCCAGAACTGCCAAAGCTACCAGCTGGTCAAGTCGCTCTACTCGGTCGGGAACGGCAGTTTCGGCGGCACGGGCCTCGGCAAGGGGACCTTTCAAACCACCGAGGGCAAGCCGCTGATCCCGTATCTGAATACCGACTTCATCTACTCGGCGATCGCGCAGGAGCTCGGCCTGATCGGCGCCTCGGCGATTTTGCTCCTCTTCATGCTCGTGGTCGCCCGCGGCATGCGGGTCGCAATCCTGGCCCAGGACGGGTTCTCGAAGCTCGCCGCCGCCGGATTCACCTTCGGCTTCGCGCTCCAGACCTTCATCATCGTCGGCGGCATCCTGCGGCTGATTCCGCTGACGGGGATCACGCTTCCGTTCGTCAGCTACGGCGGCTCGAGCGTGGTCGCGAACTTCGTCTTACTCGCCGGCCTGATGCTGCTCTCCAACCGCGCGAACGCGCTGACTAGCGGGTCGAGATGAACAAGCAGATCTCCAAGCTCGCCGTCGCCGCGCTCGCGCTGATCGCCGCGCTGATCGTGGCGACCACGTACTGGCAGGCCTGGGCGTCAGCCGGCCTGGCGGACCGTCAGGACAACGAGATCCAGCGCGTCGCCCAGTTCACGATCAAGCGGGGCCGGATCTACGCGGCCGACGGGACGGTCCTGGCGCGAAACGTTGCGCGCCGGGTGGGCGGACAGACGCTCTACTTCCGCCGCTACCCGACCGGGCCGCTCTTCGCCCACCTCGTTGGCTACTCGACCCAGTCGCGCTCGCGCGCCGGGCTCGAGCGCTCCATGAACGACTACCTCACCGGAACGAACGCGAATCTGGAGACGATCCTGCACAAGACGCTCGACCAGATCCGCGGCGCGACGCTCAAGGGCAACGACCTCCACCTCACCGTGCGACCCCGCGCGCAGCGCGTTGCCCTGGAAGGGCTGGCCGGCAAGTGCGGCGCGGCCGCAGCGATCGATCCGAGGACCGGGAAGCTGCTCGTCCTCGCCTCGCAGCCGACCTACGACCCGAACCTCGTCGAGCGCAACTTCGGCCGGATCACGGCAACACGAGCGGCCTGCACGCCCGCCTCACCGCTGCTCAACCGGGCGACCGACGGGCTCTTCACGCCCGGCTCGGCCTTCAAGGTCGTGACCGCCGCCGCCGCACTCGAGTCCCGCAAGTACACGGTCGACTCGACCTTCCAGGACCCCGGCTACTGCATCGAGTACGGCAAGAAGGTCCTGAACTTCGCCGACCAGAGCGGCCCCGAGGTCTTCGGGACAGTCAACTTCACCCAGGCGCTCGAGCACTCGATCAACGCCGTCTTCTGCAACATCGGCAAGGCACTCGGCGCCGCGCAAATCATCGGGCAGGCGATCAAGTTCGGGTTCTACAGGCGCCCACCGCTCGAGACGCCCGCCAACGAGCGCGCGCCCAGCGGGCTGTACAAGGGTGGGAAGCTCTACCGGCCGGGCAACCCGGACACCCAGGTCGACCCCGGCAGGTTCGCTTTCGGCCAGGAGCGGCTCCTCGCGACGCCGCTGCAGATGGCAATGGTCGCCGCCGGGGTTGCGAACCATGGCGTCGTCATGGAGCCGTATTCCGTCGACCGCGTGACGGGCCCGGGCGGTGGAACCGTGTCGAAGACGAAGCCGAAGAAGTACCGCCGTGCGATGTCGGTCGAGAACGCCGAGACGCTGACCCGGATGATGGAAGCGGTCGTCCAGAGCGGCACGGGTACCGCCGCGCAGCTGTCGGGCATCGCCGTCGCGGGGAAGACCGGCACGGCCGAGACGGGCGTCAGCCACCGCAACACCGCCTGGTTCATCTGCTTCGCCCCCGCGGACAACCCGCGGGTCGCGGTCGCGGTGGTTGTGGAGAACCAGAGCGGGGCCGGAGGAACCGTCGCGGCGCCGATCGCCAAGCAGATCATGCAGGCCCTACTGCCTACAGGAGCGAATACCTAACCCGTGGATCAACCGGCCCCATTCACCGGTTTCTGGCCCGCAATAAGGCGTCGCCAGGCGGCGTCCTCGGTCGCACCCATGCGGGCTAGCATGAATGCTCCCTGTGTCCTTGCCTGGCTCGCTTCTCGCGACCCAGAATTCCGGCAACGAAGCCGGCTGACCCACTGCCCATGGCCGTTTCCGGCGACACGCTGATCGACACCGTCTTCGACGGCCGCTACCGGATCATGCGGAAGCTCGGCGCCGGCGGGATGGCGAACGTCTATCTGGCCGAGGACCAGGAGCTCGGGCGCCGCGTGGCGATCAAGATCCTCAACGACCGCCACGCCGGCGACGACCAGTTCATCGAGCGCTTCCGGCGCGAGGCGAAGAACGCGGCCGGGCTCTCGCACCCGAACATCGTCTCGATCTACGACCGCGGCGAGGCCGAAGGCACCTACTACATCGCGATGGAGTACCTGGACGGGCGCACGCTCAAGGAGTTGATCGTCAGCCGCGGTCCCGCACCGATCAAGACGACGATCGAGTACGCGCGCCAGGTCCTCGCCGCCATCGGCCACGCGCACCGCAACAGCATCGTCCACCGCGACATCAAGCCGCACAACGTGGTCGTCGACAACGACGGACGGCTCAAGGTGACGGACTTCGGTATTGCCCGTTCGGGCGCGAGCCAGATGACCGAGGCCGGTTCGATCATCGGCACCGCGCAATATCTCTCGCCGGAGCAGGCGAAGGGGGCTCCGGTCGACCAACGCTCCGATCTCTACTCGGTCGGGGTCGTGCTCTACGAGATGCTGACCGGGAAGGTGCCGTTCTCGGGCGACACGCCGCTCGAGATCGCAATGAAGCACCTGTCGAAGGTGCCGGAGCCGCCGAGCAAGCTCCGGTCCGAGATCCCCGAAGACCTCGACATGATCGTCCTCCGCGCGCTCGCGAAGGACCCCGAGGAGCGCTACCAGAGCGCCGAGGAGATGGGGGCCGACCTCTCCCGCGTTGCCCGCGGGCTCGGGGTCAGCGACGAGACCGCCGACGCCGCAACGGCCGTCCTCGCGGGCTCGGGCGCCACCGCGGAGACGATGATCGCTCCCAAGCGGACCGCGGTCGCCCCGCCGCCCCCGACCCGTACGCCGCCCGCCGCCTACTACGGCTACGAAGGACCTCCGAGGCGCCGGCGCCCGCTCTGGCCGTGGCTGCTCGCACTGCTCCTGCTCGCGGGCGCCGGGTTCGCCGCCTTCTTCGCCTACGACCGCATCCAAGACGAGCTGAACGCGAACAAGCCGGTCTCGGTGCCTTACGTGGTCGGGCTCAAGGAAGCGCTGGCCGTCCAGCAGATCAGCGACAAGAACCTCACGCCCAAGGTCCAGCGGCAGTCGGACGAGAACGTCGCCGCGGGCGTCGTCGCCGACCAGAAACCCGACGAGGGGACGAAGATCGACAAGCGCGACCCGGTCACGATCATCGTCTCGACCGGCAAGCCGAAGTCGGCGGTGCCCGACGTGGTCGGCAAGTCGCAGAGCGACGCGATCAAGGCGCTCTCGGCGCGGCACTTGGACGCGAAACCCGTCGCGGTCTTCTCCGAGACGATCCCCGAGGACACCGTCACCGCGCAGGATCCGAAGTCTGGAACCAAGCTCGTCTGGGGCTCGACCGTCCGCATCAACGTCTCGCGTGGCCCCGAGCCGGTCTCCGTGCCCTACGTGGTCGGCCTGAGCTTCGAGCAGGCGAGCTCGCAGCTGCGTGCGGCCGGGTTCAAGGTCGCCCGCCAGGACGTCGACTCGAACCAGCCGCCCGGAACCGTGATCGAGCAGAACCCCGCCGGAAACTCGTCGGCCTCGCGAGGGACGACGGTGACGCTCCGGGTCGCGAGGGGGCCGACGACCTCGACCGTTCCCGACGTCACGAGCCAGGATCAGGACACGGCCACGGCGACGCTGAGACGCTCCGGGTTCAAGGTCGAGGTCGTGAAACAACCCGTGGACGACCCGACCCAGGACGGCATCGTGCTCGACCAGACTCCAGCGGGCGGAACGCAGGCCCCGCAGAAATCGACGGTGACGATCTACGTCGGCAATTTCGAGCCACTGGGCCCGCCCCCGCCCCCGCCGACGCCATGAGCAAGCGGGTCCGGGTAGCCGTGTTGATGGGGGGACGCTCGAGCGAGCACGACATCTCGATTGCCTCGGCCCGCTCGGTGCTCGAGTCGCTCGATCCGGCCC
>JBKPHH010000046.1:0-25847 GCA_046729795.1 Actinomycetota bacterium | reverse complement strand
TACAACAGCTTTCTCAACCGCTTCATCGCCGGTTTCAGAGGAGGGGCGTTCCGGTAAATCCGAAGTGGAAAGGAGGAGGAGGTGGCAGAGTCTGATGACGAACTTCGAGAGCTAGGACTCTCGAAGAGCCTCACCCGCCGCGACGTCATCCGCCGCGGGCTCGGCGGGTTCCTGATCGTCTACGGCGGCGCCACGGCGAAGACGGCCGCGGCAGGAACACCGAAGTACCGGCACAAGGAGCTCAAGAACACGCTCCGGATCATCCAGTGGAGCCACTTCGTGCCGGCCTACGACAAGTGGTTCGACAACACCTACACCAAGCGGTGGGGCCGACGGCACGACACCGACGTGATCGTCGATCACATCGCGCTCGCCCAGCTTCCCGCCCGGGCCCAGGCCGAGGTCGCCGCGCGGAGCGGCCACGACATCTTCGGGCACCTCTCACCGCAGGCAGGCCTGGAAGACCAGGTGATCAACCACAAGGAGATCGTCCAGGAGGTCTCGCGGAAGCTCGGCCGGGTCGGGGGCGTCGGCTTCCGCAGCTGTTACAACCCGAAGACGAAGAAGTGGCACGGATTTCCTGAGAACTTCGCTCCCGATCCGGTCCACTTCCGTAAGGACCTTTGGGCGCAGACCGGCGTCAAGCCCTCGACGTGGGAGAACGTGCTCAAGGCTGCGCCGAGACTGCGGCGAAACGGCCACCCGGTCGGGATCGGGATGTCCAACGAGCTCGACTCGAACATGGCGCTGATCGCGCTGCTGATGTGCTTCGGCGGCTTCATCCAAACCAGGGGAGCCAAGGTCCAGATCAACAGCAAGGGGACGGTCGAGGCGCTCAAGTTCATGCGCGACCTCTACCGCCGCGGGATGACGAACGAGATCTTCGCCTGGACGGCGTCCTCCAACAACCAGGGCTATCTCTCCGGGCGCCTCTCGATGGCGTTCAACGCGATCTCGATCTCACGCAGCGCCGAGGACCAGAATCCGGCGCTCGCTCGGAACACGGCGATCGCGCCGGTCCCGCGCGGGCCCGTGCAGCGGCTCGGGCTCGAGCACGTGATGGGCGTCTACACGATCTGGAAGTTCTCGAAGAACCAGCGGCTCGCGAAACGGTTCATCGCCGATCTCGAGATCAACTACCAGCAGGCGTTCAAGAACAGCAAGTACTACAACTTCCCCGCGTGGAGAGGCGCAGTCAAGAACTACACGAGGCAGCTGGCAGCGGACAGCCACGCCCCTCGGCGCAAGTACGTCGTGCTCGATCAGATCGCCAGGAAGTACACGACGAACGTCGGTTATCCCGGCTTTTCCAACGCGGCGGTCGACGAGATCTTCAACAAGTGGTTGATCCCGCAGATGTTCGCCGAGGTCGCCCAGGGGAAGTCCAGCCCGGCCGAAGCCGCTCGTGCGGCCGATCGGGAGTTCAAGCAGATCTTCGCCAAGTGGAGGAGGCGCGGAAAGATCTGATGCCAGGTGGGCCCGGGCAACCGGGCCCACTGCTTTCTCGGGTCTAGAGCATCGGGGGAGCCTCCGGCGGCGGACCGTTGCCGAACCGGCCGGGACCAGAGTCCCCGCGGAAGCCGAAGCCGCGCGGACCCGCGCGGAATCTCGGCGCCTTGCCGTTGACGAGATCCGTGAAGCGCTGCTTCGCGCCGGCGAGCAGCTGGTCCGCCTGAGCGCGGGTGAGGCGGCCGGCAGCGACTGCCGCGTCGAGCTTCTTCTTCTCGTCGGCGACGAGCGCGTCGATCAGACCGTCTACCGACTTGTCCTGCGCCTTCGCGATCTGGGCGAGGGTCTTCCCCTGCGAGAGCTGCGTCCGGAGCTGGGCGCGGGTCAGACCGAGGTAGGAAGCTGCGGCATCGAGATGCGGTCCGAACATGTGGAAGTGCATGCCTCTATGAGGACCGCCGAAGATCGGGAACTCGCCGGAGTCGATCCTGGCCTTGAGCTGATCGGCTTCAGCTTTCGTGATGCGTCCGGCCTTGACGGCCGCATCGACGCGGTTCTTCAGCGCCGTCTTGAGCGCGTTCGAGAGCGCCGTCGGCGTGACGCCGAGCTGCTTCGCCGCGTCGTTGACGATCGCCTGGCTCTCCGACTTCGGTGAGCCGAGCTGGGTGGCGCCGACGGCGGCGCCCGTTGCCGCGACCGCGACGGCTGTCACACCGGCGGCGACGACTTTGCGTTTGGTGCTCCTGTCCATATTGGGTCTCCTTTCGGGGTTCACGCAGGTCACACCAAACCAGCCGCCGCTGAGAGAGAGCTAAGAGGTTTCTAAGAAGTGCCTAAGAGTCGACACGCCCGTTGAGGCGAAGCGTCATCCTCGTGCCGCCGCCCTCGGCGCGCTCGGCAGCGACGGTGCCGCCGTGGGCCTCAGCGACCTGGCGGACGATCGCCAGGCCGAGACCGGATCCCGTCAGCCCGCGGGCCGCGGGCGCGCGGTAGAAGCGGTCGAAGACGTACGGGAGATGCTCGTCGTCGATCCCGGGGCCGTGGTCCCGCACGACGACCTCACCGTCGTGGACGACGACCTCGACCTCGCCCCCGGGGGGGCTCCACTTGGCCGCGTTGTCGAGCAGGTTTGCGACCGCGCGCTCGATCGTCGCCGGCACGCCGCGCACGCTCGTCTCCTCGAAGCTCGTGCGGAACTCGACGCCGGGGCGGTTGCGCCGCGTGCGCTCGACCGCGTCCGCCGCGACGAGATCGAGCCTGACCTCCTCCGGCTCGGCGGCCTCCTGCTCGCCTCGGGCGAGCTCGATCAGCTCCGCGATCAGCGTCGTCATCTCCCCCAGCTGTTCGACCACGTCGGTGAGGAGACGCTCGCGCTCGCCGGCCGGCAGCGCGCGGTCGCCGGCGAGCACTTCGATGTTCGTCCGCAGGCTGGTCAGCGGCGTGCGTAGCTCGTGCGACGCGTCGGCGACGAGCTGCTGCTGGGCACGGCTCGACTCCTCGAGCGCACCGAGCATCGTGTTGAAGCTGCCCGCGAGGCGGCTGAGCTCGTCGCGCCCGTCGACCTCGATCCGCTCCGAGAGATCCCCGGTCCTGGTCACCTTCTCGGTCGTCTCGGTGAGCCGACGGACCGGTGCGAGCGCCGCGCGAGAGACCGCGAGGCCGAGAGCAACCGCGACGCCGATGCCGAGCGCGCCGATCAGCAACAGGAACCAGCGAACGCGGCCGAGCGTCTTGTCCACTTCGGTCAACGACCGCGCGAGCTGGACCGCTCCGTTGCCGTAGGCGAAGGTCAGGACCCGCAGGTGTGTGCCGTCGACGTGCGTGTCGTTCAGGTACGCGTCCTTGCTGCCGTCCGCCACCGCGCGCACGTCCTTCGACACGGGCAGCTCGCCGTCCGTGGCGCCCGTCGAGTCGACGTACTGGACGTACTCTCGCGCCCCGCCGAGCTCGGGGGGCGGAGGCCCGAGGGGCCGGCCACGCCCATGGCCGATGAGGATCTCGGCGGCGCTGTGCCTGAGACCGTCGTCGATGGGCGCGCGCAGCTCGTTGCGCACGACGACGTAGACGACGGCGGAGGCGGTGACCACGGCGAGCGCGACGGCCGCTGCGGCGACGAGGGTGAGGCGTGCGCGGAAGCTCACGGTCGTCTCACGGTTCGCGCAGCGCGTAGCCGACGCCGCGCACGGTCTGGATCAGGCGTGGCTTGCCGCCGGCTTCGGTCTTGCGCCGCAGGTAGCCGATGTAGACGTCGAGCGAGTTGGACGCGAAGCCGAAGTCGTAGCCCCAGACGCGCTCGAAGATGATCGACCGCGTCAGCACCTGCCGAGGGTTGAGCATGAACAGCTCGAGCAGCGCGAACTCGGTGCGCGTGAGCTCGATCGGGTCGCCGTCGCGCCGGACCTCTCTTGTTCCGGGGTCGAGCTCGAGGTCGGCGAAGCGCAGCACCTCGCCGGCGGCGTCGGTCGACCGGCGCAGGAGCGCGCGGAGACGGGCGAGTAGCTCCTCGAGCGCAAACGGCTTCGTGACGTAGTCGTCGGCGCCGGCGTCGAGGCCGGCGACGCGGTTCTCGACCTCGGCGCGCGCGGTCAGCATCAGGACCGGCAGCTTGCTGCCGTTGCGCCGAAGCTGCCTGCACACGTCGAGCCCGTCGGTGCCGGGCATCAGCACATCGAGGATCATCGCGTCCGGCTCCCTGCCGGACTGGAGACGGTAGAGCGCTTCCTGGCCGTCGTCCGCCAGCTCGATTTCGTACCCCTCCAGCTCCAGGGCACGGCGAAGCGACTCCCGCACGGCCCGCTCGTCGTCGACCACCAACACTCGCATGACACCAATTGTGCGGAACGTGTCTGAGAGATGCCTAAGAACGAACTCTTAGCCAGTTCTTAGCTCGCTTTCACACGGCGCTTAGGGACAGGTGATGGCATGGGGCGGCGACAACGGGATGAAAGGAAAGTCATGAACCGCCCACGACATCGACTCCTCCCCCTCGCGGCACTGGTCGCCGCCGCCGGCCTTGCGGCCGGTGGCGGAGCCGCGACTTACGCAGCCTTTTCCTCCGGCGGCACAAAGACCGTCGTCCGCCAGGTCACGGTTAGCGACTCGCAGCCGGCCGCGAGCGAGAGCCCGCTCTCGGTGAACCAGATCTACCGGCGCTCGTACAAGGGCGTCGTGCAGGTCACCGTGTCGAGCCAGGCGCAGACGCCCTTCGGCAGCTCGCAGTCGCAGCAGGCCCAGGGCTCCGGGTTCGTGTACGACTCGAGCGGCCACATCGTCACGAACCAGCACGTCGTCGACGGCGCGACGTCGATCTCGGTCAAGTTCTGGAACGGCAAGACCTATCGCGCGACCGTGGTCGGCACGGACAGCTCGACCGACCTCGCCGTCCTGAAGGTCGACGCGCCGTCCTCGGTGCTGCAGCCGCTCTCGCTCGGCGACTCGAGCAAGGTCGCCGTCGGTGACGGCGTCGTCGCGATCGGAAGTCCCTTCGGGCTCGCCGAGACCGTGACGAGCGGGATCGTCAGCGCCCTGCACCGCCAGATCACCTCGCCGAACAACTTCGCGATCGACGACTCGATCCAGACGGACGCGGCGATCAACCACGGCAACTCCGGCGGCCCGCTGTTCAACCAGCAGGGTCAGGTGATCGGCGTCAACGCGCAGATCGAGAGCGAGTCCGGCGGCAACGACGGCGTCGGTTTCGCGATCCCGTCCAACACGGTGCGTTCGGTCGTCTCGCAGATCCTCGCGACCGGCAAGGCCGAGCACGCCTACCTCGGCGTCTCGCTCGACGGGAACGCCGAGCAGGCGAGGATCGCCGAGGTGCGGAGCGGAGCGCCCGCCGCCGACGCCGGGCTCAAGGCCGGCGACGTCGTCACGGAGATCGACGGCTCGAGCATCGGCTCCGCGGACGAGCTGCAGAGCGTGATCGGGGCCAAGAAACCCGGCGACACGATCTCGATCACCTACGTCCGCGGCGGCCAGAGCCACACGGTGAAGGTGAAGCTTTCGGCCCGCCCTTCCTAACGCGTCCCCAGGCGGAGTCCGAACAGGCGGGGGAGCGAGGCGCCGACCCGAGCAGCCAGCGCCGGGCGCCGGCCCTCCTCCTCCGCCTCCTCGACGGCCATGATCGACGTGCGCACCACCCCTCCGCCGAAGCGCTTGAACGGCTCCGGCGGCAATGACTTTGTGTTGCATCGCCTAAGCGGCAGACCTGTCCATTCGTCCTCGGTCCCCAGTGCCAGCGAAGCGAGGATCTGGCCGCCGAGCCAGCTCGGGCCGACCCCGTTCCCCGAGTAGCCAGCGGCGTAGTGGACCCGGCTCTCGCCGACGGTTCCGAAGAAGGGAAAGTGGTCGGCGGACACGTCGATGGGGCCGCCCCACGCGCGCTCGACGCGCACGTCCCGAAAGGCCGGTAGGAGGCGGTGCAGGCCCGCCTCCGCGCGGGCCACGGACGGGCGGTCCGTCCAGAAGCGCTCGTCGATCCCGCCCCGAAAGCCGATCGGGCCCGAGCCGCTTCCCATCAGCACTCTCCCGTCGTTCGTCGTCCGGAAGTAGTGCAGGAACATCCGGCCGTCGACAATCGCCTCGCCGCCGGTCCAGCCGATTTCGTCGAGGAGCTCCGGCGCCGGTTCGGTGAGCACGACGTAACTGCCGAAGTTCGTCAGCGAGCGTGCGGCGGGCCGCCAGCCGGTCAACGCGGCGTTGGTCGCAAGCACGACCGTTTCGGCCGTCACCCGACCACGAGGGGTCTCGAGCACGTTCCGGGACCCACGGCGGAGCCGCCGGACCGGCGTGTGCTCGTGCAATGCAACACAAGCCATTGCTTCGTGACGGAGGGCGCGCACCAGGCGCGCCGGCTGGACCGTGGCGCCGTCGCGGAAGAAGACCCCGCGGCGGAAGACTGGCGAACTGCAGCGCGCCGCGACCTCCTCGCGGGACAGCGGCACAGCCTCCTCGTCCACGCCGAGCTCGCGTGCCGCGGCCGCCGAGCGCTCGACCGCCTCGTCCTGCGCCGGCGCGGCCGAGACCCGCAGCAGGCCGCTCTCGCGCAGCCAGACGTCAGCGCCGTGCCGCTCGCACCAATCGCGCACTGCCGGAACGATCTGCGACGAGGCCTGGGCGACCGCGAGCGCACCGCCGTCGCCGAAGGTCTCGCGCAGCCGGTCGAGGCTCGACCAGTAGCCGTGCAGGAAGCCGCCGTTGCGGCCGCTCGGCCCGTCCCCGCACAGGTCCGCCTCGACGACGGCAACCTCGAGCGAGGGCTCCCGCTCCCGTAGCGCGAGCGCGGTCCAGAGCCCCGTATAGCCGCCGCCGACGATCGCCACGTCGACGCGGAGGTCACCCTCGAGCGGCGGCGCCTCCTCGAGCCCACCCGCCTCGTCGGCCCACCAGGGCCGTCGGCTTACGACGGCTTCTGAACCCGCTCCCAGGCCTCCGTCAGCACGTCTCCGAGGATCCCGATCATCTCGTCGAACTCCTCCGCTCCGGCGACGAGCGGCGGCGAGATCTGGATGACCGGGTCGCCGCGGTCGTCCGCCCGGCAGATCAGCCCCCGCTCGAACAAGCGGGGCGAGAGGAACCCGCGCAGGAGCGACTCGGATTCCTCGTCGCTGAACGTCTCGCGCGTCTCCTTGTCCTTGACGAGTTCGAGCGCATAGAAGCAGCCGGCGCCGCGCAGGTCGCCCGCGATCGGGAGCTCGAGCAGCTGCCCCAGCTTGGAGCGGAACATGTCCTCGTTCTCGCGGACGGTCTCGGGAATCCGCTCGCGCTTCATGATCTCGATGTTCTTGAGCGCGATCGCGCACATGACCGGGTGGCCTCCGAACGTGATTCCGTGCGTGAACATCGACTTGTCGTCCAGGAAGGGCTCGATCACGTGATCGGCCGTGACAACGGCGCCGATCGATGCGTACGCCGAGGAGAGACCTTTCGCGCAGGTGATCAAGTCGGGGCGGATGTCGTAGCGCTCCGAGGCGAACCAGTAGCCGATGCGGCCGAAGCCGGTGATCACCTCGTCGGCGCAGAGCAGGATTCCGTACTCGTCGCACAGCGCGCGGACCCCCTGGAAGTAGCCCTTGGGCGGCGTGAACGCGCCGCCGGCGTTCTGCACGGGCTCCATGAGCACCATCGCCACGGTCTCGGGGCCGGCAGCGTCGATCGCCTGCTCGAGATCGTCGAGCAGGAACTGGGTGAACGCCTCCTCCGTCTCCTCGGGCGGCCGGTGGTAGCGGTTCGTGTTCCGCACGTGGGCGACCTCCGGCACGAGCGGCTCGAAAGGCGTGCGGAGCGCCGGGATGCCGTTGATCGAGAGCGCGCCCATCGTCGTGCCGTGGTAGGCGACGTTGCGGGAGATCGCCTTCCACCGGCGTTCACCGCGCGCCGCGTGGTACTGCCGCGCCAGCTTCCAGACCGATTCCACAGCCTCCGAGCCCCCGGAGACGAAGAAGACGCGGTTGAGGTTGCCGGGCGCGAGGGACGCGACCTCCGCCGCGAGCTCGATCGCGCGTGGGTGCGCGTAGGACCAGTTCGTGTAGAACGGCAGCTCGCGCATCTGCTCGAGCGCCGCCTGCCCGATCTCCTCGCCGTACGAATAGCCGATGTTGACTGCGAAGAGACCGGCGAGCGCGTCGAGATACCGCTTCCCGTTGGCGTCCTCGAGGTAGCACCCCTCGCCGCGGACGATCACCGGCACCTCGGTCTTCTGGTAGCCGCCCATGCGCGTGAAGTGCAGCCAGAGGTGCTCGCGCGCGGCCTTCTGCAGCTCCTCGGACGACAACGGGGTAGCGGCGATCTCGGTCATACGAAAGCTCCTTTCGCACGACGGTTTTGCAAGAGGACGTTCAGAAGCATGGCCGTGAGGGCGACGACGAAAATAGCCGTGCCGATCACGTTCACCTGCGGCGGTGCGCCGATCCGTGCGGCACCCCAGACGAACAGCGGGAACGTGATCTCCGATCCCGAGTTGAAGTACGTCACGACGAAGTCGTCGATCGAGATCGCGAAGCAGAGCAGCAGCGCGGCGAGGATCGCCGGCGCGATCAGCGGCAGGGTCACCTTGCGGAAGGTCGTCCACTCGTTGGCGCCAAGGTCCATTGCCGCCTCCTCGAGGTGGCGGTCGAAGCCGACGAGGCGCGCCTTCACCGTCACGACCGCGAAGCTGATGCAGAACATGATGTGCGCGATCAGGATCGTCCAGAAGCCGAAGTCGATCCAGGTCAGATTCAGGAACAGCGTGAGCAGCGACGCGCCGAGCACGATCTCCGGCGTGGAGAGAGGGAGGAAGATGAGGATGTTCGTCGTCCCGCGGCCCCGGAAGCCGTAGCGGACGAGCGCCAGCGCGATCAGCGTCCCTAGCGCGGTGGCCACGACGCTCGCGAGCAGGCCGATCTCCAGCGACAGGATGATGGCGCTGCGGATCCCGGGCACGCCGTCCCAGTAGCGCCAGTTGTCCCACGTGAAGCCCTGCCACGTGTAGTTGAACTTCCCAGTCGGGTCGTTGAAGGAGAAAACGGCGACGACGACGATCGGCAGTAGCAGGTAGGCGAAGAAGAGGATCGAGTAGACCGTCAGGATGTGGTGCTTGACGAGGGCCCACGCCTTCGAGGGCACTCCGGCGCGCTCGCGCCGAGACACGGCCGCGACAGCGCTCATGCGGCCGTCCCCGTCAGCTGCTCGGTCCCGACTGCCCGCGCGTACAGGGCGACGGCGATCAGGATCGCGGCCATCAGGAGGAACGACATCGACGCCGCGGCCGGGTAGTCGGTCAGCTCCAGGAACTTCGACTGGATCACGTTCCCGATCATGTGGTTGTTCGGCGACCCGAGCAGCTGCGCGTTGATGAAGTCTCCGGCAGCGGGGATGAACGTCAGCAGCGTCCCGGCGACCACGCCCGGGAGCGAGAGCGGGAGCGTGACGCGCAGGAACGCGTGCAGCTTGCTCGCGTAGAGGTCCTCCGCCGCTTCGATCAGCCCCCCGTCGATCTGCTCGAGCGACACGTACAGCGGCAGCGCCATGAAGGGCAGGAAGTTGTACGTGATCCCCGCGACCACGGCGACGGAGGTGTTCAGAAGCCTCCCGTCCGAGCCGAGCAGGTGCGCGTTACGGAGTGTCGAGACGACGATGCCGTTGTCGCTCAGGATGTTCTGCCACGCGAGCGTGCGGATCAGGTACGTGACGAAGAACGGCGCAACGATGCCGAGCAGCAGCAGGTTCTTCCAGCGGCCGCCGCGGAACGCGATCCAGTACGCAACCGGGTAGCTGATCAGCAGCGCGAGGAGGGTTGCGATGCCCGCGTACTCGAGCGAGCGGATGAACTGGTCGCGGTAATCGCGGATCGCGGTCCAGTAGTTGCCCCACGACCACGTGAACGCGTAACCGAAGTCGATGTTGCCCGACTCCAGCGACTGGTACGCGAGGAAGCCGAGCGGGACCAGGAAGAAGACGGCGAGCCACAGGATGCCCGGCGCGAGGAGCAGGTACGGCGTCAGTCCCCGGTGACGGTGGAAGAAGCCCAAGCCGTCAGCCGGAGATGAGGTTTTGCCATTGCGTGAGGTACTTCTGGTTGTTCAGCGCGTCGCTGTCGAAGAGGTGGACGCTGTCGAGCGTCGCCTCCGACGGGAAGACGAGCTGGTTCTTGGCGACCGTCGGATCCAGCTTCAGCGCCGCCTCCTTCGCGCCCTTCACGGGCGGGATGTAGTAGATGCCGGTGATCTTCCGCTTGGCGTCGCCGGCTTCCATCAGGGCCTGGACGTTGGGGTCGTAGACGTAGTTCATGTAGACCGACGCCGTGTAGACGTCGCCGCCCTTCGGAATCAGCATGTTGTCCGTCCAGAGGGCGCCGCCATCCTTCGGCACGTTCCAGTGGATGTGGGCGTTGCCGAGCTGCGCGATGTCGCCCGACCACGACATCGCCGCGGCCAGGTCGCCCTTGGCAAGCACTGGCGCGTAGTCGTTGCCGGTGAACGCTCGGATTTGCTTCCTGTCGACGGCCTTCTTGACCCGGTTGAAGGCAGCGTTGAAAGACTTGTCCGTCACCTTGGAGGGGTCGTCTCCGTTCGCGAGCATCACAAGCGTGAGCGCGTCGCCCATCGAGTTCAGGCACGTGATCTTGCCCTTCAGTTTCGCGTTCTCGAGCAAGTCGTCGACGGACAGCACCGGATCGGCCAGCTTGTCGTTGTACGCGATGCCCGTCATCCCCGACTGCCAGGGCAGCGAGTATTCGCGGTCCGGGTCGAAACTCGGGTGCTGTTGGACGGCGATCAGGTTCTTGATGTTCGGAATCGCCGACTTGTCGAGCTTCTCGACCCAGCCCTTCTTGATCATCAGCGCGAGATACCGGTCGTTGTCGGTGAGGACGATGATGTCCCGGTGGATCGACTGTCCGCGCGAGAGCGGGCCCTGGATCTTCCCGAAGAACCCCGCATTGTCGTTGATGTCCTGGACGTAGTCGACGTGGACGCCCGTCTTCTTCTGGAATTGCACGAGCGACGGGTAGGACTGGCCCTTCGTGTCGATGTAATACGGCCAGTTCGAGAAGCGCAGCGTCGAGGCGAGAGTCGTGTCCTTGCTGCTGGACTTGCTCTTGGACTCGCTGCCGCCGTTCCCGCTGCCGCAGGCGGCCAACAGGCCGGGGAGGGTAAGGACCGCGCCTCCTGCCGCGGCCCGCTCGATCAACTCTCTTCGGGTCAGGTAGTCGGTCATGCTCCTCCCTCTGTCGAGTCGACGACGAACGTGGAGTCGGGGCTCCACGAGATCTCGCTCGGCGCGATATCGGATCGCGCCGGTTCGCTGTTCTGGACGTAGACGCTGATGTTGCCCGCCCTCGTCTCGAGGACGTACTGGGTCGCGACGCCCACGTAGGCGGTCTCGAGTAGCTGCCCGGTGAGCCGGTTCTCCTCGCCATGCCCGAGGCGGATCTTCTCCGGGCGGACGCCGACGGCGACGCGGCCGCTGCGGCCCTGCAGCGCCTCGGGCGGCACGCGCATCTCGCTTCCCTCGTCCAGCCGCACCGTCTCCGGCCCAGACACCGTGCCGGGCAGGAGGTTCGAGATGCCGAGGAACGAGGCGACGAACGCCGTCTGGGGCTGCTCGTAGAGCTCGGTGGGCGTCCCGAGCTGCTCGATCCGGCCGTTGTTCATGATCGCGATCCGGTCCGCCATCGTCATCGCCTCCTCCTGGTCGTGCGTGACGTGGATGAAGGTGATGCCGACGTCATGTTGGATCGCCTTGAGCTCGAGCTGCATCTGCTTGCGGAGCTTGAGGTCGAGCGCGCCGAGCGGCTCGTCGAGCAGCAGCACGCGCGGCTGGTTCACGAGCGCGCGGGCGAGCGCGACGCGCTGCTGCTGCCCGCCGGACAGCTGGCGCGGCCGCCGCTTGCCGAAGCCTTCGAGACCGACCTGGCGCAGGATCTCGTTCACCTGGCCGCGCAGCCGCTCGCCCTTGACCTTCTTGCGGCGCAGGCCGAAGGCGACGTTCTCGTAGATCGTCAGGTGCGGGAACAGCGCGTAGGACTGGAAGACCGTGTTGACGTCCCGCTTGTACGGCGGCAGGCCGGTCACGTCACGGTCGCCGAGGTAGATCGTTCCCTCGGTCGGCTCCTCGAAGCCGCCGATCATGCGGAGCGTCGTCGTCTTGCCGCACCCCGACGGCCCGAGCAGCGCGAAGAAGCTGCCCCGCTCGACCTCGAGCGAGAGATCGTCGACGGCGGTCACGTCGTCGAAGTGCTTGGTCACCTCGGCGAGACGGACGTCGGCGGGCGCCTCGGCCGACCGGGCCTCCGGCGCCGCCAGCTCCTCGACCGCCATCAAGCCCCCACCGGCTGGCCGTTGATGCGCGCGCCCCAGTCGTAGAGCTGCTTCCAGAGCTCGAGGTAGAGAAAGCTCTCGGTCGAGACGACGCCGTCGAGCGCGCGCATGCGGTTGGTGACGTCGAGCAGATGGCGGCGGTCCTTGCAGACGAGCTCGACCAGCAGATCGAACTGACCTGCCGTGATCACGACGTAGTCGGCCTCGTCCCACTTGGCGATCTCGTCGGCGACCGGCTCGGGGGAGCCCGCCGTGCGGATTCCCACCATCGCCTGCCCGTCGAAGCCGAGGCCAAGCGGGTTCGTGACCGCGGTGACCTGGAGGATGTTGTCGTCGCGCAGGCGCGCGTACCGAGCCCGCACGGTCGCCTCAGAGACGCCGATCTCCGTCGCGATGCGCCGGAACGACTCGCGCCCGTTCTGCTGCAGCGCCTCGATGATGCGCTTGTCCACGGCGTCCAGGTGCCGTGCGCGGCTAACCGCTCCCCTGCGCAATGCGAGGCGATTGAACCACGCCGCCTCGCATTGCTGCAACCAGGATCAGTCGATCTTCGCCATCACGTGCTTTACGTTCGTGTAGTCCTCGAGCGAGTAGGAGGACAGATCCTTGCCGTAGCCGGACTGCTTGTAGCCGCCGTGCGGCATTTCCGACACCAACGGGATGTGGTCGTTGATCCAGACCGTCCCGAACTGGAGCTTTCGAGCCGCATTTAGGGCGCGCCCGACGTCCCGGGTCCAGACCGATGCCGCCAGCCCGTAGTCGACGTCGTTCGCCCAGGCAATCGCCTGATCGTCGTCGGCGAAGCGCTGCACGGTCACAACAGGACCGAAGACCTCGCGCTGGACGAGCTCGTCCTCCTGGCCGACGTCGACGATCACGGTCGGCTTGACGAAGAAGCCGCGGTCACCGTTCGAGTCGCCGCCGGTCAGCACGTTGGCGCCCTTCGCCCGCTCGAGGAAGCCGAAGACGCGGTCCTGCTGGTCCTTGGAGATGACCGGCCCCATGTCGAGCTCCTCGTTCTCGGCGGGATCGCCGACAGAGAGCGACTCCACCGCCGGGACAAGCTCCTCGAGCAGCTTGTCGTAGATCTTCGGCCCGGCGACCACGCGCGATGCCGCGGTGCAGTCCTGGCCAGAGTTCCAGTAGCCGGCGATCTTGATCCCCTCGGCAACGGCGGCCGGATCGGCGTCGTCGAAGACGAGCACCGGCGCCTTACCGCCCAGCTCGAGGTGGACGCGCTTGAGCGTGTCGGCTGCGGTGCGGGCGATGATCTTCCCCGTCTCGACGTCGCCCGTGAGCGAGACCAGGCGGACGTCGGGGTGCTTGACGATCGCCTCGCCCACCGGGACGCCGTCGCCGGTGATCACGTTCAGGACGCCGGGGGGCAGGATCTCCTCGGACAGCTGCACGAAGCGGAGTGTCGTCAGCGGTGTCTGCTCGGACGGCTTCAGCACCTGGACGTTCCCGGCTGCCAGCGCGGGCGCCATCTTCCAGACGGCCATCATCAACGGGTAGTTCCAGGGAGTGATCCCGCCGACGATGCCGATCGGCTCGCGCCGAATCATCGACGTGTAGCCCTGCATGTACTCGCCTGCGGACTTGCCCTCCAGCATCCGCGCGGCGCCGGCGAAGAAGCGGAAGTTGTCCGCCGAGACGGGCATCTCGTCGCGCGCGGCGGCGAGCGGCTTGCCGACGTTCTGCGACTCGAGCTGCGCCAGCTCCTCAGCGTTGTCCTCGATCACCTGCGCCAGCTTGAGCAGCAGCTCGGAGCGCTCCTGCGGCGTCGTCTCGAGCCACTCCGGTAATGCCTTCTTCGCCGCCTCGACCGCGCGGTCGACGTCCGCCGCCGTCCCGCTCGGGACCTCGGCGATCGTCTCTCCCGTCGCGGGGTTCAGGACCTCCATCGTGCCGCCGTCGGCAGCGTCGACCCATTCGCCGCCCACGAAGTTCTTGTGCTGGGAAACCGTGACGCTCACATCAACCCTCCAGACTCGACCAGGACAAACCTAGCTCACCTCCGGCGCAGAATGCCGGTTTCGCGGGTCAAACGCTGCGCGATCGCGACCGGGATGATCGCGCCGAGGATCATGACGAGCGCGACCACATTCACCTGCGGAAGCTCCTGTCCCTGGCGGATGTTCCCGAAGATCCAGAGCGGGAGGGTGTTCTGGGCACCCGCGGTGAAGTAGGTGACCACGACCTCGTCGAACGAGAGCGCGAACGCGAGCAGCCCGCCGGCGATCAGCGCCGTCGACATGATCGGGAGCGTGATGTAGCGGAAGGTCTGCCAGCCGTCGGCGCCGAGGTCCATCGACGCCTCGGTGAGCGACGACGAGGTTCGGCGCAGCCGCGCGAGCGCGTTGTTGTAGACGATCACGATGCAGAAGGTGGCGTGGCCGATCACGATCGTCCAAAGCGCCAGGTCGATCCCGTTGAAGACGAAGAACGAGTTCAGCGCCATCCCGGTGATGATCCCGGGCAGCGCGATCGGCAGGACGACGATGAACGAGACGGTCTCGCGGCCGAAGAAGCGGAAGCGGTCGACGGCGAACGCCGCCGCCGATCCCAGCACCACCGCGATCGCCGTCGAGAGGAGCCCCGCCTTGACGGACAGCCAGAACGCGTCTCGCGCCTCCTGGTTGTGCCAGGTCGACGAGAACCACTTCGTCGAGAAGCCGGAGATCGGCCAGCTCTGGATGTTCGAGGAGTTGAACGCGTAGACGACGATGATCGCGATCGGGGTGAACAGGAACAGCAGCGTCAAGCCGGTCCAGACGCGAAGCGCGATGCGGGTGGCGAGGGTTTCCACCTACAAGGCCTCGAACGCGCCCAGCCGCCGCGCGATCAGGAGGTAGATCCCCATCACGATCACCGGCACCAGAGCGAATGCGGCCGCGAAGGGGACGTTGTTGGACACCCCGACGTTGCGGTAGACGACGTTGCCGATGAAGTCCGAGCCCGCGCCGCCGACGAGGATCGGCGTGATGAAGTCGCCGAGGGTGAGCGAGAAGGTGAAGATCGAGCCTGCGATCACGCCGGGAAGCGCCAGCGGGAGCACGACGCTACGCGTCGTCCGCCAACCCTTCGCGCCCAGGTCGCGCGAGGCCTCGATGTAGGAGTCGGGGATCCGTTCGAGCGCGGCGTAGACCGGCAGGATCATGACCGGCAGCCAGATGTACGAGAAGACGATCCACATCGCCCAGTTCGAGTACGCGACGCCGATGCTCGGCAGGCCGATCTCGGCCAGCGACCAGTTGACCGCGCCGTTCTTCGCCAGGATGAGCCGCCAGGCGTAGACGCGCACGAGGTAGCTCGACCACAGCGGCAGCAGCACGCAGACGAACAGGATCGTCCGAGTCCGCGGCGACGCCACCCGCGCCATGTAGTAGGCAAACGGGAAGGCGAGCACCGCGTCGGTGAGCGTGACGGCGGCCGCGATCCCGATCGTTCGCAGCGCGATCCGGCGGTAAGTCTCGTCGTGGATGATCGTGTCGAAGTTCGTCAGGCCCCAGTCGTGGACGATGTCTCCCGTGAAGGGATCGACCCGCCAGAACGCCGAGACGAACAGAACCACGAGCGAGGCGAGGTAGATGAGGACGAACCAGCCGAGCGGCGGAATCAGGAGCAGCGACCCGCGAAGCCAGGGCCGTCGCCAGAACGCCGCCGAGAGGCGACGGCGGGCCGCAGGGATCGAGCGGCCCGCCGGTGCTGCCTGAGTCGACAGTCTTACCCCTTAATCTCCTGCCATTTCTGCTGCCAGACGGTGTAGTCCGTGCAGTCCTTGTCGCCGTTGCCGCAGTCGGCCGAAGGCGTCTTCCAGAACTTGATGCTCTTGAAGTACGAGGCCGGTGCGTCGGCGTGGTACTGCGCGCAGGAGCCCTTGGAGATCTTGTCCATCTCCACGCACGCCTTCGTGTTCGCCGGCGTCTCGCCGAAGTAGATCGCCTGTTGCGCCTGCACCTTCGGGGTCGAGACCCACTTCATCCACTCGTAGGCGCAGTTGGGGTGCTTGGCCTTGGCCGACAGCATGTAGCTGTCCGCCCACCCAGTTGCGCCCTCCTCCGGGATCAGGTCGGCGACGGGAACCTTGTCGGCCTTCAGCGTGTTCGTCTGGTACGGCCACGAGGCGCCGATGACCGCATCGCCGTTCTTGAACAGGTCGATCTCGTCCGAGGCGAGCGCCCAGTACTTTTTGATCAGCGGCCGCTGCTGCTTGAGCAGGGTGACGGCCGCATCGAGCTGGTCGGCCTTCAGCTCGTACGGATCCTCGATGCCGAGCTCCGATTTCGTCTTCGAGAGGTAGAGCGCGGCATCGGCGATCTGAATCGGGTTGTCCGGGACGGTGACCAGGCCCTTGTACTTCTTGTCGTAGATCGCCGCCCAGCTCTTCGGCGCCGGCTTCACCTTCGTCGTGTTGTAGAGGAGCGTGTTCGGGCCCCACTGCAGCGAGATCCCGTAGTGGACGCCGTCGACGGTGTTGTGCGGCGGCGACTTCAGCTCCTCGATGAAGTCGTCGTAGTCGGGGATCAGGTCGGGGTTGACCGGCTGGACGTCCTTCCCGCGGATCAGCCGCAGGCTCGCGTCACCGGAGGCCGAGACCAGGTCGTACTGGCTGCCTCCGCCCTGCCGCATCAGCGTGACCATCTCGTCCGAGGAGCCCGCGTACTTGCGGTGGACGACACAGCCCGTCTGCTGCGTGAACGGCTTGACCCATTGATCCTGCGCGTAGCCCTCCCAGACGACGACGTTCAGCGAGCCCTCCCCGGGACCGATCTTGGTCGGCAGGTTCGGCTCGCTCTTCCCGCTCTTTTCTTCGCCGCCGTTTCCGCCGCAGCCCGCGGCGAGCACGGCGAGCACGGCCGTCAGCAGGGCGAATGCCGCCCAGCCGACCGTGCGCCTTCGCGCCTGCTTCATGTGCGTGCCTCCGTTTCCCCCCGGTCGATTTCCAGTGCGTGCTCTGGGCGCCACTCGAGGACGACCCGCCGCCCGCGGGCGTCGAGCGCCTCGGTCGAGGAAGTCTCGAGATTCTGGCGGATAACGACGAGCTCGCCCCCGTCGTCGAGCTCGACGATGTAGCGCGTGACCATGCCGACGTAGACGACGTCACGCACGTTGCCCCGCTCGACGTGCGTTCCCGGGCCAGGTTGCGCGCCGTCCGCGGAGAGGCGGATCTTCTCGGGTCTGACCGTCAGCGTTCGGCCGTCGCGCTCGATCACGTTCGAGACGCCGACGAAACCGGCGACGAACTCGTTCTGGGGATGCTCGTAGACGTCGGCGGGCGCCCCGACCTGCTCGATCCGGCCGTGGTTGAAGACGGCGAGCCGGTCGCTCATCGTCAGCGCCTCCTCCTGGTCGTGCGTAACGTAGATGAAGGTGGTGCCGAGCTCGGTCTGCAGCTGCTTGAGGAAGACCTGCATCTCCTGGCGCAGCTTGAGATCGAGGGCCCCGAGCGGCTCGTCGAGGAGCAGCACCTGGGGCCGGTTGATGAGGGCACGAGCCAAAGCGACCCGTTGGCGCTGGCCGCCGGAAAGCTGGGACGGCTTGCGGTCTCCGAGGCCGGGGAGGCGGACGATGTTGAGCGTTTCCTCGACCCGCGCCGCCCGCTCCCGGCGCGGCACGCCCTTCACGCGCAGCCCGTAGGCGATGTTCTGCCCAACGGTCATGTGTGGGAACAGCGCGTAGTCCTGGAACACCGTGTTCACATCCCGGGCGTACGGCGGGAGGCGGCCGACGTCACGACCGGCGAGCTCGATCCGGCCCTCGTCCGGGCGTTCGAAACCGGCGATCAGGCGGAGCGTGGTCGTCTTCCCGGAGCCCGAGGGACCGAGCAGCGTGAAGAACTCGCCGGCCCGGACCTCGAGATCGACGCCGTCCACGGCAACTACGTCGCCGTAGCTCTTGCGCACGCCGATCAGGCCGACGTCTGGTGCACCCGCAGAGGCCGTGCCCTCGTCCTCCAATGCCCGTGGGTCCAGGGTTTGCAGGGCTGCATTATCGGGCAGATTCGAGGCCGTGCGAAAGCATGCGCTGCTCGTCGCGCCCCTCCTGGCCGCGGCAGCGGCTGTTCCTGCGTGGTCCTCGAGCCAGGGCGGTCGGCCTGACTTGGCCGAAACGAGCCTCTCCAAGCCGCCCGCCGCCGCAAGGCCCGGCAGCCGGTTCACCGTCGCCGACACGACCAAGAACCGCGGCCGCGCGACTGCCCGCCGCTCGGCGACCCGCTTCTACTTCTCCAACGACCGGGTGAAGAGCGCAAACGATTCGCTCGCCGGGGGACGCTCGGTTCCCTCGCTGCGAGCCGGCAAGAGCTCCAAAGGCCTCACCGTCGTCGTCGTGCGCGTTCCGGTCGTACCGGCGACGTACTGGGTGATCGCCTGCGCGGACGCGAGGCGCGCCGTCGCCGAGCAAAGCGAGCGCAACAACTGCCGTGTCTCGGCGACCCAGGTCTTTGTCCGGGAGCGCGGCATCAAGCCGCCGCCTCCCCCACCTCCGGCCGCCCCTCCTCAGTAGACGAGCTGCAGGCGGCGGGGCCCTCGCCCTCGCAGCAGCCGAGCTTGAACCGGCAGCGCGGGCACTGCCACGTGCCGTGCCGCCACTCCATCGCCGCGCCGCAGCGCAGACACGATTCGGCCTCCATAGGCCGACTCTAGATTTTCGGTCAGACGGTTACTCGGGCTTCGCGGGTGCTTCCTCGCCGGGCACGTGCAGGAGGTTCTCGACGCCGAGCACGCCCTGCACCTGACGCGCCTGGTTCTCGAGATCCTTGATCAGATCGCGCTGCTCGAGCTCGCCGCGCAGGTAGACCACGCCGTCCTCGACGTTGACGTTGATCTTTCCCTTCGGGACGTCCGCGTCGCGGAAGATCTCGCTCTCGACCTTTCGCGCCAGCGTGACGTCGTCGGGCTGCTCTTTCTCGGCTTCCTTGCGGTGCGCGACCTTCTGCTTGGCGCCGTACGCCTCGGCGGCGACGCCCCGGCCGGCGCGGGCGGCGTCGCGGACCCGCTGGCGGAAGAAACCCCCGGCACGGTCGACCGCCATCTTGCGCCGACGGGTGCCGTTGTCCCTATCGAAGAAGTATGCGAGCGCGGCTCCGAGCGCTCCAGCGAGCAACAGTCTCATGCGTTCCACTCCCTTGGCGTCGTTTGCGTTCGCAGGAGGCTACCCCGCCGGGACAGGTCGAAACTATGGTCGCGACCGCAATTTGCGGTCTCTGCGCTCAGTCTCCCCAGTCGAAGTCGCGAGAACGGCCCCACAGGCTGTCGTGCGCCTCGATCTCCTGCTCTTCGCCGTCTTCGCCCGGCCACTTGAGCACGTTGTTCTCGACCGCCACGGCCGGCTCTTCGCCGTCCATGGTCTCCTCGAGGCGGGCCTGCTCTTCCGTCTTGAACAGGGGGTGGTTCTCGAATGGATCCTCGTTGCGGTACCGCTCGAGCGGCAGTTCCCGATCGAGCTCCGCGTTCTTCTCTTTCAGTTCCAGATGGTCCTGGATCACTTGTGAAAACAGCGTCGTTGTGTCTACCGGCATAGTCCTCCTCCCGACAAGGTTGGAGCTTCTGGGGTCGGCGGCGGATTGTAACGACTCGATGGGCTAGATCAAGCCGTCCCTGGTTAGGATTGCGACATGCCCGCGATCCATCGGTTGTTCACGCGCCGCGTCGGTCCACTCGGCCTCGCGCTCACGGCGTGGGACATCTGGCGTCGGATTCCGCCCAGGCAGCGCAAGCTGATCCGCCAGCAGGTGCGCAAGCACGGGCCGCGGGTGGCGCGGCAGGTGATGCAGAAGCGCCGGCGGCGGCCCTAGGCCGCAGGGGTCGCTCATGAGGGTCGGGCTGCTGCATCCGGGCGAGATGGGAGCGGCGCTCGGCTCGGTGCTGCGGGCCCGCGGCGAGAACGTGCTGTGGGCGTCGTCGGGCCGGAGCTCGGCGACCGCGGGCCGCGCTGACGCAGCGGGCCTTCAGGACGTGGAAACCGCCGAGAAGCTCCTGGGCGTCAGCGACGTGATCCTGTCGGTCTGCCCGCCATACGCCGCGGTGGAGGTCGCGCGATCCGTCGTCGGCTTTCGGGGCGTCTTTGTGGATGCCAACGCCGTCTCACCCGAGACGGCGCGAAGCATCGGGAGGGAGATCGAGGCCGGCGGCGCGCGGTTCGTCGACGGCGGCGTGGTCGGCCCGCCGCCGGTGTCGACCCCGACGCGCCTCTACCTCTCGGGCGGCGACGCGGACAGGGTCGCCGAGCTCTTCGAAGGCACGCTCGTCGAGGCGCGGGTGATCGGCGGCGAACCCGGCGCGGCCTCCGCGCTCAAGATGGCGTACGCGGGATGGACAAAGGGCACGGCGGCACTGCTGCTTGCGATCCAGGAGCTGGCGCGGGCCGAAGGGGTCGAAACGCCGCTGCTGGACGAATGGGCCCAGTCGCTACCCGAGCTCCCCGAGCACGCTCGCCGAGCTGCCCGGTCAGCCGGCCGAAAGGGGTGGCGCTGGGTCGGCGAGATGGAGGAGATCGCGGCGACGTTCGCGGCCGCCGGGCTTCCGGACGGGTTCCATCTGGCCGCGGCGGAGGTCTTCCGCCGCGCGCCCCGCCTCGAAGCCGCCGAGGCGGATCAGGCCACGCTCGAACGGGTCCTGTCCGCGCTCAGGTGAGCGCTTCGCGCACGATCCGGTCCTGCTCGCGCAGGTGGGCGGTCGGGTAGCCCTCGCTCGGGCTTGCACGCCACGGCCTGCCGACGTAGCGGAGCTCGACGCCCGCCGGTAGCGCTTCCTCGAGCCGGTGGCGGATCGCGCGCCAGGCGCCCATGTTCTGCGGCTCCTCCTGCGCCCAGACGACCTCTTCGAGGTTCGGGTAGGAGCGGAAGAGCTCGGCCGTGGGCTTGACCGGGAACGGGTACAGCTGCTCGAGCCGCGCGACCGCGGTCTCCTTCGCACCCTCGTGCGCCTCGTGGCCAACGATGTCGTAATAGACCTTGCCCGAGCAGAAGATCAGCCGGCGCACCGCGTCGTGATCCGCGTCCGGGTCGTCCAGGACGGGCCTGAAAGCGCCGTCCGCGAGCTCGGACAGGGTCGAGGACGCCTGCTTCAGGCGCAGGAGGCCCTTCGGGGTCATCACGACGAGCGGGCGGGCGGCCGCGTCGAGGGCTTGCCGACGCAGCAGGTGAAAATACTGCGCCGAGGTCGTGCAGTTGACGATGCGGATGTTCTCCTGCGCGGCCAGCTGCAGGAACCGCTCCAGCCGCGCGCTCGAGTGCTCCGGCCCGTTGCCCTCGTAGCCGTGCGGCAGGAGCAGCGTCAGCCGTGAGGTCTGCCCCCACTTCGAGAGCCCGGCAACGAGAAACTGGTCAACGATTACCTCGGCGCCGTTCACGAAGTCGCCGAACTGGGCCTCCCAGAGGACGAGCGTCTCCGGCGCCGAGATCGAATAGCCGTACTCGAAGCCGAGCGCCGCGGCCTCGGAGAGCGGTGAGTTGTGCAGCTCGAACGCCGCCGTCGCCTCGTCGAGGTTCTGGATCGGCGTGTACGCCTGGCCCGTCTGCGCGTCGTGCAGGACGAGGTGCCGGTGGGAGAACGTGCCGCGCTCGGTGTCCTGGCCGGTCAGCCGGACCGGGATCCCTTCGACCAGGAGCGACGAGAAGGCGAGCGACTCCGCCTGACCCCAGTCGATCCCGCCCTCGTCGAGCGCCGCCGTCCGCCGCTCGAGCTGCTTGGCGAGCTTGGGGTGGACGGTGAAGCTCTCGGGAACGCGCAGCAGCTCGGCGTTGAGTGTTCGCAGGCGCTCCTCGGGCACTGCTGTCTCGACCTCGGCATCCGCGGAGAAGGGGATGCGGCCGTCGTGCCCGTCGCTCTCGCCGCCGAAGGAGGCCTTGAGCCGTTCGTGCGCCTCTTTCAGCTCGGCGTCGACCTCGGCCACCATCGCCTCCGCCTCTTCCTCGGTGACGACACCCTCCTCGACGAGCCGCGCGGCGTACTGCTCGCGCACGGTCGGCTGCTCCTCGATCAGCGCCGCCATCAGCGGCTGCGTATACGCGGCTTCGTCCTGCTCGTTGTGGCCGTGGCGGCGGTAGCCGACGAGGTCGATCACCACGTCGCGGCCGAAGCGTTTGCGATAGGCGTTCGCGAGCCGGATCGCCGCCATGCACGCCTCGGCGTCGTCGGCGTTGACGTGGACGATCGGGAAGTCGAACCCCTTGGCCAGGTCGCTGGAGTAGCGCGTCGAGCGGCCCTGCACCGGATCGGTGGTGAAGCCGATCTGGTTGTTCGCGATCAGGTGCAGCGTCCCGCCCGTGGAGTAGCCCGGCAGCGCGGCGAGGTTGAGCGTCTCGGCCACGATCCCCTGGGCGGGGAACGAGGCGTCGCCGTGGATCAGGATCGGCATCGCCACGGTCGGGTCGGTGAGCCCGGTGGGCGAGGAGCGGTCGGCCTGCTCGGCCCGCGTCCTGCCTTCGACGACCGGGTCGACCGCCTCGAGGTGGCTCGGATTCGCCGCCAGGGTGACGGTGATCTCGCCCGCTTCCGTCGAACGGTTGCCCTCGGCCCCGAGGTGGTACTTGACGTCGCCCGTGCCGCCCTCCGGCGTGGCGGTGACGGCGTCGATCGTCCGCTCGCCCTCGAACTCGCGCAGGATTGACTCGTAGGGGAGGCCGAGCGTGTGCGCCAGGACGCTCAGGCGACCGCGGTGCGCCATGCCCATCACGACCTCGTGCGCGCCCGCCTCGCCCGCGAGCCGGATCGCCTCGTCCAGCATCGGCACCATCGTGTCGAGCCCCTCGATCGAGAACTGCTTCTGGCCGAGGAACGCGCGCCGCAGGAAGCGCTCGAACGCCTCCACCCGCGACAGCCGCCTCAGCAGCGTGCGCTTTTCCTCCGCCGTGAGGTCGCCCCGGTAGCGTCCCGACTCGATCGCGGCACGCAGCCAGACGCGCTGCTCGTGGTCGGAGATGTGCTCGATCTCGTAGGCGATCGTCCCGCAGTAGGTCTCGACGAGCCGCGGCAGAACGTCGGCGAGCGTCTCGCCCGGCACGTGCACGCGCAGGATGCGGGCCGGAATCCGAGCCTGGAGCCCGGGGGTCAGCTGCGGGTGGAGCCGCTCCGGCTCGAGCGCCGGGTCGCCGACCGGCTCCGAGCCGAGCGGGTCGAGCCGCGCGGCCAGATGTCCGTGCATGCGAAGCGCCTTGACGAGCGACATCGCGGCTGCGACGGCCTCGAGCAGCGTCTCGTCCGCGACCGGCGCGGGTGCGGGTGCAGGAGCGGCCTCGGGCGCGGCCGGCGCGACCGCCTGGCCGTCCCCGTCGCCCCGGAGCGTCTGCAGCAGGCGCGCGAGCCCGGGATGGCTTGCCACGAGCTCGCTGTCCCCGCTCTCGAAGAGCTCGCGCCATTCCTCCGGGACCGCGTCGGGGTTCTCGAGGTACTCCTCGAGCAGGGCCTGCGCAAATCCGGTGTTGAGGCCGTCGACCTCGCTCATTCGATCATCTTTGTTCTAGCACCGCGGGGTCCTCCCCCGCGCAAGGGCTAGAAGATGGGATTCTCGGTCAGGACGGCGATGGTCATGCCGACGGCGAAGCAGATCGTCGCCGTAGCGACCGCGTACCCGGCCAGACGGGCATGGCGTCCGCCCATCGCGACGGCGAGGAGCGAGACCGCGATCGTGACGGGCGCGACCCGCGCCGGCTTGTAGGCAAGCGCGACGAAGCTGGCGAAGAGCGCGCAGGCGGCAAGCAGCCCGGCAACCGCATCCGCCGGCCGGTCGCGCGTGACCGGCGCCGTGCTCACGCGATCGACCGCGCCGACCTCGCAGCCCGGTCATGCCGCTGCGGGCCGCCGCGCGGTCGCCTTGGCCGGCGCCGCGGCTGCCAGGGCGGGCGCGGATCGAGGTCGGGTACGGCCGGGATCAGCCCCGCCTCCGCGGGCGGTTTCGGCTCGGCTCTGACGGCCCACCAGACCACCAGACCGAGGTACACGATGGGGATCTTGAGGATCACCATCATGAACAAAAACTCCCAGAGCATCGGCGCGTCAGTGTACGCCGTATCCGCCGCCGCCGGGGGTCTCGATCCGGAGGAGATCGCCCGGGGCGAGGTCGCGGGTTGCCTTTGCCGGGAGCTCCTCGCCGTTCAGGAGGTTTCGACCCGGTGCTCCCGCCGCGCCGCCTCTTGCGCCTTGCGGGGCGCGGTGGCGGCGCTCGCTGATCACCGAGAGCCGGCAGGCCTCCAGGGCGCGCAGTTCTCTGACGACGCCGTCGCCCCCGCGGTGCACCCCTTCGCCGCCGGACCCGAGGCGGAGCTCGTGGCGCTCGACCCGCAGTGGATAGGCGAGCTCGAGCGCCTCGGTCGGCGTCGAGAGCGTGTTCGACATCGCCACGTGCACGGCGGAAGGGCCGTCGGCCGTCGGGCAGGCCCCCTGCCCGCCGCCGATCGTCTCGTAGTAGGTGAATCGATCGTTGCCGAGCGTGACGTTGTTCATCGTGCCCTGACCTGGGCCCGGCACGTCGAGGGCCTGCCCGAGGGCGAGGAAGACGAGATCGACGATCCGGCTCGACGTCTCGACGTTGCCCGCGGCGACCGCTGCGCCCGGGCGGGCATTGACGAGACTCCCCTCGGGCGCGCTGATCCGCACAGGCGCGAACGCGCCGCCCGAGGCCGGCACGTCGGGATCGGTGACGCAGCGGACGACGAAGTAGCACGCCGACCGCGTGACCGCGAGCGGGCAGTTGAGGTTCCCTTCGTGCTGGGGCTCGGTGCCGGCGAAGTCCAGTTCGATCTCGTCGACCGCGATCATCACCGCAACGCGGAGCTCGAGCTCCCGGCCGGGCGGCTCGAGGTAGTCGACCGCCTCGTAGCGACCGTCCGGCAAGCGTTCGATGCCTGCTCGGACGCGCCGCTCCGAGTAGGCGTGCAGCTCGTCCATCGCCCGTTCGACCGTTTCGCGGCCGCGGCGGTCGCAGAGCTCGTCGATCCGTCGTTCGGCAAGAGCGTGGGCGGCGAGCTGCGCGCGAAGGTCGCTGCGCCGCTCGTCCGGGTTCCGCATGCGCGCCACGAGCCGATCGAGGGTGGCCTCGTCGAGGAGCGTCGGCGGGATCACGATGCCCTCTTCGTCGAGGCGCCGCGATTCGGCGGGCAGGCTGCCGGGCTCCGCCGCGCCGACGTCGGCATGGTGGGCGCGCGTCGCCGCGAAACCGACCTGCGTGCGCGAAACGAGCGTGATGTCGGGCAGATGCGTGCCCCCGGCGAAGGGGTCGTTGAGGATGAAGACGTCGTCGGGGCCTGGGCCGTGCTCGATGACGGCGGCGACCGCGTCGGGCATCGCGCCGAGGTGGACGGGGATGTGCTCGGCCTGGGCGATCATGCGGCCACCCGCGTCGAAGAGGGCGGTCGAGCAGTCGCGCCGCTCCTTGATGTTGGCCGAGAAGGCCGAGCGAACGAGGGCGGCGCCCATCTCGTCGGCGATGGAGCGCAGGGCGCTTCCGAGAACCTGCAGCTCGATCTTCACGCTCTTTTCACACTCTCGTGATGGTCAGGGTGCTATCCCCATACCGAAACCCCACCCACCCGTGGGGGATCCAGCAGGTTTCGCCCACGAGCTCGAGCACCCCCCGGCCCACGGCCCCCCCAGG